>CAISZM010000043.1 GCA_903889965.1 uncultured Elusimicrobia bacterium
CCGGCGCGACACTCTTGTCCAGCCCCCCCTGCTTGCCACCGCCTGCCGTCTTTTTTGTAGAATAGTACCATGATCAAAAGTCTCCAGGAGTATCACGAGTGCATACTGGATAATCTCACCGGCGGACTGGTCAGCGTGGACTTGCAGGGGAAGGTGGCGTACCTGAACCGCATGGCGGGCAAGATCCTCAGCATGGATCCGGAGAACTGCTGCCGCGATAAAAACTACGAGGAAGCTTTCGACGCTTTCCCCGCACTCAAGGATGTAATAAAGGAAACCCTGCGGACAGGGCATTGCGTGCGCCGCGCCGAGATCTCGATAATGCACGCCGGCACCCCGCTGATAATCGGCTACAGCACCATGCTGGTTACGAACCGCGAGGGCGTGGAGCTCGGTATCACCGTCGTTTTCCAGGATATATCTGTCGTCAATAAAAAATGAGCTTAAATAAACAAGAATCCGAACACCAGAAGGACCCGGCGGCCGCGAAGCGAGCCTCCTCCCCGCTGGACAATAAATACATCTGGACGTTCTGGGGAGCCGTCCTCACCGTCCTGATAGCAGCGCATCTGCTGGATTATATGCTTCCCGGCGTGCCTGAGCGCGTTATCGAGCGCTATATCATGCTCGTTTTTGCCCTTTTCCTCGCGGTCTTCCTGTCGAAGCTCTGACGGCCATGCCGAAATATATAGATTATTACGCTGTCCTCGGTGTATCCCGGGACGCCGGCGAGGCGGAAATAAAATCGGCCTACCGGAAACTTGCGCTCAAGCATCACCCCGACCGCAACCAGGGCAACAAAGCGGCCTCCGAAACAAAATTCAAGGAAATAAACGAAGCTTACGAGGTCCTTTCGGATCTCCAGAAAAAGAAGCTCTATGACCAGCTGGGTGAGAACTGGCAGGCCGGAGAGGGGTACCAGCCCCCGCCCGGCCAAGAGCAGCAGCGCGGGGGGTTTCAGTATCAGCGGCCCGGAGGATTTCAGTATCAGGGCGGGCAGGGTGAGGATTTCGGGCAGTTCGGGGGGTTCAGCGATTTTTTTCGAACCACCTTCGGCGGTATGGAGGATAGCGGGGGCGGGCGTTCCCCCCTGGATATGGAGGCTGAGCTGCAGCTTTCCATCGAGGACCTTTTTCAAGGCGGCCACAAGCAGCTTTCCTTCAGCTACAGGAACGGGCGGAAGACCGAAACTCGCGACATAAACGTCAAGCTTCCCAAGGGCCTGCGCGACGGGGCCACCATACGCCTGCGCGGGCAGGGCAAGTCCTCCTCCAGGGGGGTTGGCGACCTGTACCTCAAGATCGCTATCCTGCCCGATCCCCTCTTCCAGATAGACGGGGACGACCTTGCCGTAAAGATCGACGTTTTCCCCTGGGATTCGGCTTTGGGCGCGGAAATTTCCGTACCTTCCCCGTCAGGCCCTGTTAAGGTTAAATTGCCGGCCGGTTCCGGCTCAGGGCGCAGGCTGCGCCTTGCAGGCCGCGGGCTGCCCCGCAAGGACGGTACCTCCGGAGACCTTTACGCCGAAGTGTCTCTGACATTGCCCAAGCGGCTTTCCGCCCAGCAGCTGGAGTTGTTCAGGAAACTCAAAAGCAGCTGCTGAACCGGGAATTCCGGAATTTTCCCACGCTCGCATTCAACACTCCCGATACCCGTAACCCGTCCGCTATAAAACGAAACCCCGGCTCCCGTAAGACGGGCGCCGGGGCGGAAAGGAGGCTGCGGTCAGGTTCAGTTGAACCTTGAATTCGCCGCCTTTTCGGTAGATCCTTCTGTCTTAGCTTCGTTCCTTATCTGCGCGGCCCTGTCGAAGGGGCTGCCGATCTCCTGCATGATACCGTCGCCACGCACGTAATAGATGGCCTTAGAGGAGATGTCCTTGACCGCCGTGTGCACGGTCCAGCGGAGCTGGAGCTGCATGGCGGCTATCGGATCCTCGTGGGTGCCGACATTGGCTATCGTGGAGTCCGGTACTTCTGAGACCAGGCTTACCTTGTAGCCCCAGGCCGTAACCACGTTGATCGGCTCTATAGTTACGCCGGTCAGGAACTTGCCCTTGCCCTGGAAGTTGCCGTTGTAGGTGTAGTGTACCTGGTAGTCGACCTTCACGACTTCGGCGCCGTAAAGGTTGTTCATCGAAAAGGAATACTTCTTTACCTCCGGTTTGGTCCACCCCTGCAGCTGGCTCCAGTGGCTGGTCCCGTAAGGAACCGCGTTGGCGTAGTTGGTGGTGATATTAACCACGGGCTGATTCTTTTCGATGATGCCCCAGATCTTGTCCGCGAGGTTCACTATTGCGTCGATCGCGGCCACGGTGCCGTTCACCTGGTTAAGGCCGTTATTGAAGTCCGACGAGGGGTCGCCGGTCACGGGCGGGTTTATCTGCGGGCCCGAGGGCGGCTTAGGCAGCGGTATACTTCCGGGTGAGGACGGGGTAGTCCCCGGGTTAAGCGGTATGGTGCCGCCCCTGTCGGTGATCTGCGTTATCATGGCGGAGTCAGGATCCACGGTGAGATACTTTGTATCCTGGTTATCCGCGGCGAAAACCCGGCCTGCGAACAGGGCGGTTGCGGCGGCTGTTAATGCCAGTAGTTTCTTCATTTCTTGCATCCTCCTTTTCCGATGCCGTCCGCTTGCGCGGGCGGGTGCTTCAAAAAACTTTTAACGGGTCGAGCAGGGGCAAGGCCGCCTTCACGCTCCCGATGGTCTTGGGTTCGCCCTTCCAGGGTGTGGCTATCTCTTTATAGTAACCGTCTCCCTGGACGTAATAGACGCTGGTTCCGTCGAATTCTTTCAGCACGGTGGACATCTTCCAGGTCAGTTTGAGCTGCAGGGCGGCTACGGGGTCGGCCTCGGTCCCCACATTGGTTATGGTCGAGTCAGGCACAGCAGCCGTCATGGAAAAATTGTAACCCCAGGCGACTTGCGCCACGGTCGGGATAACAGCCACGCCGGTGAGGAATTTGCCTTTTCCCTTATAGGAGCCGTCGTAGGTAAAAGCGACCTTGTAGCTGCAGTCTATCATTACCCCGCCATAGAGGTTTTCGGCGTAGAAACCGTAGGAGTAAACTTTGGGCCGGCTCCACTGGGTAAGCTGCGAAGCGGATGTGACCCCCTGCGGGTAAGCCGTAGCGTACTTGCTTTCTATGTTCGGTACGGCGGCGTTATCATGAACTATCTGCCAAAGTTTGGAGGCGACGTTGACTATGCTGTCCACGGTGACCAGTACGCCGTTAAGATCTTTGGGCGGCTCCTCTTTGAGCCTGACATAAGTCATATCCGGCGCATCCGTCACGCTGAGCAGTTTTACACTGACCGATTTGGGATTGACCGTGAAATAGCCGGGGCTTGTGTGAGAAAGGTCCCTTTCCAGATCGCTGAACGCCGGCGGCGTCCCGTCCGTCAGCCTGTCGTCCGCGCTTTCCTGCGCGAACGAGGACTGCCTGCATAAAAATAGGAATGAGAACAGCGCTGTGATGCCGTAAAGAGTTTTATTCATCCGTTGCGTTCTCCAGTATCCGTTCATCTCTCCAAATAGAGTATACCCCAGACGCGCGCCCACCGTCACCGCCAAAGGTCCCAAGGCCGGGAAATATTATGGCCCAATCCTTTCTGGGTCTTTTGACCCACCTTATAAAAGCAAAAGGGCGGGGCCTTCCGGCTCCCGCCCTCCCGCTTTTTCGGCTTAAGTTCAAGCCGCTACTTTTTCCTCCGCCTTCGGGGTTTCGCAGGTCATGGCGGCTATCTGCCGGTACACGCTCATCCTCCACTTGTATTCCTCTTCGGCCAGCTTCATGAGGCGTTTTGCCACTTCCGGGTTGGACTTATGCAGCGAGCGGAAGCGGTTCTCACCCATCATGAAGTCGGACACCGGTATAGTGGGCGCCTGGCTGTCGATGGTCAGAGGGTTCTTCCCCTGGGCTTTCAGCGCCGGGTTATACCTGAACAAAGGCCAGCGGCCAGAGGTCACGGCCTTCTTCTGTTCGTTCATGCCGGAAA
This sequence comes from uncultured Elusimicrobia bacterium, assembly GCA_903889965.1. GTDB lineage: Bacteria > Elusimicrobiota > Elusimicrobia > Elusimicrobiales > UBA9959 > UBA9959. The sequence goes on from CAISZM010000043.1 coordinate 4,000, forward strand.
CCATGTCTATGCCGTGGGCTATACAGTGGCTGTAGGCTATCACTATGGACGGCCCGTCGTAGGCCTCGGCCTCCGCTATGGCTTTTACGGACTGCACGTAGTTGGCACCCATTGCTATCTGGGCCACGTAGATATTGCCGTAAGTCATCGCTATCATGCCAAGGTCCTTTTTCGGGAGCGGCTTTCCTCCCGCCGCGAACAGCGCCACTGCGCCCATCGGCGTGGACTTGGACATCTGTCCGCCGGTGTTGGAGTAAACTTCGGTGTCCAGGACCATCACGCGGACCTTGCGGCCGCTGGCTAGTACATGGTCGAGGCCGCCGTAGCCTATATCGTAGGCCCAGCCGTCGCCACCAAGTATCCATAGGGATTTCTTTACGAGGTTTTCGGCGAGCGTTCCCAGCCGGGCGGCCTGTTCCCCGCCTATGGCGGCCAGGGCCTTCTTCAGGTCAGCCACACGGCCGCGCTGCTGCTCTATGCCCACCCAGTCTTCCTGCTTAGCGGACAGTATGTCGTTCGCGAGAGCGGCTTGGGCCTTTAACTGGCCGTCCTTCATCGCGCTCAATATTTCGCGGGCTTCGTCCTCGAGTTTATCGTACGCCACGCGCATGCCCAGTCCGAACTCGGCATTGTCCTCGAACAGCGAGTTGGACCAGGCCGGTCCGCGTCCGTCCTCGCGCACGCAGTAGGGCGTGGTCGGCAGGTTGCCGCCGTATATGGACGAGCAGCCGGTGGCGTTGGCGACCGTCATGTGGTCTCCGAACATCTGGGTCATCAGCTTCACGTAAGGCGTTTCTCCGCAGCCGGCGCAGGCGCCTGAGAATTCGAACAGAGGGCGCACCAGCTGGCTGCCTTGTACGGTATTGCGATTCACCTTCGAGGAGCCCTGGTCCTTCCGTGACAGGAAAAACTTGAAGTTCTCCCGCTCGGTTTCGCGCAGCGGGAACTGGGGGGCGAGGTTAATGGCTTTACGGCCGGTCTCCTTCCCCTCCTTTTTTTCCTTCGCGGGACAGTTGTATACGCAGGCTCCGCACCCGGTGCAGTCTTCCACCGCCACCTGGGTGGTGAACTTCAGGCCTTTGAGAGCGCCTTTACCTTCGGCTGACTTGAAGGTCTTGGGGGCGTTGGCGAGCTCCGCGCCGTCGTAAGCCTTTATGCGTATGGCGGCGTGCGGGCAGACCAGCGAGCAGATGCCGCACTGTATGCACAGAGCCTCATCCCATACGGGGGTTTCGAGAGCGATATTCCGTTTCTCGTACTGGGAAGTCGCGGTGGGGAAGGTGCCGCCCACCGGCATGGCTGACACCGGCAGCTGGTCGCCGCGGAAAGCCATCATCTCGCACAGGGTGTCCCGCACGAAGGGCGGGAAGCCCTCCACGATGCAGGCGCGCTTTATCTTGGAGGTCAGACCGCCCGTCTTAACTTCCTTTATGGCGGCCAGGGTCTGGTCCACCGCCGCGAAGTTCTGGTTGACCACGTCGTCGCCCTTTTTCGCGTAGGTTTTCTTGATCGACTGTTTGATGGCCGCTATGGCTTCATCCTTCGGCAGCACTCCGGAGATGCCGAAGAACGCGGTCTGCATTATAACGTTGATGCGGGCGCCCATGCCGGTCTCCTCCGCTATCTTGGAGGCGTTGATCACGTAGACCTTCAGGTGCTTCTTTATTACGGCGTCCTGGACTTCTACCGGCAGGCGGTCCCACACGTCCGCGGACTCGAAAGGGCTGTTCAGGAGGAAGATCCCGCCGTCCTCGGCCTTGTCGAGCATTTCGTACTTCTCGAGGAAGCTGAACTGGTGGCAGCCTATGAAGCGGGCCTTATAGACCAGGTATGGCGCGCGTATGTAGTTCTTTCCAAAACGGACGTGGGAGACGGTCATCGAACCGGCTTTCTTTGAGTCGTAGACGAAGTAGCCCTGCGCGTACTGGCCGGTTTCCTCGCTGATGATCTTTATCGTGTTCTTGTTGGCGCCTACGGTGCCGTCCGAGCCTAATCCGAAGAACAGGGCGCGGAAAATATCGGCGGGTTCGGTGGTCCAGTTTTCGTCGTAGCTGAGGCTGAGGTTGGTGACGTCGTCCTTGATGCCGACGGTGAAACCCCGTACGGGCTTCGGGGCGGAGAGATTCTCTATGACGGCCTTGGCCATCGCGGGCGTGAATTCCTTGGAGCCGAGGCCGTAGCGGCCGCCGACTATGGTCGGGAGTTCTTTGAGGGTCCCGGCCTTGAAGGCGTTGGCGCAGACGGTAACCACATCCTGGAACAGCGGTTCGCCTATCGCGCCCGGTTCCTTGGTGCGGTCAAGCACCGCTATGGACTTTACGGTTTTAGGGAGAGCCTTTATGAAATCGGCTTCGGAATAAGGCCTGTAGAGGCGCACCTTCAGCACGCCCACCTTGGCCCCGCCGTTCTTTATAAGGTAGTTAACGGTGTCCTCAACGACGTCGGCGCCGGAGGCCATCACTACCACGACCTTGTCCGCGTCAGGGGCGCCGACATAATCGAACAGGCCGTACTTGCGGCCCGTCAATTTCTCGAACTGGCCCATGGCTTCTTTTACCATAGTGGGCACGGCGGCGTAGAATTTGTTGCCGGCTTCGCGGCTCTGGAAAAAGACGTCCGGGTTCTGCGCCGTGCCGCGCAGCACGGGGTGCTCGGGGTTGAGGCCGCGGAGTTTGTGCTCGGCTATAAGTTTCTCGCTCAGCATGCTGCGCATGACTTCGGTCGAGAGGGGTTCCACCATGTTAAGCTCGTGGGAGGTCCGGAATCCGTCGAAGAAGTGCAGGAAAGGCACGCGGGTCTTCAGTGCGGCGGCCTGGGAGATGATCGCGAAGTCCATGGCCTCCTGGGGGTTTGCGGAGGCCAGCATCGCCCAGCCGGTCTGCCGGCAGGCCATCACGTCGCCGTGGTCGCCGAATATTGAAAGGGCGTGGGCCGCCAGCGCGCGGGCGCTGACATGGAAGACGGTGCTCGTAAGCTCGCCGGCTATCTTGAACATGTTCGGTATCATCAGCAGCAAACCCTGGGAGCAGGTGAAGGTGGTGGTAAGCGCGCCGGCGGTAAGCGCGCCGTGCACTGCCCCGGAGGCGCCGCCTTCCGACTGCATTTCGATGACCGAAGGAACGGTGCCCCAGATGTTTTTGTCACCCTTGGCGGACCAGGTGTCTGAAAGCTCTCCCATCACCGAAGAAGGGGTTATGGGGTAAATGGCTATAACCTCATTGGTTTTGTGCGCCACATAGGCCGCGGCTGTATTCCCGTCCATCGCCACTCGTTTGTTAGACATTCAAGTATCTCCTTTAAGGTTTTCAGTGAAAATTGGTGCAGCGGAACTTTTTAGAGTATAGCATTTTTGGGCGCAGCGGGTCAGGGCGGACGCGCGGGTTTACCGCCCCCCGTACTCCGTTCCGCCGGCGTTTCCTCATTTTTGCTATAATTGGAAAATCAGGCCGGTACGGCAGGAAATACTCCGGAGACCTATGCAAAACAAGCCTAAAAAACCAACTCCCTCGCTAAAGCAGAACCACGGCGCCCACCAGGATCCCGCCGAACGCCGGAAGAATTTCAAAGAGGTCGCCCTCGGCTTCGGCATGGAGGATGCCCTCACGGAAGCGGCGCGCTGTCTTGGCTGCAAGAATAAGCCCTGCGAACTTGCGTGCCCGGTGAACGTTAAAATACCCGAATTCATAGACTTGCTGTACAAAGAAGACGCCGGCGCCGCCGCCACCAAAATATTCGAAACCAGCCTTTTCCCGGCCATCTGCGGGCGCGTCTGCCCCCAGGAAACCTACTGCGAGGCCGCCTGCGTGCTCAAGGATAAGTTCGGGCCCGTATCCATAGGCCGCCTGGAGCGCTTTACCGCGGACTATGCCCGCGATAACGGCCTTATAAAGCCCCCCGATTGCGCCCCCGACACGGGTTACAAAGTGGCCTGCATCGGTTCCGGCCCCACCTCATTGGCGGTGGCCGCGGAACTGAGAAAGCTTGGCCACGCCGTTACGGTTTTTGAGGCGCTGCACCAGTTCGGCGGGGTGCTCAGCTACGGCATCCCCCCCTTCCGCCTCCCGCGCGAGGTGGTTCGTTTCGAGGTGGAAACGCTGCGCAGAATGGGCGTGCGCTTCCTTAAGAACGTGATGGCCGGTAAGTCCATCACGGTGCAAGAGTTAAAGAAAGACTTTGACATAATTTACATCGGTTCCGGCGCGGGGCTCCCCAGCCCGATGAACACTCCGGGAGAGGACCTGGTCGGCGTGTACAGCTCCAACGAATTCCTCACCCGCGTGAACCTGATGGAGGCCTTTAAATTCCCCGTAACGGACACCCCGTACTATATCGGCGGGAAAGTGGTTGTGGTAGGCGGCGGCAATACCGCGATGGATTCGGCGCGCTGCGCCATGCGCCTCGGACCGGACAGCGTGACGCTGCTTTACCGCCGTACCCGCGCCGAGATGCCCGCCCGGGCCGAGGAAGTCGAGAACGCGATGGAAGAGGGCATAAAGTTCGAGTTCCTTACGGCCCCGGTAGAGCTGGAGGGCGACGAAAAAGGCCGCCTGAAGAGGGTCAAGTGCATACGCATGGCGCTGGGTGAACCTGACGCCTCGGGACGCCGGAAGCCGGTGCCGCAGGAAGGATCGGAATTCTATATCGAAGCCTCGAGCTTGGTGGTGGCCATAGGCCAGAGCCCCAACCCGGTTATACAGCAGACTACCGCCGGTCTCTCGGTGAACAAATGGGGCTGCATAATAGCTGACGAGGCCACCGGAAAAACCTCGCTGGACGGCGTTTACGCCGGAGGCGACGTAGTGCGCGGCGGGGCCACGGTTCTCCTGGCGATGAAGGACGGAAAGAACGCCGCAAGGGCGATACATAAAGCTCTTACCGGGAAGTGACGGTCAATGGGCGGCCGGGACGGGCAGATCGCCCCCCGCACGCGCCGGGAGATTAAGGATCTTATATGAACCACGATATCTACGCAACGGAAGGGCTTTACAAGATAGTCGGGAAAACGGAACTTTCAGCCGTCGTCTCGCGGCACGTGATCTACGCGCCCCTGATAGCCGCCAAGGCCAGGCCCGGGCACTTCGTCATACTTCGGGCCCGCGAGGGCGGCGAGCGCATACCGGTCACGCTGGTGGACTGGGATCCCGAAAAAGGCACGGTCACGATCATTATCCAGGCAATAGGCAAATCGACCTCCGAAATGAACGCTTTTAAGCTGGGAGACTCTTTCAGCGACGTAGCCGGGCCGCTGGGAACCCCGGTGGAAATTAAAAACTACGGTACGGTGCTTGGGGTCGGCGGCGGGGTCGGCATAGCCGAACTTTTCCCTATAGCCAGGGCCTTTAAAAAGGCCGGGAACAGGGTGATATCGGTGCTGGGCGCACGCACGAAAGACCTTGTAATACTTGAGGCGGAGATGGGCGTCATCTCCGATAAGGTCATGGTTACGACCGACGACGGCTCGGCCGGGAAAAAAGGCCTGGTTACCGACGCCATGAAGGAACTCTACGCCGCGGGAGAGAAGATAGACGCGATCTTCACCATAGGCCCCATAATGATGATGAAGTTCGTGGGAGAGACCTCCCGCCCGCACGGCACGCCCACCTACGCCAGCCTCAACCCGATAATGCTGGACGGTACCGGCATGTGCGGCGGCTGCCGGGTGGAGGTCGGCGGGAAGCCGCGATTCGCCTGCGTGGACGGCCCGATGTTCGACGCTCACCAGACCAATTTCGATCAGCTTATCAAGCGCACAGCGGCTTACCGGGAACATGAGGGCCAGGCGATGGAACGGTACGCCAAAACCCACGATTGCAGGATTGGTCTGCACTAGCCGCGCGGCGGTCAGGCGGCAACCGGGCATGCGTCTTGCCGCGAGGATCGGAGCGTCCGGGCGCAATAAAAAATTGACAAATGGCAGGGTTAATTTGCAGAATTAATCCAGCCTGTTATATAAAATAAAGGGGAACAAAGAATGAAAAAACTGATATTAGCAGCGGTCGTTGTGGGAGCTTCCTGCGCCGCCGCCTTCGCGGCCGACTACGGCAGCGCCGGCTGCGGTCTCGGCAGCCTGGCTTTCAAGGAAAACGACATGACCCAGGTGCTTGCGGCCACCACCAACGGCACTTTCGGCAGCCAGACCTTCGGCATAACCTCCGGGACCTCGGGCTGCAATAACAAGGGCCTGGTGAAGGTGTCCATGGCCCGTGAGAGTTTCATCGAAGCCAACTACAAAGACCTGTCCCGCGACGTGGCCGCCGGCAAGGGCGAATATGTCGCCAACCTGGCCAGTCTCTACGGCTACACGCCCGACAACAACTGGAAGTTCACCCAGCTGCTGCAGAAGAACCATACCACCATCTTCGCCTCCAACAACGCGAAGACAGCCGTTAACGAGATCAATCGTCTCGTTGGCAGCTTGTAATCCCGCAGCGACGCGATGAATTACGGACGGACCGGCTGGCTCAGGCTGCCGGTCCGTCTTTTTTTTCTGGCATTTTTAACCGCCGCCCCGGCCGCAGGAGCGGCAGCCCCCGGCACAGAACTGCTGCGCCTCAATCTGCGGCAGGCCGCCCTGAACGCCGAAGCCTGGAAAGATCCGTACTGGCTGAAGCTGCTTTATTACGAGAAGAACCTTCTCGGCGGTTACCACAGCCCTTCGGTGAATCCCGATTTTTTTCTCTCCTCCTGGGGAAGGATCAGTCCAAAACTCGAACTTGAAGCCGCCATAGACGGCTTTTTTTTCGCCGGCCCCCCCGACGCCAGTCCCGAATGCCGCTTTCCCGAGCGCTACCTTTGGCTGCGCGGGAAACTGGGCGTGACTCCTGCCGCGGTCCCCGCGCCCGCCTGCCGTGATTTCATCGAGTGGAAGGCCGGCCTGGACGTGGAATCGGTAAGCCTTCTTTTCGCTTCAGGTTACCTTAACAATCCCTCCACGCTTTACGGCCACACTTTCCTGCGGCTACGTAAGCGCGGCGCGGCCGGAGCCGACCTGCTGGATTACACCATAAACTACGCGGCGACCGCGGACGAGGAGAACGGCCTTTTCTTCGCCATCAAGGGCCTGGTCGGGGCCTACCCGGGACAGTTCTCCACCATCCCGTATTACCTGAAAATACAGGAATACCACAATATAGAAAGCAGGGACCTCTGGGAATTCCCGCTGAACCTTAACCAGGATGAAATAGACCGGCTTCTTCGCCACGGCTGGGAACTGGGCAAGGCGGCCTTCCCCTATCTCTTTTTCACACGCAACTGTTCCTGGCAGCTGATGCCCCTCCTGGATATTGTAAAGCCGGAACTGGACCTCTCCAGGCGTTTTCACTTCTGGGTAATACCTTCCGACACCGTAAAGGCCGCGCTCCCCCCCTCCCCCGCCTCCGCTCCCGGCTGGCGGCCCTCCCTCTGGAAGATCGTGGACTGGAAAAGGTCCCAGCTTTCCCCCGGCGAGAGGGCCTCGGTGCTGGAACTGGCGAGGGGAGACCAGCAGGCCGGACTAAAAAAACTTGAGGGCGCCCCGCTTGCAAGCCGGGCCGCCGTGCTTGAGACGGCCGTGGATTACTTAAGCTGGCGTTTCTACGCCCGGCGAATAGGTAAAACGGAGCTCGACAGGCGCACCGATCCCCTTCTGGCGGTACGCGCCCCGCTTGGCCAGCAGATAACGTTCCTCGGCGCGCCGGCCAGGCCGGTTTCAGTGCTTGACGCCCACGAGAGCATGCGCCTCGGCGCGGGGCTTGTTTCGCTGAAGAACGGGCCGGCTTACGAGCTGCAGGCCCGCTTCGCCATGCAGGACCTGCTGGACGACCCTGCGGGATATCTCCCTGACGCCGCGCTTGAAATGGGTTCTGTACGGCTGCGTTATGAGAAACTGTACAACAGGCTTTATTTAAAGGAAGGACGCCTCGCGCACGTCCTTAGCATGAACCCGTGGGACAGCTGGGTGCGGCGCCAGTCCTGGGAGATAAATGCCGGGATCGAACAGGCGGATGAAACAGGACGCCAGAGCGGCAAGGCGGCTGTTTGGGCGATGAACGCCGGCTCCGGCTTTGCGGCGGAAGTTGGCGGCCCGGTCCGGCAGCTCTGGTACGCTATGCTCGAGGCTGACAGCGCTTTCGGCCCGGCTCTGGCGGGCGACTGGCGCGCTGGCGCCGGTTTAAAGGCCGGCGTGCTGGCCGAGCGCGGAACATTCCGTTTCCTGGCCGAAGCCCGATATATAAGTTACGCCCTGGGCGACACGAGGCCGCTCTGGGCCGGGTCGGCGGCGGCTTCGCTGCGTCTCGCGAAGAACAGTTCGGTCCGTATGGAATACGCTTGGCGCGGGAAGGTGAAGGAAACCGGCGTATATCTTCACCAGTTCGTGTTCCCGCCGTAGTATGGGCCGGAATACCGGAGGTGTCAGGTGGACTTTATGAAAACAGCAGGAACAACCGCGCTTATAGCCGCGGCCGCGGCGTTCACGGGCTGCACCCATTTGTTCTTTCAACCCTCAGGCCATATTTACGGGGATCCTGCGGACTCCGGGCTGAAATACGAGGCTTTAAAATTCAATTCCGCCGACGGCACTGCGCTGACCGGCATGTTCTTCCCCGCCGCCGGAACCCCCCTCGGGACCGTGGTCCATTTTCACGGCAACGCCAGCAATATGACGGCGCATTATCCCTATTCAGCCTGGCTTTCAAAAGAGGGATTCAATGTTTTTATTTTTGATTACCGCGGCTACGGGGCTTCGGGAGGAAAGCCTACCCTGGACGGGCTGGTGGAGGATGGTATTGCGGCGCTGGAGCAGGCGAAGAAACTGCCCGGAGCGGAAGCGGGCAAGATCATCATTTTAGGCCAGAGCCTTGGCGGGGCGATAGCGGTAGCGGCGGCGGCCGAGTCCGGCTTTAAACCTGCGGCTTTGGTGCTTGAAGGGACTTTTTATTCCTACCGGAGCATAGGCTCTGCGGTGTTAAGGCGGAGGTGGTTCACCTGGCCGGCGGCGTGGCTGCCGTGGGTGGCGGTAAACGGGCGGCATTCGCCCGCTGACTACATCGGGAAAATAACCTGTCCAAAGCTTTTCATACATTCCGGAGAAGATCCCGTCGTGCCTTTCAGCCAGGGCCGCAAGCTCTACGAGGCGGCCGGGGAACCGAAGGAATTCTGGGCGGTCCGCGGCGGGCACATTGACGCCTTTTATTCCCAGCGCGAGACCTACGGTCCTAAGCTTGTGGAGTTCCTTAGAAAAGCTCTAAACAAATAATTGCTGTTACCGGCCGGCGGGGATCCCGGCGGCCGGGTCAGCCGGGCTTTGCGTCCCTGTCTCCCAGGGACAGCGCGAGGTTCAGCAGGACGGCCAGCACCGTGCCGAAAGCTATCCCCGCCATGTTCACGCGCCCCACTGTGAAGCCTTTGACGCCGAGGCCGGTCGAAATTATTATGGATGCGCCTGCGATTATAAGGTTCTTGTGCGAGCACAGGTCCACTTTGGCGTCCAGCCAGATCTTGATGCCCATCATGGCTATAAGGCCGTAAAGTATTACAGTGACCCCGCCTAGCACCGGCCCGGGTATGGACTCGACGACCGCGCCGAACTTGGGGCAAAGCCCGAGCAGGATGGCTATGCACGCCGCCGCTATAAAATTGTAAACGCTGAATACCCGCGTTATCGCCATAACACCCATGTTCTCGGCGTAGGTAGTCTGCGGAGTTCCTCCGCCCATCGCCGAAACGAATGTGGCCGCGGCGTCCCCAAGGTAGGCCCGCCCGAGGTGCGGGTTGAGGTCCCGCTTCATATAGCCGGAGATGGCCTCTATGTGGCCTTTATTCTCCGCCACAAGCACCACGAACACCGGCGCGATAACGAGCATTGCGCCGGGACTGAAGGCGGGCTTTATAAAAGGGGGCAGCCCCAGCCAGGCGGCGTCCCGTATGGCGGCCAGGTGCTCCGGGCCTATTATGCCGAGCGCGAGCGACAGCGCGTAGCCTGCCGCTACCCCAACCAATATCGGGAGCAGGCGAATAAAGCCCTTGAGATAGATGGAAACAAAAGCTGCTACGGCGAACGTTACGCAGGCCACCGCGAGCCTTATATAGTCGCCGCTCCCCGCAAGTCTGAAGTCTGAATTTATGAAATTCGAAACGGCCGAGGAGGACAGGTTAAGGCCTATCAGCGCCACCACGGCGCCGGTCACGATAGGCGGCATCAGCCGGTCTATCCACGCCGAACCGTATTTAAGCGTGACCGCGGCGGCGGCGGCGTAAAGCAGCGCGGCCGCGGCGATGCCTGAAAGCGCGTAAGGTATGTTCGCCTGTACCCCGCCGGTGACGGCCAGCACCGGGCCGATGAAGGCGAAGCTGGATCCGAGGTAGCTGGGAACTTTCGCGCGGGTGATGAGTATGAAAAGAAGCGTGCCTATGCCGGAGAAGAAAATGGCGGTTTGGGGGTTGAAGCCCATCAGTATCGGGGCCAGGACGGTGGCCCCGAACATGGCCACAACGTGCTGCATACCCATCGGTATGAGGCGCGCCAGGGGGAGCTTGTCTTCCGGGTAGTATATCCTGTCTTCCATGGTCGGGGATAAGGCGCGATGCGTTAAGGCTCGGTTCAATCGACCCAGTTTACAGCCCGTTCCGTAGCGAGCTTCGAGATGAAAAAAGTAAAAGTCGACCCTTTTCCGGGCTGCGATTCCGCGAATATCGCCCCGCGATGGGCCTGGGCTATTTTCTGCGACGTCCAGAGGCCCAGCCCCAGCCCTTCTATGGAAGAATTGATAGAGTTTTCAACCCTGAAAAAAGGGGTAAAGAGGCGGGATATTTCGGCCTGGGACATCCCTATCCCGTTATCGGTAACGACAAAGCTGCGTCTTTCCTTGGTCTCGGAGTAAACAAGTTCCACGCGCCCGTCCGAGGTGGTATATTTAAGCGCGTTTCCCACCAGGTTCGACAGCAGCTCCGCGAGATAATCGAAATCCCCGTTGAAAACGCGGGCTTCCCCGTCGCATTCCGTCCTCAGCTGCTTCGAGCGGGTCTGGACATAGAACGAATATTTAAGACGTATGTGGTCAAGAAGTTTTCTCGGGTCAACTTCCGCGAGGAGCGGCCTGGGCGTCCATTTCAACGGCAACTCGGGTTCAAAGCAGGAGGCCAGCGCGCATTGCAGCTGATTTGTCGTCCGCGTAAGTGCGGGGGCCGCGGCCGCGGGCTCGCTTCCGGAAGCCGCTATTCGTTCGATATCGTCCACATAATTTTTAAGCCGGCTCTTGAAAGTCCTGAAAATATCCACAGCCACGCCTTCTTTCAGCTTCTCAAAAACCAGCGCCTTTTCCACGGGTCGCGCGCATCCGCGGAAACCTTCGAACCCGCTGTCTGACCTTTGGGCATAAAGGTCTACCAGGAGTTCCATCGTGCCGCCTGTTTTGGTTTTCCCGGTCATCTGGAGGGCGCGATGCACCTGTCCGCGCGGCAGGAAGGATTCGTCCGGGACCCCATCCGCGCATTTTAAGTACCCCCACAGGCACTTGCCCTTGAGGAAATCCGGTTCGTAGCGCAGGAACTGGGCCATGGCCGTATTTATGTCGCGCACCGACCCCTGCGCGTCTACGCTGAAAACTCCGTCGAATACCCTTTCCTTGAAAGCCTGGAGTTCCACCTCGCTCCTTATGGCGCGGGCTTCCGATCTTTTGACGATGCTGTCCACTTTCACGGCGCCGGCCATGGTGCCGAGAAGCGTAAATATTATCAGCGCCGAGACGGTGTATATAAAGAAAGGATTGTCCTCTCCCAGGCCGAATACGTAGGCCAGAGGCAGGAGCGAAAAGAAAAAGATGGATAAGAACAGCCTTGCTCTGAGCGTCATACGGAGAGGCCTAAAAAAGATCTGATGTTTTTGAGCAGGCGGGAGGCGGGAATGGCCGCGGGCTCAAGCCCGAGGGCCCGGACGCCCTTGCGCCTGGAGACAGCGTCCGCCATTCTTTCGGCCAGAACCGGGTTCGCCTTTACAACCTTGCGCAGTTCGCCGGGGGGCAGTAAAAACAGTTCCGCCTCGGCTTCCGCCTCCACCGAGGCGTTGCAGATCTCCCCCGTCAATATGGAAACCTCGCCGAAATAGTCGCCCTCCGCGAGTCCGGCCAGGCGCTTGCGCCCCTGGGGTGTTTCAGCCCAGACCGAGACCGTTCCCCGGCGTATGATATAAAGCGCATCACCCTTCTGACCCTGGCGTATTATATTCTCGCCGGGCAGGAAGACGCGCTTTCCTATCGATAGCGTGAGACTTGTCAGTTCCTCGTCGGAATGATACGAGAGAAAATCCAGCTTGCGGAGTTTTTCGAAAAGCCATTTGACGTCAGACGGGGATAGTGCCATATTCGTAATGCTATATAAAAAACATCTCCGCGTTCAAACAGTCCTTAAACCGTATTTCGCGCGGGGACGGGCGCAGCTCACTTCACTATTATCTTGGCGTCCGGGTTAGGGAACGTCTGGCCAGGCACTATTATTACGGCATCAGGGTTAGGCGCTGCCTGCCCAGGAACAATTATTTGGGCGTTAGGGTTCTGGGTCGTGCCTGTCCTTAATATTATGGCGTTAGGATTAGGGACCGCCTGACCCGGCACTATTATCTTGGCGTCGGGGTTGGGCTGGGTTTGCCCCGGCACTATGAGCGCGGGCTTGGGAATGTCAGCCGTCTTTCCCATCATTTTATAGATTTTGTCGCCCGCCCATTTATCCACGCTCTCCACGGCCCTTCCAACCGGGTTATTGGCGAGATTTATGTTGTACCTCGGTTCCGCGCCCATGGCGAGGTCTTTGGTCATTACCTTCGTAAGGGCCCCGGGCTCATTTCTTCCCGTTATGAACTTGTTGAAGCTGCTCAGTTCCTCCGGCGGTTTCTCATACGGCTTGCCGTCGGCGCCCAATATGGTTGAAGGCGCGGGCTTGCCGACTATGACGCTCTTCACTTCGGAGCCCAGCGTGAGGGCGCGGCCTAAGGTCTTGGGGGCATTGAGCGCGCTGGTCGTAAGGCCGGTAACGGCGTCATAATATCTTTCTTTGCTAGCGGGATCGTTCTCGTTGAAGGCCCGGTAACTCTGCACGAATTCCACCCCTGACGCGCCGGTATCGTAGACGCCCTTAACGGCCTGGTATCCGCTGTAGCCTTTGCTCAAAGCGGTGCCGATCGGCCCGGCCTTACCGGCTATGTTCGACAGGGAGGCGCCCCCGACCGGAGCCAGGATCAGCGAAGAAGCTACGCCATTCGCGAAATTTACCCCCCCCTGGAGCACGGCGCCCGTGGTGCCGCCCACTTCCTTGCCTACGTTCTGGATGTTGCGGTTTTCATCCACCTTCAGCATGGAATAGCCCGTGTTATAATAGTCCCCGATAAGATTCTGCCCAAGGGTGCGGCTGACCTCGTTGCCGTAGAAGTTGGACTTGGCCCGCTCCATGAACTCGTTCTGGAGATCCTTGTCGGCCCAGCCGACAGTTCCGGCGCCGACCACCGCCATGGCCGAACCGGTCAGCTGTACAGTGCTCTTGCCCATGGCGTTTATGGCGATGCCCGTCTGCCCTATTATGCCGGGACTTGAATAGAGCTTATCCGTTCCCGTCTTCATCCATTGTCTCGGGGCCCCGGTGCTGGCGTCATAGCGTCCGATGTAGTTATCGTTCTCGGCCCCGTAACCCGTAACCCAGCCCCCGGTCAAACGGCTCTGGCCGCCGTAATAGTCGATGATATGGTCGCCGGAGAACCTTTCGAGCGTGGAGAACTCGGTCTTGTTTATATCATAGCCCTTTCCCGCGGAGCGCACGCTTATATCCAGGCCGGTGTCGCTGGCCAGTCCCTCGCTTTCCTTTTTGGAAATCTTCGTCCATTGTCCCACGATCTGCTTCTGGGAACCACCTTCGGAAAGGACATTCGCCTGGTAGACGGTGTTCCCTTTGGCGTCCTGGCCCGTGATCACTGACACCTGTCCTTTGGGGCCCACCTGCTGATTTGTCAGCTCTATGAACTGCTTCAGGGGCCCGGCCTGGTCGGCGTTCCCTTCGGCCATTACTTCGGCGGCGGCCTTGGAGGCCTCGCCGCGCTTGTTCTCGGGCAGCGCCCTTATGGCGTTCATGTCGACTTCAAAACCTGCGCTTTTCCCGTCCACCTTCGTCTCGAACACATAATCGCCCGAGCGGGCCTTGACGGTTTTCGGATCCAGTTCCATCCGGTCCATTACCAGTTTTCCGTCCACCACCCTGCCGCTCTGCCTGGGATAGCCGCTCCCTCCCGGCGGCGGCTCCAGCGTGAAAGTTTTTGCGCCGTTTGCGTCCGTAAAAATGGTTCTCTTTATCCCTTCCGGGCCCACGGCTTCGGCCTCTATGGTCGAACCATCCGGCTTGGTAAGTTTTGCGGCGACGGCTTTCCCATCCGCTCCGTAGATCTCCATCGCGCGGGTGCCGTCGGGTTTGCGTTCTTCCGTCCAGACAAGATCGCCGTTCGGCTGGCGCTCGACTATGTTAACGGTCCCGTCATTAGCCTGCGTCTTCTCTACGACGCGCATTTTCCCGTCGGGTTCCATCGCCTGATCCACCACCGTCTTTTTTGTCGAAACTCTCGAAATGGGACAGGCCCTGTTCATCCTTGTAGGCGTAGCCGCGGGGGGCCAATATGGAGCCCTCGGGGTATCGGGATATAACAACCTTCTGTCCGGGCGGCAGCTGCAGGCCAAGTTCGTCCGAAGTGAAGCTGGTGCCGTCTTTGAAATTCGCCACATTGGAGCGCATGTAGGCCTGCGCGTCGGCCTCGGTCTTGCGCGCCGAGAGATATTCAGGGTTGTTGGCGTACAGCTCAGCCAGTTTTTTTCCGTTGGCGTCGGACTCCGCGCCATGGTCCTTCAGCCACTGGACCTTTTCCGCGTCGGTCTTGAGCCCGGCATACTCGGCGTCATAGACGGCTTTTTTGTCCACCAGCGCTTTTTCGGTTTGCCCTTCCTGGGACTTATCCATGAGCCGGGAGACAGAGGTGTTCCATTCCCCCAGGGCCTGGGACCGGTCGTCGACGTTGTCAAGTCCCGCGGCCGCGCTCTTTTTCCCCATCAGCTTGTCTATATTGCCGGCGCCGTTGATGCACTGTTCCCGCTCGGAGGCGTCGTGGGTCCTGGCGGCCAGGTCTTTCAGTGCCTGTTGTTTCTTCTCAAGCCAGTCCGTCTTAGCGTCCGCGGCTATGCTCAGCGTCGTCTCCCGCAGATGAGGCGCGGCCAAAGACGGGGAGAATTTGTCAACCGCGGTCCACATGCTCAGCTTTACCTCGTTAGGTTTGATAGGGGAACCGTTTTTGCCGGCAGGCTGCTGAGATGCGTACGCCCCGGGAAAATCCTCGTCATCCGAAGCCGCCCCCCCTATACCGGGTACCGCGGCGCCCATGGGCTTCGAGAGGGTTCGCGCTGAGCCGGCTTTAAGGCCCATCGCGAACGAGGTACCGGAACCGCTAAGCGCTGGGGCGTCCTCTTTCCACTTTTCGGAATATTTGCTCCGTTCCTGCGGCGTCAGCCCGTCAAAAAAACCGCCCAGCATCTGCCTGCCTTTCTGCGGATCCATCCCGGCGTAATTCTTTATGGCGTTGAACTCTTTTTCCTTATCGCCCATGGCCCGGGCCTGCTCCATTATCTTAAGCTGGTGCTCCTTCTCCTGCTGCACCGCCTGGGGATCGGAGTTGAGGGTGCCCTGCTGTCCGGAGGCGGCAGCCTGGGCCTGCTTGCGTATTTTCTCGAGCAGCAATTCGTGATTCTGCTCGGCGACATCATACCGCCCCTGCTCCGCGGCTGCCTGTTTAAATGCGTAATCTTTGAGGCTGAGGAGTTCCTGAATATCATCCGGCTGCGGTTCGTTCGCCTCAAGCTTATCCACCGTCTCCGCGATACTGCGCTGATATTCGTCCAAGGCGCGTACGTCACGGCCGGTCTCCAGGAGGGTATTGCGGTAGTCGGCGTAGGTTTGAGGGTCGACAACGGGAGTGGACATGAAGATCTCGTATTGGTCTTCGACCGAGTCCAGCCTTGAGTCCAGATCTTCGCAGGAGAGGGCTATTTTGTTCTCGATGTCCCGGGAGTTGATACCCGAGGGCGCTGCCAGCGTTACCGCGGGCAGGACTGCCGACAACAGGAACAGTAAAATGGTCTTCATAGATATAGTTCTCCTCTATGGGAGTTTGACATCTACAGTATACATGGTGAACCGTCGATTTTCAAGTGCTGTGCCATTTTCGGGATTCCGCGCCTGCCGTCTCCGGCCGGGGGAAATAAGAACCGCCGGAGGATCCCCCCCGGCGGTTCTGGCAAGAAATGTCAGTTCGCTGCTTAGTTGGTTAGCGTAGCGGCAGCGGGAGCTGCCTCCGGCGCTGTGACGGGTGAAGTCACGGGCGCGGCTGCGGGCGGCGTTTGGGCGGCAGGGGCGGCCTGCGGAGCAGTCACTTCTATATTGGGCTGCTTATCTCCGCGGCTTTCCTTGCGCTCGGCCATTTTGGCTTTGCAGGCGTCCGAGAGATCAGCCTCATGGGTCTTCAGGCAGGCCATGCGGGCCTTGCGGTCAGTCCCCTTTACGTCTTTACAGAACTTTTCCATGTCTGCGGCGCAGGGATGGTTCTCCATGCCCTTTCCGTGCCCGGCCATTTTGGCTTTGCAGGCGTCCGAGAGATCAGCCTCATGGGTCTTCAGGCAGGCCATGCGGTCCGTCCCTTTAGAATCCTTGCAGAATTTTTCCGCGTCAGGGGCGCAGGGATGGCTCTCCATGCCCTTTCCGTGCCCGGCCATTTTGGCTTTGCAGGCGTCCGAGAGATCCGCCTCGTGGGTTTTCAGGCAGGCCATCCGGTCCGTCCCTTTAGAATCTTTGCAGAATTTTTCCGCATCGGCTTTACAAGGGCCCTGCTGGGCGAAGGCGCGGGCGCACGGAGCGGCCAGCGCCAGAACGAACACCAAAGACGACAGCACTATTTTATTGTTTTTCATATATTTTTTCCTCTGTAATATTCCGGTCCTGATCCGACAGTTCCTGGGGATAGTTTAACACGGCGCTTATTAACATGCCCTTAAAATAAGATTAAAAAAGCTTAATGAGGGAACCGCGCCCGCCTTACCTTCACCTTACGATACCCGAATAAAGTCTTGAGGCAAGCAATAAAAGTACCAGGAATACCGCAGCCAGCACGCCGAAATCCATTCCCGGCCCATAGACGCTCTGTCCGCCCTGGACCATGAGCTGGCGAAGCGCGTCCACAAGGTAGGTCAATGGATTAAAGCGCGCTATTACCCTCAGCCAGGCGGGCATGAGGGCTACGGGGTATATAGCGTTGCTGGCGAAGAACATGGGCATGGTCAGCAATTGTCCTATCCCCATGAACCGCTCCCGTGTTTTAACGATGCAGGCGACCACAAGGGAAAAAGTGGAAAAAACCGCGGAGCCGAGGAAAACCGCGGTCATGACGCCGAGAATTGAAACCACACCGTGATTAAGGTTTATCCTCATCGCCCAGATGAGTATGTAGATCAGGACCATCTGCGCCAGGCCCCGTATGCCGGCGGCAACAGCCTTGCCAGACACCAGGGCTTCACGGTACGAAGGGCTTACCAGCAATTTTTGAACGATACCGAGGTCTCGTTCCCATATCACGCTGATACCATAGAATATGGCGCTGAAAAGGACGCTCTGGGCCAGTATCCCGGGGGCCATGAAAGCCATATAGCTCAGATTGCCGGTAGGTATGCCTTTAATGCGGCTGAATACCTGGCCGAAAACGGCCAGCCAGAGTATGGGCTGGGCTACGCGGGAAAAAAGTTCTATCGGATCGCGGAGGACTTTCCGTATCTCAACCTCCACTATCGCGAACACCTGCCCGAAAAAGGCGGCGAGCCCGGAAGGGCTGACGGTCCGCAGCCCCCCCTTTTTTTCGGGATACAACAGCCGCTTTTGGCCTGCAGCTTCGTCGCTGATCATTCACAGGCTCCTTTTGGTGGCGCTCACTCCGGATAAGACCTGGGCCTATCGCGTAGAGTTTTTGAGCGCATCGCTAACCGAGACGGCGGGCCGTTCTCCGGGTTTGGTTGACATTGCGGAAATCCCCGCTCTCCTGGATAATTACTCCGCAGGAACTTGTAAAGACGTCGTCCAGTGTCGCGTCGGGACCGATGGCGGCTTTAAGGTCAGCCGGCTTGCCGGCGACGATCTTCTTGCCATGGTGGAGGATCACAAGTTCGTCGCAAAGTTCGTCGGCTTCTTCCATGTCATGGGTCGTTATCAGTACGGTCAGCCCCAGGTCGCGGCGCAGGACTTTTAACCGTTCCCACACCGCATGGCGCGCGACCGGGTCCAGGCCGATGGTCGGCTCGTCGAGCACCAGCACCGCGGGATGATGCAGGAGGGCCTGCGCGATCTCCAGCCGCCTTATCATGCCGCCGGAATAGGCCTTCACTAATTTATCGGCATGGGCCTCAAGCCCCATGAATTTAAGAGCGTGGCGGATATTTTCCGACCGTTCGTGGCGCGGCATTCCGTAAAGCCTGGCTGACAGGGTCAGATTCTCGCGCCCGGTCAGTCCGCCGTCCGCTGAAAGCATCTGCGGCACGTAGCCGATGCGCCTTCTTACGTCCATGGAACTGTCCGCGACGTCAAAACCGGCTATGACGGCGGTCCCGGAAGTGGGGGCCAGGAGGGTTATGAGCATCTTGATGGTGGTGCTCTTCCCCGCGCCGTTGGGCCCCAATAAACCGAATATCTCCCCGTACCGGATGGTCAGGTCCAGGCGGCTTACGGCGGTAAAGGAGCCGAACCGTTTGGTCAGCTGGGACGCCCGGACGGCCACATCCTGCGCTGTCGTTTCCCCGGTCACGCCGCGCCCCTCCCCGGATCAGCCGCCGCGGCCTCCGGTTTTATCTCGCCAAGTTCGATGAGAGCCTGCTTAAGATTTTCCTCGTGGCGGTGGCTTTCAAGACGCGACATCAGGCTGTAGGCGCAGGGGACCACCAGCAGCGTCAGCAGCGTGGAGAACATTACGCCGCCGATCACCACCAGCGCCATCGGTATGCGGGTCTCCGCGCCGGGCCCGATACCCAGCGCCGGCGGGATGGCCGCCGCTATGGTGGCGAAAGAAGTCATCAGTATGGGGCGCAGCCTTATGGGGCAGGCCTCGAGCAGCGCGTCATTCACGTTCATGCCCTTTTCGCGCCGGCGGTTATTCGTGAACTCCACTAGCAGGATGGAATTCTTCTTTACGATGCCCATAAGGAGTATCATGCCGATCATGCTGTAGATATTGAGCGACTGGTGCCCGACGAGCAGCGCTATGAAAGCCCCGGTAACGCTGAAGGGCAGCGCCAGCAGCACCGTTACAGGGTGTATGAAGCTGTTGAACTGCGACGCCAGAACCATGTACGCGACGAAAATACCGAATACCAGCGCCGTCAGCAGGCTGCTGGTGGATTCCTGAAAGGTCTGCGAGCTTCCCGACAGGATGACGCGGTAGCCTTCCGGCAGAAGTTCCTTCGCCTCTTTCTGCACCTCGGCCAGCGCATCGGCCTGCGCTACCCCGGGGGCGGGGTTGGCGAAAACGCCTATGGCGCGCTCGCGGTTGCGCCGGGAAATGGAAAGCAGCGTGGGCTTCTGGACTATCTTCATTACGTCGGAGAGCCGTATCAGTTCCCCCCGGTTGTTGCGCACCCAGATCTTGCCTATGTCGCCCGGGGTCTTGCGGTCCTTGTCGACGAGGCGAAGCCGTATGTCGTAACGTTTGCCGTTCTTCGTGAATTTCCCCACGCGCACGCCGCCTATCATGGCGTTTACGGCGTCTCCGATGCTGGCGATGTTGACGCCGCGGGCGGCCGCTTTGTCGCGGTCGGGTATGACCTGCACCTCGGGCATCCCGGCCTGGTAGTCGGTATCCACGTCCACCATCTTGCCCGAATCCGCCATCCGCTTCATCAAAGCCTGGTCCAGTTCGCTCAGTTTATCCCAATCCGGACCGCGCAGGCTGATCTCGACGGGGTAACCGCGCTTGGCGGTAAAGCCGGACTGCGACGGGTCCTGTATGGAGACGCGGTCGAGCCCTTCGACGCCCTTCAGCGCCTTGCGTGTATAATTCATGAAATCCTGCTGGGTAGGTTTTGGCCCGCCGGGTTTCAGCGGCGTGCGCTGGGCTTTAGGCTTCATCGTTATGAACATCATGCCGCTGTTGACGCTGCCGCCTCCGCCCACCATGCCGAAATACATCTGGACGTTCGCCTGCTTCATGGCCCAGCTCTCCACCTTGCCTATAACCTCCGAGGTGTAGTCGAATGACGAGCCTATGGGCGTCTGCAGCCGCACCATGAACTGGCTCTGGTCCTGCGAAGGGGTGAATTCCATCGGCAGCCTGAACGCTATCAGCAGGGACAGCGCGAAGATAAGCGTCGCCGCGCCTATGGTCTTCCAGCGGTGGCGCAGTATCTTTTCCAGCAGCCGGCGGTAGTATTTCGAAACCGTGGTGAAGGACTTATCCATCCATATGCCTATCGCCGTACCGCGGCCCGAGTCCACGAACTGCGAGCAGCGCATTGGCGAGAGCGTCAGCGCCTCCAGCAGCGACAGCAGCACCGCCGCGGACATGGTGACGCCGAACTGGAAGAAGAACTTGCCGACGATACCTTTCATAAAGATGACAGGCACGAAGATCGCCAGTATCGCCATCGAGGCGGCCATGGCGGGGAAGGTTATCTCCCGCGCGCCCAGCAGCGCGGACTTAACGCGGCCGAAGCCCTGCTCGTTATAGCGCACGATATTTTCAAGCACCATTATGGCGTCGTCGACGACTATGCCGATGGCCAGGGACAGTCCCAGCAGGGTGAAGGTGTTGAGCGTGAAGCCCATGAAATACAGTATCAGGAAAGCGCCGATGATCGAGGTAGGTATAGCCAGCAGCACGTTCAGAGTGGAGGACCAGGAGCCAAGGAACAGCCAGCAGACTATGCCGGTCAATAGCGCGGAAAGGAGCAGCGTGAAATTCAGCTCGTGGGTGGAATCCTCGATAAAACGGGTGCTGTCGTTCACCACCATGAGGTGCATGCCCTGCGGGAGCGATTTCTGCAGTTCGTCCACTTTAGCGCGCACCGCCTTGGCTACGGCTACGGCGTTGGAGCCGCGCTGCTTCATTATGCCCAGGCCAACGGAAAGCTTGCCGCCGGTATGCGAAACGCGGCGTATGTCGTTAAGCCCGTCTTCCACCTCGGCCACGTCCTTTATGCGGAACGTCTTCCAGATGGGGGCGCCGCCGCGGCCCGTTATCACCAGGTTGGAGAAAGCCTCCGGCGTGGCCGCTTCCCCCATCACCCGCACGTTCAGCTCTTTCTGGCCGGAGCTGATGTAGCCGGCCGGCATTTCGGCGTGCTGGTTCTGCACCGTGGTCATGACGTCTTCAACGGTCAGCTGCTTGGCGTTGAGCTTGTCTATGTCTATCCAGATCCGCAGGTTAGGGTCGACGAAGCCTCCCATGTCGACATCGCCCACGCCCGCTATGGTCGTGAACTTATCCTTGAGGGAGTCATTGGTGTAGGACATCAGGTCCTTCAGAGGCCTGTTGTCCCCGGTGAGGGCCACGCGTATGATCGGCTGGTCCTCGGGGTTGGTCTTGGTTATGGTAACCGGGTCCATATCCTGCGGCAGGCTTTTCTGCGCCGCGGATATCTTTGACTGGACTTCCTGCATGGCTACGTCTATGTCGCGCCCAAGGTCGAATTCGATGGTAATGTTGCACTGCCCCCGTTTTGAAGTGGAGGAGACGTCCTTGACGCCCTGTATGCTCATCACGGCGCCCTCTATGACGTCCGCCACCTGCGTTTCCATCACCTCGGGGGCGGCGCCTTCGAGTGTGGTCGAGATGTTGACTACCGGGTAATCCACGTCGGGCATCTGGCTTATGCCCATACTGCTGAAGCCTATCCAGCCGAAAACTATCAGGCCCAGCATCAGCATCCAGGCGAAAACCGGGTTCTTTATGGAAAGGTCCGAAAGTGTCATTTGGCCTCCAGGCCGGCGGCGATCTCAAGTTTGAGCAGCGCGACATTCTCCATAGCCCTCGCCTGCGACAGCGCCAGGCGCGTCTGCTGCACGGTGTTAAGCGCGCTCAGCACGTCCAGGTTCGTCACAAGGCCCAGCTTGTAGTCCTCCTGCTGCAGGCGCGCGTTCTCCTGCGCCAGCGAGAGGGCTTCCTTAAGGCTTGCTTCCTCGAGCGCCAGGTAGTGCAGTTCGTCGTAAGCTGAGCGCACTTCGCTGAGGGCTGCCCGCTCCGCCAGACCGAGCGCCAGGGCGGCGGAGCGCTGTCCGGCGCGCGCGACTTCCCGCTGCGCCCCGGCGACGCCCCCGGTGTAAAGGGGCAGGTTCAGCGTCAGGCCCGCGTCCCAGCAGTCTGCCGGGTCGGGAGCCGGGGTGCGCAAGGGATAATAATTTCCGTAAGCCGCGAGCGTAGGCCAAAGATTATGTTCCTGCACGTCGGCCAGGTAACCGGCGGACTCCAGGGTTTTGCGGCGGGCCGCTATGTCCGGCCGGGTCAGGGCCGCTTTTAAATAGGCCTCCGGATCCCCCTGCTCACGCAGCGGGATCTCCGCCGGGGCGAGGTCGGTATCCAGGCCGGTAAGGAACTTAAGGGCTTGCTGGGCAAGCCGCTCCGCTCCGGCGGCGTCGAGATAGCTCGCCTTGTCCTGTGTCAGCTGGGTTTTTGCCGCCACTACCTCGCTTTTGCGGGAGCGGCCAAGGTCCTCGCGGGCTTCCAGTTCCGTTATGCGCCGGCCGGTAACATCCATCTGCTCGCGCCGTATGGTCAGTTCCCGCTGCGCCGCCAGCAGGCCGATATAGGCCTGCGCGGCGTCAAGGTACAGCTGCTGACGGGCGCGGTCGAGGTCCAGTTTTGCCGCGCCGGTCCTGGCGGAGGCGGCCTTGGCCGCAATATAATCCCGCATGCCCGAGAATATCGAATAGCTGCCGGACAAATAGCCCTTGCTCGCGGCGGTGGCGTTCTGCTGCTTGGTCTGGGAAGCGTTAAGATCCAGCGTCGGCCGCGAAGGGAAATTAATAAGTTTCTCGGCGGCGGCAAGCTGGGCGATATATTCCCCCTGCTGCGCGAGGGCCTCGCTTCGCGCGAGGGCAAGGGTGTAGGTTTCCGGCATTGTTATCTGCCGCATGGCGGCGGTGGATATCTCCTGTGCCGTTAAACACGCCGGCAGGAGGGAGAGTACTGATAAAAGGAGGACGGTTTTCATTTTGTTTTCCTTGTGCCGTTCAAAAATATCCGCTTCACCCTTCCGGCTCTTTCCTCGACCGGAAGGCGGCGGCCGGCGGCGCGGGCATAGCTGTTGGACCCGCGGCACAGTCCGAACAGCGCCGAAGCTGCAAAAAGCGGGTCTTCGAGTTCCAGCAGCCCCCCCCGGGCGCAGCGCTCCAGGACCGCGGCTATAGTTTCCATGTTGGAGACGAAGCGGGCGCGCAGCGCCTCTTTGCGCGGGCCTGCGAGCGGCAGGCCGCCGGAGTAGCCGGTGATGTCGCGTTTTTTATCGAAGTGTTCGAGGAGGGCCAGTATCGTATGTCCCAGAAGTTCTTCGGGCAGCGCCCCGGAGGCCGCTATCAGCCGCAGGGCTGTTCCGAAATTCTCCGCCATGGCGGAGAAGACGGCCAGCACCAGGTCTTCCTTGCACTTGTAATAAAGGAAGAGGGTTCCCTTGGCGAGGCCCGCCTCTTTGGCCACCTCCTCCATGGTGATGGCGTCGAAGCCGCGTGCCGCCAGGACGCGCGTGGCGGCCTCCAGTATAGTCCGCTCCCTGTCGTGCTTTTCCGAATCGGTCAAAGCTTTCATGGTGACTCCTCGGTCATTATACTACAAAAACCTGCGGCGGGGCGCAAGGGCCCGCGGCGCCGGACATGGGAATGTTCGGGATTTGAGGGGCGCCGGAACGCAAGTCCGCGCGCCCGGCAATATTCAATGAACCGCGGCTTCCCCCGGGACACCGCCGGGTTTTGTGAAGATAATGTGTGCGCCGTCGGGAGAAAAGACCGCCCCGCGTATGTCGGAACCGGTTTCAAGGGAGCGTTTCAGCGAGCAGCCGGGTATGCCCCATATCTTTAGTTCGCCGTTCATCCCCCCCGAAACGATGAGGCTGGAGTCGGGGGCAAAAGCCAGCGAGAAAACGCCGCCCTGCAGGCCCTTTATTTCGCATTTAACGGCGCCCCGCTCGAGTATCGTGATCTTCTGCTCTTCTCCGGCATAGGCCAGGTACCTGCCGTCGGGTGAGAAAGCGGCGGTTTTGAGCGGGTAGTCGGGATCCGCCTCCATGCTGCCGGCCGTCTCCCCCCCGGGAACGCGCAGCAACGCCAGGCGGCTGTCCGCGCCCGCGGCCGCCAGGAAACTGCCGTCGGGAGAAAAAGCCAAAGCACTGACCGCCCCGCCGCGATCGGACGCGTAAGGCAGCGGCTCTCCGCCGGGCATCCTCCAGAGGCGGACAGTATGGTCCGCGCTTCCTGAAGCGAGATATTTACGGTCCGGGGAAAAGGCAAGGGCCAGAACGCTCCGTCCGTGCCCGGACAGCATTTTGATCAAGGACCGATCGGAAGTTCTCCATAGCCTGACCTTGCCGTCCAGTCCTCCGGAGGCCAGGTACTTTCCGTCGGGAGAGAAGGCCGCGGCATAATCGTCGAACGGGCCGCCCAGCTTTTTTACCAAACCCAAACCAGGGAAGCTGAACAGGCTGACGCCGTCCTGCCCCGCGGCGGCCGCGAGGCGCCCGTCCGGGGAAAAAGTCACCGCGTTGAGGGATCCGGCCTGGTTCGGGCCTGCGCCCGCCTTTTCCTTCTTAATGGCGGCGCTAAGGCAGGCGGCGTCCGCCCCCCTGTCTACCGCGTAAAGAGTTTCGGCAAGCTTATAGCCGAGCCGCGTGTTTCCGCTCAGGTCGTAAAGAAATATGGAATGTCCCGCGGTAAAGACGGGCGTAAGCCCTTCAGCCCAGCTAAAGAGCCTCTTGTCGCGGAAATAGACGCCATTTAAGGCGGTCGCCGAAATGGCCACAAGCCGTTTTTTTGAAAAACAAGGGTCGTCCTGCCGCTTACCCGCCGGCCGGTAGATATTGAAACCGAGAGGCACGTATTTTACGCCGTAATATTCCGGCCTGGCCGAGCCGAAATATCCTAGGTAGACCGGGGGAGAACCCTCCTCCTTCAAATACGCGCCCAGGGACTTAAGGTCCTGCCCCCAGTCCAGGTTCGAATCTGCCAGGAGGCGGTATCCGTGCCCGGGCCCTCCCGCCGCCTCGTTGAAATAGGCCAGATAATAGGGATGGACCCTCATGACCGAGAACACAAGCGCCGCCAGCAGTATGAACGCGGGATACCTGGAAAACCTGTTTTGGAGAGCGCGGCGCGCCCCTATCCCGGCCGCTGCGACCACGAAAGGCATCACCGGCAGGATGTGGCGTATCCCGATCTGGACCCGGGATTGGAAAGCCAGGAGCGAATACAGGAGAATAGGGGCGTAAAGCCATATGTGGGCTGTCCTGCCCCGCCGCGCGGAATAGAAAATTCCGAGGAAAAAGAACAGCAGGACAGTTATCGGGGTTTTTACAAGGAAAGCGAACGGGAAATACCACCACACGCCGTTCGTGAAATAACGCCCGTTAATGAAGGAGGGGCTCCCGGCCCCTACCATCCTGGCGGAGCCGGATACCCCGCTGGCGTAAAGATGAACCTGCCCGGGGCCGTAAATAAGGAGTATCACGGCCGCTAAACCGGCCAGATAAATAAGGACAGGCGCCAGAAGCGTGCGCGGGCCGGACTTTTTCAGAAGAAGGAATTCCATTCCCCACATTACCAGTACAAAAACGGGTAGGATGGTCATGCTGAATTTTGAGGCCATTGCCAGGGCCGTGAAAACGGATGCGGCGGCTATATACGCAAGGGGTTTCGCCCCTTTCATCCGCCCTTTGTAATTTTCCGCGAACCTCCACGCGAAGAGGAGCGCGGCCAGATAAAAGACTTCCGCGCCCGCGTCGGTGGTAGCCAGGGCGTTATTCGAAAGAATTACAGGCGTGAAGGAGAAGATCACCAGCGACAGGTACGCGCTGGCTTCGTCCTCGAGTTTTCGGGTGAAAATGAACAAAAGGACGCAAAGGAGTCCTGTCCAGAGGAACGCGGAGAAGAACCGGGCGGTGTTCAATATCTTTTCGGCGTCGACCTTGTTCTGGTAAAGAAAGGCGTCCGCCCAGCCGTACTGCAGCTTTCCGGAGTCCACCTGGCTTTCGCTGAGGATCTTGAGGTTAAGGAAGGACAAGGGGAGCGTGGCTATCATTTCCGCGACCGGGGGGTGGTCAGTTATCCCCGGAAGGAACTTCCCCGCTTTCCAGTAAAAACAGCCCCGCGCGATATGTACCGGCTCGTCGTACGTAGGGGCCGAAGCCCTGATGAACGAGCCGCTCATGTACAGATTCAGCAGGACGGAGACGAGGGCGGCGCAGGCCAGGATCCTGTTTTTCATTTTCTTTGCAATTTACGCGGCTGCGAGGTATATTGCCGCGCGCGACAACATTTAAACGCGGCTTATTCCAAACCGGAGCCCTTCGCGGAATATGACTACGGCCTGGCCCATTCCTGGGCCAGGTTAAGGAGGACCTCCGCCGACTTGTTCATACCGTCCAGGGAGACCCACTCGTACCGGCCGTGGTAGTTATATCCCCCGGTGAAAACGTTGGGCGTGGGCAGGCCCATGAATGACAGGCGCGCGCCGTCGGTCCCCCCCCGCACGGGTTTCACATGCGGCGTCAGCCCCGCTTTCCGCACTGCCGCCAGCAGTCTTTTCATGACTTCCGGGTGCCTGATAATGACCTCGCGCATGTTCCGGTACTGCTCTTTAAAGGCGAGTTCGATCTTGGCCAGGGGATATTTAAGCCGGGCGGCCGCGACGATGGCCTCCAGCTGGCGCTCCATCGTTTTGAGCCTTTTAAGATCGTGGTCGCGCACGATACCGGAGGCTTCAGCCTTCTCGATCTCGCCGTTTATGTCGGTGAACATGATAAAGCCCTCGCGCTTTTCGGTCGTCTCGGGCAGCATATTCTCCGGCCAGCTTGAAACTATATCAGCGGCGATGCGGGCGGCATTAGCCAGCGCGTTCTTGGCCGTGCCGGGATGAACGCTCTTTCCGGTGACGGTTATTTTCACCCCGTCGGCGTTAAAATTCTCCTCTTCCACCGCCCCGGCGACATCCCCGTCGAAAGTGTAGGCGAAATCGGCCCCGAAAGCCTTAACATTGAAATACTTCACCCCCTGGCCCACTTCCTCGTCGGGAGTAAAGCCGATCTTGAGGGTCCCGTGGAGGATTTCCGGGTGCTTTACCAGGTGTTCGGCCGCCGTCATGATGATAGCGAGCCCGGCCTTATTGTCAGCCCCCAGCAGCGTGTCTCCCGAAGCCGTAACTATGTCCTCGCCCCTGCACCCGGCCAGCTCCGGACAATTCCTGGTGTTCAGTATTATGCCCAGCCGGCGGCTTATGACGATGTCCCCGGTTTTCCATTTCCCATGGATCTGCGGCTTCACGTTCCTGCCGGAGGCTTCGGGCGAAGTGTCCATGTGGGCCAGGAATCCTATCACCGGCGCCTTTCCCCCGGACGTGGCAGGTATCTCCGCTGTTACATAGCCGTATTTGTCCAGTTTGACCTTTTTAGCGCCTATCGCCTTCAGCTCCGCCGCCAGGACCCTGGCCAGCGCCAGCTGTTTCCGGGTGGAAGGAAAAGTCTGCGACTTGTCGTCGCTCTGGGTGTCTATCCTGGCGTACTTTTCAAGGCGTTTATAAAGCGATTTTTTGAAATCCATCCCCGGCCTCCGTTAAAATTGCATGCTCTTCACCAAAAGGATATAATTAAACTGTCGAGCGGTTCAATAAGTCTTGCAAATAACAGCTATCCAGGCTGCCAAGGAGTTCCCGAGATGTCCATAAACTTCCTGCCGAGAGAAGTAAAATTCTTCGACTACCTCAATCTTCAGGCCGAAAATATAGTGAAGGCGTCGGATTGTTTCAAGACCGCGGTGAAGAACGGCGCTTTCGACGAGGAGACGGTCAAGAAGATAAAGAACCTGGAACACGAGGGCGACACTCTCGCGCACGAGATAGTGGACATGCTCAACCGCACCTTCATCACCCCTATAGACCGCGAAGACATCTACGCCCTGGCCAACACGCTCGACGACATCCTGGACATGATAAACTCCATGGCCAACCGCATAAAGCTCTACAAGCTCAACGCCAACGAGGAATATATGGTGCAGTTCGCCGACACCATAGACCAGTCCACGCAGGCGCTGTCCAACGCCGTTAAGCATATGCACGACACCAAGCGCGCCCGCCGCGTCCTGGACCACTGCATAGAGGTTAACCGCCTGGAAAACATGGGCGACCAGATAAGGGAAAAGGCCATAAGCAATTTGTTCGAAACGGAGAAGGACCCGATAATGGTCATAAAGTGGAAAGAGATCTACGAGGTAGCGGAAGGCACCCTCGATACCTGCGAGCACGTAGCCAAAGTCATCGAATCGATACTGGTGAAGCATGGATAGCACCCTGCTGGCCGTGATCGGCCTGGTAGCCCTGGCCCTGGTTTTCGACTATCTCAACGGGTTCCATGACGCGGCTAATTCCATAGCCACCATAATCTCCACAAGGGTGCTTTCCCCCCGCCAGGCTATCATCTGGGCCACCTGCTTCAACATGGTGGCCTTTTTCATCTTCAGCCATGAAGTGGCTAAAACGATGGGCAAAGGGATAGTGGACATAGGCGTGATAGACAATCATGTCGTATTCGGCGCGCTGGTCGGCGCCTGCCTCTGGAATATCCTTACCTGGTATTACGGCCTGCCGTCCAGCTCTTCGCACGCGCTCATGGGCGGGCTGGCTGGCGCCGCGGTGGTAAAGGCAGGCCCCGGCGTACTGGTAATGGGCGGTATAGTCAAGGTGCTGCTTTTTATCGTGATCTCCCCCCTTCTTGGCATGCTGCTGGGTTTGTTCTTTGGGGTGGTCGTCTACCGCCTGTGCAGCAAGTCAACTCCGAGCAAGGTGGACCGTTTTTTCAGGAAGGGTCAGCTTTTGTCTTCCGCCACCTATTGTATGGGCCACGGAGGCAACGACGCTCAGAAAACCATGGGCATAATAACCTGTCTTCTGGTCTCGAACCACTATCTGAACAACTTCGAGGTCCCGGGCTGGGTAGCCGCCGCCTGCTACGCTGCTATGGGCCTTGGCACGATGTCGGGAGGCTGGCGCATAGTCAAGACCATGGGCCAGAAGATATCAAAACTAAAGCCTGTGGACGGTTTTTGCGCCGAATCCGGAGCCGCGGCAACCCTTTTCTTCGCATCCTCCATGGGCGTGCCGGTAAGCACCACTCATACCATAACCGGGGCGATAATGGGCGTCGGCACCATGAAGCGCTTCAGCGCGGTAAAATGGGGTGTTGCCGGGCAGATAGTCTGGGCCTGGGTGCTCACCATACCCGGCTCGGCGGCGATCTCGGCGGTGGTGTATATACTTTCCCGTGGAATGTTCAAATAGTTCCGGCAGTGCCTTAAAGACACCGTAAACAGAAGAGCCGCGCTGTGCGCGGCTCTTCTGTTCCCCACGGTACGGCAGTTGAAACGTTCGAGGTATTATTTACCGGCCGCGGCCCTGCCGGCCAATATGCCGGAGGTCCACGCCAAGTGCAGGTTGTAACCGCCAGAATCCCCGTCGATATTCAGAAGTTCTCCCGTCACATAAAGCCCTTTCACTTTTTTTGACTCAAAAGTTACGGGGCACACCTCGGAAGCCGCGCAGCCTCCGGCAGCCACCATCGCGTCCTCAAAGCCGCGCGAACCCGTTATTTCGAGCGGGAAAGCTTTAATCAGGACGGCGAATGCGGCGAGGGAGTCTCCGCTCAGCTGTCCGGCCGGAGCCTGCCAGGGTATCGCGGCCAGGCCGGCGGCCGTTTTAAGCAATTTCTCATTGTGCAGGCCGGCGCAGAATCCGGAGAAAGTCCTGTCGCCGAGGCTTTTCATCCTCCCGGTGAGGAGGCGCGCCATGGCGGCCGGGACATAGTCGGGGAAGAAATCAGCCTCGGCGATGACCGTACCCTCTTTCAGCGCTTCGAGCGCCGCCCGGCTCAGGTCCAGAACCGCCGGCCCTGAAACACCGCCGGAGGTGAACAGCAGTTCCCCCTGCGTGCGGGCGATATGTTTGCCGCCGGCCTTAAGATCCAGCCGTGCCTCCAGGCGCACTCCGTCAAGCTCGGTTAAATTGCCTTTTACCGCCAGCGGCACCATGGAGGGTCGGACGGGTGAAACCGTATGTCCTAACTTCCTCAGGAGCTCGTAGCCGCCGGCGGTGCCCCCGATCTGGGGATAACAGGGGCCGCCCGCGGCGAGTATAACCCGGCCGGCGCCTAACCGGAGTTTCTCCCCCCTGGCGCCCTTCTTATCCCATTGCGGCGGGACTTTCTGGGCTTCGACGATGAAGCCGTCTTCGCCTAAGAAGATCCCGGTAACTTCCGTGAGGGTCTGTACCCGCACGGCCCTGGCCGAGAGCTCGTTCGTGAGGACATTGACCACGTCCTGGGCCTTCATGGACCTTGGAAAAAGACGGCCTTTTTCGTCCTTCGTCCAGAGCAGGCCCAGATCCCCGAAAAATGCCCGCACCCGCGCGGGCGGCAGCGAGGCAAAAGTCTTTTTCAGGAAGGCCGCCGAGGGCGGATGGTATGAAGCGGGGGATATCTTTATGTTGGAAAAATTACACTTTCCGGAGCCGGTGGATAGTATTTTGCGTCCCGGGACGTGATTTTTCTCCAGCACCAGCACGGAAGCCCCGGCCCGCGCGGCCTCCGCCGCCGCAGCCAGCCCGGAAGCCCCGGCGCCCACGATTATAACGTCTTGTTCTTGCATGTCAGTCAGGCCGCGCAGCCGCCCCCGAATTTAAGAGGCGGAGCTCCGGAAGTCCCGGAACTCCGCCTTCCCCGCGTCCCCGCACCCGGGTCTGCCGCCGGCTAGACTCTCCCGGCGGAACCCAGAACGCTCTGGTTCTTGTCCATGTACATCTTTATAAGCTCGTCGCGGGCGGGGCCGAGGTACTTGCGGGGGTCGAATTCCCCCGGCTTCTCGGCGAACACCTTGCGTATCACAGCCGTCATCACCAGGCGGCCGTCGGAGTCGATGTTTATCTTGCAGACCGCGGATTTGGCGGCCTTGCGCAGCTGGTCGGCGGACACGCCGATGGCGTTCTCCATCTTCCCGCCGTACTTGTTTATCATATCGATGTAGCTCGTCAGCACCGACGACGCGCCATGCAGCACTATCGGGAAGCCGGGTATGCGCCGTTCGCATTCCGCAAGTATGTCGAAGCGCAGCGGAGGGGCCGACTCGCCGGGCTTAACTTTGAATTTAAAGGCGCCGTGGCTGGTGCCGATAGAGATGGCCAGCGAATCCACGCCGGTGCGTTTCACGAAATCCTCGACCTGCGCCGGGTCCGTATAGTGGGAATGTTCCGAGGAAACCTCATCCTCGATGCCGGCCAGCACGCCCAGCTCGCCTTCCACGGTCACGTCGAACTTGTGCGCGTATTCCACGACCTGCCTGGTGAGATTTATGTTTTCCTCATAAGACTTGCTGGACCCGTCTATCATCACGGACGAGAAGCCGGCGTCTATGCAGGACTTGCACAGTTCTAAGGTGTCGCCGTGGTCCAGATGCAGCGCCACGGGCACCGGGCCTTCCTTCATTTCTTTTATCATCTCCATCGCGCCGCGCCCCATCCAGCGCAGCAGCGTGGGGTTGGCGTATTCGCGCGCGCCCTTTGAGATCTGAAGTATCACCGGAGAGCGGGAGCGCACGCAGGCGGTCAATATGGCCTGCAGCTGCTCCATGTTGTTGAAATTATAGGCTGGAACCGCATACCCGCCGCGCATAGCGTCCTTGAACATCTCGCGCGTGTTCACGAAACCGAGTTCTTTATACGATACTGTTTTTGAGGCTGTTGCCGGCATATCTTCCTCCGTTTGGTTATCTCAAAGCCATTATATAATTAATTCCCCTCCGCTCAAAGCCCGGGGCGGAGATATCGGGCGAACGGGCGGCCCGTGACCCTTCCTATCCCCTGTTTTTTCCGCGGCAACCGCTTTCTTTCTGGCGGAAACCGGAAGGCCGGGCCGGGAAGAGGCCGGTAATTTGCTAAAATAGGACGTTACGAGGATTCGGGCGCGCGGGGAAAATCGGCAAGAAAGATGGGTGAAACAATAACTTTCAACGGAGTAAAACCCTCCAAATTCGCGCTCGCGCAGAGACGCGCCTCCTACTACGAAGTTTCCGATATAACAATGAGCTCCCAGTTCAAGGTGGCCGACGACGATATCCGGGCTCTCGAGGACCTGGACCTTATCTACAGGACCCTCTGCGCCGTGCTGTACAATTTCGCCCCCGAATCGGGGCACCCGGGAGGGAGCATCTCTTCCGGACGCATCGCCGAGGCGCTCGTCTTCTCGACCATGGACTACGACTTCTTCGCGCCGCTGAAGAAAGAGAACGACATAATTTCCTACGCGGCGGGACACAAGGCCCTCGGGCTATACGCGCTATGGGCGCTGCGGAACGAACTATTGAAGGCCTCCGGGGCGGCCATGCCCCCGGAGCAGCACCAGCTCCGCTTGGAGGATCTCCTCGGTTTCAGGCGAAACTCATCCAAACCGGCTCCCCTATTCAAAAAATTCAAGGCCAAGGCGCTGGATGGCCATCCGACCCCCCGCACGCCTTTCGTCAAGACGGCCACCGGCGCTTCCGGAGCCGGCATGGGCGGCGGGGTGGGTTTGGCTCTTGCGGCCTCGGATATCTACGGAGCCGCCTGCCCCCGCGTGAACCTTATAGAAGGCGAAGGCGGCCTTACCACCGGGCGCGCGGCGGAAGCCATGGCCGCCGCCGCAACCGCGCAGCTTTCCAACCTGGTTATGCACCTGGACTGGAACCAGGCCTCGGTCGATTCCGAAAATGTCTGCCCTGAAAACTCCAAGCCCGGGGATTATGTGCAATGGGCCCCGGCGGAGCTTGCCTATCTTAACGATTGGAACGTGGTGCACGTTGCGAACGGCCACGACTTTTTCCAGATACTCACCGCCCAGAAGTTCGCCTACAGCAGCGCGGATAACCGCCAGCCCACGGCCATAATTTACAGGACGGTAAAAGGCTGGAAGTACGGTACAGAAGGCCGCACCGCCCACGGCGCCGGGCATAAATTCGCCTCCGACGGCTACCACGGCGCGCTGAACGATTTCGAGACCCGCTTCGCCCTGAAAATGCCGCGCTATTGTTCTAAACGCGCGGACGCAGCCTCCGTGGAGGCCTGCTTTTACGAAACTCTCCTTGCGGTGCGCTCTGCCGTGGGAGCTTCCCCCGTCCTGATAAAATTCGCCGCGGAAAAGATAGCCGCAGCGGCCGCAAGGCTTTCCGCATCCGCCCGTTCCCCGCGCGAGGGCGCGCCGGACCCTTCTAAAGCGTACGGAGCTGACCCGGGAACGGTCCCTCCGGAACTGGCCCTTAAGCCGGGGCAGGAGATCACACTTAGCGAAACGCTGGCTAATTCTCTCAATCATATCAACAAGCTTACCGGAGGAGCGATAATAACGGCGGCGGCAGATCTGTACGGCTCCACCAACGTCAACCTCGTCGGGAAAGGCCTTGGCGCGGGATTTTATAACGCCGTCACCAACCCCGGCTCGCGCACCATTGCGGCCGGCGGCATCTGCGAAGACGGCATGGGCTCTGTCATAAGCGGGCTGTCCAGTTTCGGCTGCCATATTGGCGCCGCGGCCTCCTACGCGGCTTTCATAGCTCCGCTGGAACATATGTCGGCGCGTCTTCACGCGATAGAGCAGCAGGCCAGGTCCGAGTTCGACGGTGAGCCGTCAGATCCCTTTATCATGATAAACGCCCACGCCGGCCTTAAGACGGGCGCGGACGGCCCGACACACGCCGACCCGCAGGCCCTGCAGCTGCTTGAGGGTAATTTCCCGCGCGGCTCCATGATCACTCTTACGCCCTGGGAGCCGCAGGAAATATGGCCGCTTCTGGCGGCGGCCCTCAATAAACGGCCCGCCGTTATAGCGCCTTTCGTGACCAGGCCTCCGGAGATAGTGATAGACCGCCTGGCGGCGGGCCTCCCCCGGGCGCAGGATGCTGCCTGCGGCTTGTACCCGGTACTTAAGGCGAACGTCCACAAATCACCGTACCATGGCACGCTCGTGCTGCAGGGCAACGGTATAGCTTCGGTTTTTTTCAGCGAGGTGCTTCCGAAAATCAGGAAGCAGGGCCTTAATATAAATGTTTTTTACGTGACCAGCCTCGAGTTGTTCGACCTGCTGCCGAAGGCGGTTAAAGAAAGGATATACCCGGACAAACTGGGGCTTGAAGCCATGGGGATCACGGACTTTACGCTGCCTACCATGTATTACTGGGTGCGCTCGGAAGAGGGCAGGGCGCGGACGCTGCACCCGTTCCGCGGCGGACGATACCCCGCTTCCGGGAAACCCGACGACGTGATGGCGGAAGCCGGGCTGGACGCGGCGGCGCAGCTGGCGGCGATCACGGATTACGCGCGGCACATAGCTTTGCAAAGCAAAAAAGAATGAGCAACGGAGGGAAAAATGCAAGTTCAGGAAAAGCCATATCTTACCGGTAGGACTTTCTTATTCAGCATCTATAAAGGAGAGGACCTCCTGCAGGCCATACAGTATTTCTGCCATCACCACCAGGTGCGCTGCGGCCTTATAAACGCCATAGGCGGGGTGGAGCGCGCCACTTTCGGCATCTACGACCAGAAGGCAAAAAAATACAACAAGATAAACATCGAAAAAGAGCTGGAAATACTTTCGCTCTGCGGCAACGTCAGCATTTTTGACGACAAGCCGATGGTCCATGCCCACGTAATGTTCTCTGACCTGGAAGGCAAAGCCCACGGCGGGCACTTGATGGCGGGCACGAAAGTGTTCAGCTGCGAGGTTTTTGTGCAGGAGCTCACCGGAGACCTTAAGGTGCGCAAACTGGAAAAAGCCACCCAGCTCCCCCTCTGGGGCAACCCGGTCTGCCTGAAGTGAGGCGCGTTCCTGACGCAAAGGCAAGGCACCCGTGAAAGACGGATATATAGAAACGAACCCCGCGGGCGGCGGCTTCAGGGCTGGTTTCGTCCCGATAACCGGCCTGCCTAACGCGGGGAAATCCACGCTGATGAATTCCCTCTGCGGCACGCGGCTGTCCATAATTTCCGACAAACCGCAGACTACCCGCAATAACATACTGGGCATACTCAACGGCCCGGAATTCCAGGCCGTCTTCGTCGACACCCCGGGTTTTCTTAAGGGGCGGAACCTGTTCGAACGGAGCATGGCGGGAGCCATACGCCGCGCCGCCTCTGAAGAGGGAGACCTCTGCATACTGATAGCCGAGCCCGGGCTGCCGCCCGGCGACAAAGTCCCGCTCTTTGAGCCCCTGAAGCTCGTCAGGTGCCCGCTGTACCTCGCCATAAATAAACTGGATAAAGAAAATTCCGAGGAACGCGCCAAGGTCGCCGTGGATTTTTATTCTTCCCTGCTGCCGGTAAAGCAGGTCTTCCTTATATCCGCCCTGACCGGCGGCGGTCTGAAGGAACTTCGGGCGGCTATAAAAGCCTCCCTGCCGGAACATCCCCCCTACTACCCGCAGGACCAGCTGACCGACCGGTGGGAAAAATTTTACGCCGCGGAAATAATCCGCGAACAGATATTCAAGCTGTACAGCCAGGAGATCCCCTACTCCTGCGCCGTGGAAATAGAAGTTTTCAGGGAGGTCCCGGGAGAAGATGACCAGATCCTGGCGGCTGTGCACGCGTCCCGCGCATCCCATAAGCCGATCATAATAGGCAAGGCCGGCAGCATGATAAAGCGGCTGCGCGAAGCTTCCCAGAAAGCCCTTGAGGCCTTCCTCAGGCGTCCGGTGGAACTGCACCTTACCGTAAAGATAACCCCTGACTGGCAGAATAACCCGGCCTTTCTGCGGGATATCGGTTTTTATGAAAAGAAATAAAGAGGAAGTCCTGTTTTGCGCCTTCTCCGCCTACCTGACGCTTTCCCTGCTGACGACCGCGCTGCTTTTCCTCGGTTCGCTCGCAGGCATGAAAACCGTGTTCGCGGGGGCGCGTCTCGCCCTGGGGCTGGAAAATGTTTACAGGTTCAAGCCGCTGATCTGCGACGCGTGCGGTTTCGCCTTTGCCTCGGCCGGGACCGCCGCTTCCCAGTACTACATGCTCAGCCTTCTAAACCTAAGCGGGGCGGGGCGCAGGGCGCTGGCGGCGCTATTGCTCTTTACTTCCGTTTTTATCGGGCTTTTCTTCTGGCGCATAGCCGCTAATTCCAGCTTTGGCGCTTACGGCCTTTCCGGCATTACAATTACGATCTGCGCCCTGCTGGGCGGGCTGCAGGGGCTCTTCCAGCGACCGAGGGAAAACCCCTGGCCCCTGTCGGCTTCTTCCTGTTTCCAATAATATCTATTTACACGCGGCGCTTCGCGGCGGGCTTGTTCTAATACCGGTTAAACCGTACTACTTCCACACGCCTGGAATTTTCCGCCCGCATGGGCAGGCTCCCCCGGCGTCCAGGATATTCCCCGTGACGGAGAACCCCTCCCTCTCTATAAGCGTCCGGCCGCACGCCGGGCACAGAGTGTCCTGCCCGGCGGCGCCGCCTATATTTCCGCAATAGACATAGCGCAGGCCCTTTTTAAGCGCCATATCGCGCGCCCTGTATAAAGTTTCCGGCGGTGTGGGCGGGGCGGCGGTCATCAGGTGGTCGGGATGGAAGGCGCTCAAATGCCAGGGGATATCAGGCGAGAGCCCGGCCAGGAATCCGGCCATGTTTCCAAGCTCGCGGTCCGAATCGTTGAAACCGGGTATGACCAGGGTTACAACTTCCAGCCAGAACCCGGAATCCTTTATTATCCCGATCCCTTTCAGGACTTTGGAAAGTTCCGCGCCGCAGACCTTGCTGTAATTGTCGGCGTTAAAAGACTTCAGGTCCGCTTTCCAGAGATCAAGGACGGGTTTGAGGAACGCCGCCGCTTCCGGGGTGGCGTAGCCGTTGGAAACGAAGGCCGTGCGCAGCCCGCGGGCCTTAGCCTCGGTAAATACTGCCGCGGCCCATTCGGAGGTTATCAGCGGCTCGTTATAGGTTGAGACTACCGCTTTCATCCCCCCGGCGGACGCTTTCTCCGCAATGGCGGCCGGAGAGGTCTCCATGTAGCCGAGTCCGGCGGCCGCCTTTACGCTGGAGATCTGCCAGTTCTGGCAGAAGTCGCAATGAAAATTGCAGCCGAACATGCCGAAAGAAAGGGTTCGCGCCCCGGGCAGGGCGTGGAAAAATGGTTTTTTTTCGATCGGGTCCGCGCCGGCGGAGGAAACGTAGCCCCAGGGGGCCATCACCTTCCCCCCCACGTTCGAACGCACTCCGCAGCGCCCGCTCCCTCCCGGGGCGAAGACGCAGCGGTGGGCGCAGGCGAAACAACGGGCTTTCCCTTCCGGAAGTCTTTCGTAAAGGACCGCTTCGCGTGAAAGTGCGGGGAGGAAGCCCATGCTAAAGGTTCTCCGCGAGGCTTGGTTTTGGGGCCAGGACCCTGAGCGCCGACGGGAACACGCTGAACTTTATATTTCCGTCTTCGGAGTAAAAATCTTCGCCGTCAAGGTGATACCACACGCCCGGACCGCACCGGAGTTCTATTATGCGCCCCTTGCGGGCCGAATATATCGCGGGGTATTCGGCCAGCCGCCCGGAGAACAGGGCCGGGAGCGCCGCCAGAAGCCGGGGCAGCGGGGCTTTCTTTATCGAGACAAGGTCCAGCATACCGTCGTCTATATAGGCGCCGGGGGCCATCTTCGCTCCGCCGCCGTACTGTACTCCGTTCAGCACGGAATTAATGATCCCGTCCAGTTCGAAACTCCGCCCGTCCACGATGGCCGTGACCTTGCGCGGCTTGTAGGCGATCACCCTGCGGGCCGCGTGCCAGACATAGGGCAGTATGCCGCGGCGGCCTGTCATCGAATTAAAGTCATGCGCCACTTCGCCGTCGAGACCCGCGCCCGCCGCGCAGAAGAAAGGCGCTCCGTTGGCCAGGCCGGCGTCTATGGTCCTCGGCTCCCAGTCCGCCAGGCCCCGCAGGGCCGCGTCGAAACCCAGCGGGATATAAAGGTTGCGGGCTAAGCCGTTGCCCGAGCCGCACGGGAGTATGCCGAGGGCCGCCTCTTTTCCGATAAGCGCCGAGGCGGTTTCGCGGATAGTCCCGTCGCCGCCGACCGCGACTATGCGTGTGAAGCCGGACAATAAAGCCCTTGCGGCGAGTTCAGTGGCATGATCCCTGGCGCGGGTGAACTCCAGCTCACAGAGAACCCTGCGTTCTGAAAAAAAAGCGGCTATGCGCGCCTTTATATCGCCGACCCTTTTCCCGGCTTTGGGATTTATTATGAAGAAGTAGGACATAAAGCGATCACGTGAACTCAACATCTGCGCTATTGCGGTCCGCAGGAAAGGAAAAACCGGGCAAAAAAATGCCGGCTCTTTAAGCCGGCACTCTTTAAGCACGCGGCCGCTTACTGAAGTTCCGCGTCCAGGTCGTAAGAAGAGGTGCGGTTCACCTTTACCGGGCGCGCCGTATTTTTGATCAGGAGCTGGGAGAGGTCCGCCGCCCCCGCCTTCTGCATGGCCACATCCATCACGGCCGTGCCGTCCCCGTAGCTGCGCACCCACGAGGCGCGTACGGCGGGGATGTTCCTCAGCATCTTGGTGAACTCGCTGAGATCGTTCAGTGTCTTGACATTGGTAAGGTTGACCCTGACCATGGATCTTTCCCGGAGGGCTTTCAGGACCCCCTCTTTAAGGGGGTCGGCGCCTTTTTTTGCCGCGTTTATCAGTGAAGCGCGCGCGGCGGCGGTTTCGTTGAGATCGATACCCCCCGCCGACTCCTGCATAGAGGCCAGCGTTTCCATGGAACCCTGCTTGACCGCCGACACGGAAATGCCGGCGCGGTAGGAAACGAAACCGCCAAGCCCCTCCCTGGTATTGAAAGAGGTCTCTGCCTCGCCCTTGATTATGATGTCGGCCTTGTCTTTTTCACCGGTCATGAAACCGGCGTCCGCGAACCTCGTCTTAAGCTCCAGTTCGGCATAGTTGGTCTGCTGCGGCTTGGAATCCGCGAATTCCTTTATGTCGAAACCGATAACGGGGTTGCCAAGCTTTTGCGGCTCGGTCTCAAGGTTGCGCAGCTTGGCGGAAAGGTCCTCTTTACGCACATGCGCTTTTATGCGGACCTTATAGAATTCCCCGTCCCGCCATTCTTTGAGGACCTCGCATTTTTCGATATAGCCCTCGGTCTGGGAGGTGATGTTCTCTTCTATGAGGACGGACTTCGCGACAAGCGCGTCCTGGGAAACATAAACGCCCACCACCAGCGCCAGGGCGTTCCGCATCGCGTCGTGGAGGGAAGCTTTCTTTGCTCCCTCGGCATCGCCGTTAACGACAGGGGCCATGCCCTCCGCTTCCACCACCTCCGTGTCGTAGGCGGGGTTGAGGGAGCTCTTGCGGGTGCCGGAACACCCGGCAGCGGCAAAGAGGACCGCTGCCGGCAGCAATAGCGTGAGGCGCTTCATGTGCGTTCAGGCGCCTTTATTCGGCCAGCTTCACGCCGGCGTCCTTGAGGGATTTCTTGGCCAGGCGCAGGACTATTACGCAGCCGTCGTCGGCGGTCCACTCGCTGCGCACGACCTGGGCGCCCTTGATGACTTCATTTATCTTGGTGGCGAGCACGGAATCGGTCTCTATGGCCTTTTCAACGGTTATGCCGCCTTCCAGATTGACGCCTTTTACGAAGGAAAGCATGTTGTACTGTCCGCTCACGATGGCGGCGTTGCGCGAGGTGGCCATGCGCTGGGTCTTGTTCTCAAGCGTCTGGTCGGCGGCGCCTATGCCGCGGGCGAAAACATAGTTCTTTGTTACACCCTCTTCAACCCACTCCCGGTCGATCTCACCGGTGCTTGAAACGGTACCCTTGTTCGGGGACGAGGAACATCCGGCTGCAATGAACGCGGCGGCGGCTATGAACAGTAATTTTTTCATTTAGAAACCTCCTTAAAAACCCTTAATTTATTGTATAAACAAAGCGCTGGGGTGTCAATTTCGGGAACGCAAAAGCGTCCCGCTGCTTCCTTAGACTAATATAGCAGGAGGAAATCCGCATCCTTCTTGTTTTCCTGACCACCGGCCGGCTTATGTGACGACCTCGGGGTCTGGTATTTCGACCTCGACGGAGCGGCCTTCCTGGGCTCGGGGTCCCTGTATGAATTTGTTTTGGTGTATTTGGCGGCGGTCACGCCGCTGAACTTGTAGGAGAGGGCCACCTGCGAAGCGTTATATACCGCGTTGGCGAGCCCGAGGGACATATCCAGGGCCAGGTCCCCGTAATTCAGGCCGAACCCCATGGTAAAGCCTTTGTTATCTTCAACGCCCCTGTAACCCAGCCGCAGCTTGAAGATGCTCTGAAATTGATACTCAAGACCGAAACGCAGGCTTTTCTGCGCCTCGTTAACGTAAGAATCCCCCTCGAGCGAGAGCAGTATGGCCTGGTCTCGCACGGTGGTATGCTGGTAGGCGGCCCCAAGACGTATTGTCGAGGGCAGCTTGGTGATCTCGCTTCCGTACTTGAGCCCGCTGCCGAAGTTGGCCAGCGAAGCGCCGACCGAAACCCCGATATCCGACTTCGTCAGCAGCCAGCCCGCGTCTACGGCGACGGCTGAAGGAGGAGTATCGTCCTCGAGCAGGGTGGATCGTATGTATTTTATGTTCGCCCCCAGGTACTGATCCACCGCGTTCCTGTCGTCCGAATATACTTTTTCGCCGTAGCCGAAGGCCAGGGCTAGGTCTTTCTGAGCGGCGTACGATTTGGACACTACGGAACCGTCGGGCAAAATACCGTTATAATCGAATTTTCCCGCGTCCGAAAGCATCAGCGACATGCCGAAGCCGGATTTCTCCAGGCCGGCCATGCCCAAAAAGGGCAGCGGCATCCCGAACGCGAAATGGCTAAGGGTAGAGTCGTCAAAACCCGCGAGGTACATGGCGGAAACTTCCGGGTTATAGAGCCTGGCTAAGCCGGCCGGGTTGTAATTCATGGAATAGACATCATCGGCAACGGCTACGAAAGCCCCACCCATACCCGCCGCCCGGGGGCTCATATCCGTCTTCAGGACCTGCATTCCCACGGACCCCGGCCCTCCGGCAAAAGCCGGCGGCAGGGCTATGACAAGCATGGCGGCAAGAAAAACAGCCGAGCGCGGCGCATTCCGTAGTCCGCGGGCTTTTATCGTCCTTTTCCAGTCAGCGAATTTCATATTTAAATTATCCAAAACCGGCCTGGTGAAATTTTTATACGCGTCTAAACCCGAAAGCGGCTGCGGGAATGCACCCTTTACGGTCCGGGGGCCGCGCCGGCTACCTTACTATGGCTATCTTCACTACGCTGTCCAGCCCGGGGCCTTTCGCTTTGACAAAATATATCCCGCTGGCCGCCTTCCCCCCGCCCGAATTCGTCCCGTCCCATTCCACCGTGCCTTTGCCCGGTGAAACGGGGCCGCTGAAAACCGTCCGGACCAGCGACCCGCTTTGCGTGTATACCTTTATGGTAAGCGAGCCCGCCGACTGGACCTCGTACTTAAGTATAGCCTTGGCTCCCGGCGAGGCGATAATATTATTATAGGCGGTGATCGCCGACCTGTTGGATGAAAGATTGAGGGCGCTGGAAATGCCCAGCGACATGACGTTGCCGATATGATTTCTGCCGAATATCTCCAGGTAAACCGTACCCACTCCCGGATAGCGCGCGCCGAAGCCGGCCTGGAGGCCTACGCGCCCCGTGACGCCCTGGGAATCCGTACCGCTTTCCAGCAGGCGCATGTAGGAACCCGGCAGGTTGGTGCGCGTCAAGTCCAGCGGCTCACGGTTATGGTCCCTTAACTGGGCGTATTCAACGGTGAATTCGGTGCCGGTGGAGGACGGCGCCGAATACATGGGAAAAAACGCCGAGGGGACGGCGAAAGTTATTTCATCTCCGTCGTAAGCTGCCGCCGTTATCTCGGCCTGCGCGCTGCCCGCCACGGTGCGCGAAAGGGTGAGCGTGTATGGAAGGGAGGAATTGGTCCCGGAAACATCGTAATACTGGTTCGGGGCGGGCGACACCGCCAGGTAATAACGCCCGGCCGCCGGCACCGTGTAATTCAGGGTGACCGTTGGCGACTGCGTGACACAGTCGTCGCTGTTTTCGCAGGCATTATAGAACGCAGGCACGGCCTCGGAGATATAACTGCGGGTCGCGTCGAACAGGAACATCGCATAGGCCTTGTAGGTATCAGCGTAACCGCCTGAGGGCAGCGACAGTGTGGCCGTCAGGTTCCCGGGCGCCAGGGGCAGGGAATAATAGTCGGTATCTCCCAGGGGATAAATGGTGGCCGAAAGCGAGGAGAGCGTGCCGATATCCGAGGCGCACTCCGGGCCGTTATTGTTGCGGCACAGCGAAGAAGTTCCCGCGGACTCGTAGGGGTCTCCCGCGTCGCCGCTTGCGCCTATGCCGTGGTAGGCGAACGCGCTCGCGATCTTCGCGCTCATCGTGCTATCGCAGCTTCCGGGCCATTTCGCGTTGAACTGGGCGCAGGCGTCTATCATGGCGTCGCGGTAATTGGCGAAGTTATCCGGGAAATAAAAAAGAGCGGCGTAGGCCAGCACATCGGTCCGGTGGCTGCCGGCGTAGAGCCCCGAGGAGAACGAGCCGAGATCGTATGTCGCGTTTTTCCGCAGCTTGTAGAGCGCCTCCGACAGTATCAGGCTGTCCTCGTGCACTTCGCCCTTCCAATCCGCGGGCATTATCCGCTCGCCGGTGGGACTTGCCCCGGAGATGTCGCGCGCGCCGCCTTCGCCGGAATCCACAAAATTCCCCAGTGCCGAGAGGGTCTGCCCCTCATTCCAGAAAGAGGCCATCGCGAAATAATCCGCCAGAGCCTCGCTGATGGCGCCGAATTCGCCAAAATTTATGATGGTGTAGATCCTGTTCACCACAAAGTGCGTGTACTCGTGGCGCACTATGGTGCCGTCGAGCGCGAACGAGCGGTATATGCCGTTATAGTCTATCTGGCCGTCGCCTATCATTATATTGTTGTTCTCAATGTCGTAAAAAGCGTTGAGCATGCCTCCATAGGTGCCGATATTGTCCGCGTCACCGTGGGCGTGCACCATGACGGCTATGTGCTGGGACAGGTCGGCCGGCATTACCGGGATGGCGGACGGGTCCAGGTTTATCGGGTCAAAATAGTGGTGCATGGCATTAAGATGGTAAAAGGCGTTCACCTCGGAAAGGCCATTGGAGTTCCCCAGGCCCCGGTCCAGGTAAACCGCGGCCGCGGAGGTTGACCAGTATATCGACCCGGGGTTGCTGGAAACGTTAGGGCTGTTGGTCAGCACCAGGTAGCTCGAGATATCGACGACGAAACCGTCGTATGTGCCGGATTCTCCCGATTTAAGCTGAAGGGTGTAAGAGGGGTTTTCAACC
>CAISZM010000044.1 GCA_903889965.1 uncultured Elusimicrobia bacterium
GGAAGGCGCGGGCCGCGGCCCGCGCCTTCCCTTATGTTGGTACTTTGTCGGTTTAGCCTATAGCAGGCGTGCCGGTCTTATTACGGGAGAAATAATATGTCCAGGGATACCGAGACAGGCCGCGCCGCAAAACTTAAACATATAAACGAAATCGCGGCCGCGCTTGGCGTGCCGGCCGACGACCTGGTGCATTACGGTAAATACAAGGCAAAACTGCCGCTGAAGCTGATAGACCTGGAGAAAGCCAAAACCGGCAGGCTCATCCTGGTGTCCGCCATCTCCCCCACGCCCGCCGGGGAAGGCAAAACCACTGTTTCCATAGGTCTCTCCCTTGGCCTCAATAGGATCGGCAGGAAAACCGCCGTTGTTCTGCGCGAGCCCTCGCTCGGGCCGGTATTCGGCATAAAGGGCGGCGCCACAGGAGGCGGCCTCTCGCAGGTGCTGCCCATGGAGGACATAAACCTGCACTTCACGGGCGACTTCGCCGCCATAGAGAAAGCGCATAACCTCCTCGCCGCCGTTATAGACAATAATATCCAAAACAAGAAGAATAACCTGGGGCTTGACCCCCGCACCGTAGCCTGGCGGCGCGTGATGGATATGAACGACCGCTCCCTGCGCAAGATAATAGTGGGCCTCGGGGGCACGATGTCCGGGGTGCCGCGCGAGACCGGCTTCGACATAGTTGCGGCGTCCGAGGTGATGGCTATACTCTGCCTGTCGAACGATCTCGGGCATCTGAAGGAAAAGCTGGGCAATATCTTCGTCGGCTACACCTATGACCACAAACCGGTTTACGCCCGCGACCTGAAGGTCAGCGGCGCGATGGCCGCCCTCCTCAAGGACGCCATCATGCCCAACCTGGTACAGACCAGCGAAGGCACCCCGGCCATCATACACGGCGGACCTTTTGCGAACATAGCGCACGGATGCAACTCCGTCATAGCCACGCGTATGGGCCTGACCCTTTCCGATTATGTCGTTACCGAGGCCGGTTTCGCTTTCGAGCTGGGCGCCGAGAAGTTCCTGGACATCAAATGCCGATATGCCGGGCTGTGCCCCAGCGCCGCCGTGCTGGTGGCGACGGTGCGCGCGCTCAAATACCATGGCGGGGCTGACCTGAAGGAACTTGCAAAGCCGGACCCCGGGCTGGTAAGCAAGGGCCTTGAGAACATGGAGAAACACATTGAGAACATGAAGCGGTTCGAGCTTTCACCGGTGGTGGCGATAAACAGGTTCGCCTCCGATACTGAAGAGG
This sequence comes from uncultured Elusimicrobia bacterium, assembly GCA_903889965.1. Classification (GTDB taxonomy): domain Bacteria; phylum Elusimicrobiota; class Elusimicrobia; order Elusimicrobiales; family UBA9959; genus UBA9959. The sequence continues at coordinate 1,259 of CAISZM010000044.1, forward strand.
AGCTCTCCGTCATAAAGGAGCGCTGCGGGCAGCTGGGTGTGCCGGTGGCCGTGGCGGACGTCTGGGGGCAGGGAGGGGCGGGCGCGCTGGAGCTCGCCGAAAAAGTCGCGAAAGCGGCGGAGGATAACAGGGCCTGCGCGTTCAAGCCGCTTTACGATTGGGAATGGCCGGTGGAGAAAAAGATAGAGGCCATAGCCGGCAAGATGTACGGCGCGCGGCACATAGATTACACCTCCAAGGCGAAGAAAGACCTTGAGAAGATAAACGGCCTTGGGCTTGGGAATTTGCCGATCTGCATAGCCAAGACCCAGAAGTCCCTGTCCGACAACCCGGAGCTTATAGGCAGGCCTAAGGATTTCGTGGTGACCGTGCGCGAGATAGAGATAGCTTCTGGCGCCGGTTTCCTGATCCCCATAACCGGCGATATCATGCGCATGCCGGGCCTGCCGGAGCACCCCGCCTCCGAGAATATAGACATAGACGCCGACGGCAATATTACGGGGTTGTTCTAAGGGCTATTATGCGTTCTTGGCGGATGATTTGAGAGAGTTAGGGTCAAGGCAGGTCCCGCGCACCCGAAAGCCTGGCTGTAATTTCAGTCATAAAAAGTATTTAAACGAGATCCTCTTCCTCGAGCGGGGGGAACCAGCGCTGCGCCGCGAAGGTGGGGATGACCGCGCTCGCTATCAGCACGCCGGTCAGCACCGAGTACTGTGCGGCGTCGAGCATACCCGCTTTCAGCCCGAAAAGAGCCGCCATCAGGCCGAAGGTCAGCCCGGTGGACATCAGCAGCGTGAAATAGCCGCGGTTCGCCGGGAAATACCTGCCTGCCAGGAAATAAACCCCGGCGAATTTGGCCGCCTGCTTCACGGCGAATAGCGCGGCGAAAAGCCCGGCCGCGCCCCAGAGAGCGGGGAGCGAAACCTTCATCCCCGCCACTATAAAAAAGAACGGCGTGATGAAAGCGTAGGCCACCGTGCGCAGGCGGTTCTTCACCGTGCCGGATTTGAAGTGGCCGCTCATTACCAGGCCGAAGAGGAAAGCCGGCAGCATGGCCTGGCTGGAGCCCAGTTCCGCCAGGTAGATAAAGGCGAGCAGCGCGAAGAAAATATATTTTATCTCAGGCTCAACCACTTTGCCGGCCAGTGCCGGGTGGTTCATCAGGCCGGCGGAGAAGCGCCCCGCGAAGACCAGGAAGCCGCCGGAAACTGCCAGGAAGAGAAGGGTATAGAGGTTGGGTTTCAGGAAAGCGAAGCTCAGCGCCAGCGCGGTCAGCGTGTTGGTGAGGAAGGTACAGGCCATCAGCAGCTTCCCGGTCCTGCTCCTGTTCAGGCCGGTCTCGGTTAGGACCGAGTAAACTACCGCGAGCGAAGTTTCGGACAGGGCTATGCCCGTGATCAGCGAGGCCGGTGTAGTCCAGCCGGCGGCGTAACGGCAGAAAAAATAGCCTGCGGCGAAGGGAGCGAGGAAGGAGAACAGGCTGAGCGTGGCGGCAGCCCTGAAATTGTCCCTGAGCAGCCTGGCGTCCACTTCAGCCCCGGCGAGGAATGTCAGCACTATGCCGCCGAAGCCCGCTATGTAGACCATCCAGCCGGCCGCGTGCAGGCCGAGGTTCCCGGCCCCGAGTCCCAGTATAATCTCGAAGATAGCCACCGAAAGTCCCAGCTTGAGGCTAAGCAGGCTGGCGGCAAAGATCAAAAGCCCCGCTATCAAAGGTATCTTGTCAGGTTCCATTCAGCCTCCATAAATAAAAACCTCCACCATTGACTTGGTAGAGGTCATCAGCCTTAAGGGCGGTTCCCCCGTTCTCCGGGGCGGCGGACATCATCGCCGTGTTTTAATTATATCAAAGCCGGACCGGGCGGGGGCCGCTTAACTTCAGCGGCCCCTCCGGCGCCTCTTACCTACCTCGCGTAAGTTATTTTAACTTCGGAACGCTCGTCGACCGGGGTTATTGAGCCGTTAATATAGGTCAGGCCCACCCTTCCCAGGTTGTCGCGCGCTTCCCACAGTTTCTGCTGGGCATCCGCGGATTCAGCCTCGAAGATAAGGGTCTGGACGCTGTGATCTATCGAATTGGCCGGCACGCTCTTCCTGAGGGCGTAAATTACCTTCACGGTATAACTTCCGTCGTATTTCTTGGTCGTCACGCCAGTAATGTAGGTCAGCGCCGCTTTCGGCAGGTTATCGCGGGTTTCCGTCAATTGCTGGCTGGCGTCGGCGAGGTCCTTGGCGCTGAGCACCATATCCGTCAATACGGCCATGTGGACCATATGGGGCGGCTGGTGATGGGGAGGATAATACCTGGTGGGGGGAGGCGGAACCGGGCTCGCCTGCGAGTCCATTATTGCCGGGCTGACACCCGACTTCAGTGTATCGATCGCGCTTTCGGAAGCATAGATATTACCTGAAACCACCGCGGTAAAAAATATCGCTGCGAGTATTTTTTTCATCCAATATCTCCTTATCGTGCGATGCCGCAGGCACCTGGAGAATATTATAGCCATTGCCCGGGAACCTTACTTGAGCATAAGGACCCAAACGGGTTTAGTAAAAAGCCCGTGTTCCCTGGTCCTTTTGCCGAAGATCTTCCGGGACTTTAGGTCCCGCGGTTTCGGGCGCGGGAATGAACGGCGGCCGGAAGCGAAGCATACATAACGCCGCGCGGCATCCGGCCGGGGGAGGGGGAATTTTAATCGGGGCCTTTCTGCTAAAGCCCGGTCAGCTCTTTTTGGAGGAGCGGAAGGTCTTCAGGGAGGCTTCCACCTTGTCCAGCAGTTCCCTGGAGTAGAGTTTGCCCACCAGCGCCAGCCGGGCCTCTTCGCCGGCCCTTTCAAGTTCGGCCACTACCGCCGGACCGGCGGGATCGGTAAATATCAATTTCTTGCCCTTGAGAATGCCCACCGACACCTCGTTATCCTTGCGGCTCTGCAGCGTCAGCGCGCGGAAATGCTTCTCTCCAAGTTCCAGCATCGTATTCTGGTCCTCTTTGGAGAGGGTGTCGAAAGTTTTTTTTGAGATCAGCACGGCCCCGGAGGCGTTGGTAAGCGGCAGGGAGAAAACATATTTCATCCGCGCGAACCACTGCAGCGCTATCACCGAAAGGGGGGAGCCGTAGACGCCGTTTATCATGCCTGTCTGCAGCGAGGTCATCACGTCCGTGATCGAAAGCGGTATCGGCTTTATTTTGAGCGCCGCGAAAGTGGCCTCCGCTATAGGGTCGCCTTCCCAGATCCACATCTTAACGGCTTTCAGGTCCTCCGGCTTAGTTACGGGGATGGTGGAAAAAATATTGACGTTCCCTACTTCGGCCCAGCCCAGCAGCACATAGCCGCGGTTTTCGAAGATCTTCCTGAAATCACCGTCGAGAGCCTTGTAGATGTGGTCTATCTCCGCCGTGTTCTTGAACAGGAAAGGAGTGTCCAGCAGCCGCGCTTCGGGGGCTATCTCTCCTATGCCCACCCCGGTAAAGCCGCCGGCCTGGAGCTGCCCAAGTCTTATCTTCCTGACCACGTCCTTTTCGTCCCCGGAGACGCCGCCCGGGTAGATCTTAAAGGTGACGCGCCCCGCGGTCTTCGCCGAAGTCTCGTCCGTGAACTGGCGCATCGCCTTCATCCAGGTTGAGCCGTCCGGGGCCAGCGTTGCGAATTTAACCACGGTCTGCCCCTGGAGAGGGCGGGCGGCGGACAGTAAACAGGAAACGGTCAAAAGGAGCGCGGCGGTTTTACCGGCCAGCTGCCGGTTTCCGGTTTTGCGCACGCCATTAAAATAGTTCATCTTTTTTCTCCAATAATTTCTTCGCCTTGAGTTTGGCCACTTCATCGGGCAGGCGGGTTTGGCCATCCCTTGGCTCCGCCGACAGCACGGCGTTCAGCTGCCGCTCGAAAAGTTCCTCGTCCTGGGCGGCCACGGCCGCCATTTTGGCGTACATGTATCTGTTCAAAAGGAAATTTTCACCCGGGCCTTTCAGGGCCAGCTCGAAATGCTCCTTGGCCTTTTCCGGGTCGCCTCCCAGCATCCTCGGCCTTATGGCATAGTAAGCGCCCAGTATGCTCTGCGCGCCGTTGTAGTAGTAGCCCGGCTCCAGGGCCAGCAGTTTAAGCGCCGCCGGCTCCAGGGCCGGTATTTCGGCTATGGCCTCCGGCTTGTCCCGGTTGATGTTGATGTAAGAAGCCTTGCAGAAGGTGTTCCAGAAAAGGGCGTGCGCGTCCTTTTTCTTCGCCGTAGCGGCCGTGGCGCCGTCCAGTGCCCGCAGCGCTAAATCCTGCCCTTTCGCGTAGAAGACCGAGGCGCGTTCCTGGTTCTCGTCCTCGAGGAACATGAAGGCGTAGCCGCAGAAACCCTCCGCGGCGTTGACCAGCAGGTCCTTGTTGCCGGGGTCGTTAGCCAGCAGGATCTCCATCAGCTGCAGGTTCGCCGGCAGGGCTTCTTTTACATACTGCGGGTCGGACTGGCTGAATACCGCCGGCAGGCCCGTGTCTATCACGGAGGAGGTGACGCGTGCCGCGCTGCGGTTCAGGGAGCATCCCGATAGGAAGATCAGCGGCAGCAGGCAGCAGGCCGAAGGTTTGCGGTTTGCGGATCTCATCTGCGTTCCTCCCTGACCAGGGCTGAGAAGGCTTCGGCCGCCGCGGCGTGCTTCTTCAGGAAATTTTCCGCCGTGGTGGGAAAGCGGTAGGTCCAATTATGGTCGCCTAGGGTGCCGGGTGTGTTCACCCTTTCCTTCGAGCCGAAAATGTCCTGTATCGGGAGTATCACTATGCGCGAACCGGCGCTGAGCAGCGAGGCGATCGCCTTTTCACGCGCCCTGGAGAAAACGGGGGGGTGGGATTCCTCTCCCGAAATACGGCGCCAGAAAAGCTTTTTTTCCACAGGTTCCACCGTGTCCCACCAGTCCGCCAGCGGCTCATTGTCGTGGGTGGAGGAGGTGGCGAGCGAAACGGGGCTGTATGTGCGGGGGTCCGTGTAATTGCCGTCCTTGTTTTTTTCCCAGCGCATCACCTTGTAGCCGGGGACCTGCAGCTCTTCAAGGACCTCGCGCACGTACGGCGGTATCAGGCCCAGGTCCTCCGCCACGGGGAGCATGCCGCTTGCCCCTGACACGGCCTCAAGGAACCTTTTCCCGCGTTCCCGCTGGCCGTTCTCGTCCTTGATGTCGAAGTCCGGTTTGAGGGACACGTCGCGCGGTATCACCCAGGTGCGGAAGAAGCCGACCATGTGGTCTATGCGGAACAGGTCGTAGAATTCCGAGGCCTTCTTCACCTTCGACCGCCACCAGTCGAAATTGTTCTGCTCTACCGCGCCCCAGTTGTAGGCCGGCAGGCCCCAGCGCTGGCCGGTATCGCTGAAGGCGTCCGGAGGCGCGCCGATCTCCATGCTGATGTCGAATTCCGGCTGGCGGGACCAGACGTCGGCGCTTTCCTGGTTTACCATGAAAGGCAGGTCGCCCAGCAGTTTTATATCCAGTTCCGCGGCGCGCGCGCGGGCGGCCGTCCATTGACGGTGTATGGCCCACTGCAGGTACTTGAAAAAGAGTATCTCGTTTTCTTCCCGCTCATGCAGCTCTTTCAGCGCACCAGGCTCGCGGTCCCTCAACGGGGCTTCCCAGTGGGTCCAGGAGGTCCAGGTGTGGGTATCCTTCAGGCGGCGGAAAGCGGCGTAGTCTTCAAGCCAGTAGGCGTTGGAGCGGCAGAATGCGCGGAACTCGCCGGCCCTGGCCGAGTCTTTCAGTATATGGTTCTGGTGGAAATTGTTGTAGATCTTCCAGAGCGTGGTGAACTTCAGTTCGCGCACCTCGTTATACATCACGGTTTTGGACCGGCGCAGCTGCCTGAGCGAAGCCTGGAAGCGCCGGGAATTAACTTCTTCCATCAGCGCGGGGGACTCTTTGAGCTCCGGCAATTCGTCCACTGCGATGTAGATGGGGTCAAGGGCGAATGCTGAGAGGGCCGTGTAGGGGCAGGAGACGCCGGGGGGCATTTCGTTTATCGGCAGCACCTGCAGGAGGTTCAGGTTCAGGGCCTTCATGGCGTCGAACCAGAGCGTCATGGCGCGGGTGTCGCCTATGCCCCAGTCCTTCTTTGAGCGCATGGAGAAGAGGGGGAACAGCGTGCCCGTGTGTTTTGTTTCCAAAAATGGGTGCATAGATTTTACAATGCCGCGGGCAGCGGGGTACGCCCTTAGTCCCGCGCCGCCACGGCTTCTATCTCAACCAGCGCCCCTTTCGGGAGCGCTTTGACGCCCACCGCGGCGCGGGCGGGGGGATTTTTAGCGAAAAATTTAGCGTAGGTTTCGTTCATCTGCGCGAACTGGCCTAGATCGGTCATTAAGACGGTGGTCTTCAGTATATTCTCAAGCGTAAGGCCTTCAGCCTTGAGTATAGCTTCCAAGTTCTTTATTACGGCTTCGGTCTGGATTTTTACATCGGCCGGAGCCATATTCCCGGTGGCGGGGTCTATAGGCAGCTGGCCGGATATGAATATCAGCCCGCCCGCCTCCGTGGCCTGGGAATAGTGGACCGGGTCGGCCGGGGCATACTTGGTTGAAATAATTTTTTTCATCATTTTTTCCTGGTGCGTATAAAGTGCTCTATGGAACGGTCGTAACCCCGCTCGTCGTCGGCGGTGAAATAACAGGCGGGGAGTTCCCCGTTGGCCCTGTGATACGCCACGCATTCGCAGCAGACGCCTTTGCGCGGGCACGGCTCGTAGGTACAGTTGCAGTTAGTTAAATTGGAATTTTTATTGCAGTCCATACCGTGGTGATATATTATCAAAATTGTGGGGGGGTTGGCCGTCTGATGGGCATAGCCCCTGGCTGTTTGATGCGCATAGCGCTAGTTACGGCACAGGCATAGCCTAGTTACGGCATAGCCATAGGCTTGGCCGTCTGATGGCCGTTTGATGCGCATAGCGCTAGTTACGGCACAGCCATAGGCTTGCCCTTTACAATATAATTATGAATAATGTTACTGTGCGAAATATAATACATTTTTCCGGCATTGGCGGGGTCGGCATGAGCGCTCTGGCGCAGGTGGCGGCTATGGAAGGCCGTTTGGTAAGCGGCTCGGACCGCGATTTTGATCGCGGCCGGAACGGCCGGGTCAGGGCCGCGCTGGAGGCTCTCGGTATAAAAATTTTTTCACAGGACGGTTCTGGAGTCAAAGACGGCACAGCCGAACTTGTCCTTTCCACCGCCATAGAAGATTCCAACCCTGAGGTAGTAGAGGCGAAAAAACTGGGGCTGAAAATATGGCACCGCTCCGAACTGCTGGCCGCGCAGGTTAACGCTTTCGACACGATAGCAGTGGCCGGCACCAGCGGTAAATCCACCGTGGCGGCTATGCTGTTCTGTGTTCTCGAAGCTGCCGGGCTTGAGCCATCCATAATCACCGGCGGCGCGCTGGTGGCTTTGAAAGCGCGCGGGCTTATTGGCAATGCTTTCCGGGGTAAGGGTAAAATACTGGTGGTCGAGGCTGACGAATCCGACGGCACAATAGTGCGCTACCGGCCCGCCACCGGCCTGCTCCTCAACATAAGCAAGGACCACAAGGACCTTGGGGACTTGAATAAAATTTTCAGTGAGTTCGCGGGGAACTGCGGCCGGCTGCTGGTCAACGCCGACGATCCCGCAGCCCGCGCCCTGCTGCCCCGCGCGGCCGCTTTCGGTTTTAGCGCCGGAGGCTGGGCCGTGACGGAAATAGAGGCTGGGCCTTTCTCTTCAGAGTTCAGTATAAACGGGATGCGGTTCCGCCTGCCGGTGCCCGGCCTTTATAATATAGAGAACGCGCTGGCGGCCTGCGCGGCGGCCTCGCTTTACGGCGCGGGTCTCGAAGCCTGCGCCGCCGGTCTTGAAAAATTCGCCGGGGTAGAGCGGCGCTTCGTGAAGGTGGGGGAAAAGAACGGCGTTACCGTCATAGACGACTACGCCCATAACCCGGCCAAGATATCCGCCCTGCTCAAGGCGCTGCACCAATCTCCGGAACGCCGCGTGCTGGCCGTTTACCAGCCGCACGGTTTCACGCCGACCCGCCACCTTAAGGACGAACTAATAGACAGCTTCGCCGGCGGTTTGGGGCCTCGCGATATGCTGATAATGCCGGAAATCTACTACGCCGGCGGAACCGTGGCCAGGGATATCTCTTCCAGGGACATCGCCGGCGCCGTAGCGGCAAAAGGCCGCAAAACGGCTTTTTACGAGAAGAGGGCGGATATACCGGCTTTTATCGCCAGTATCGCCAGGCCCGGAGATATAGTGGCGGTAATGGGAGCGCGCGACGCCACGCTGGCAGCTTTCGCCGAACAGATATTTAACGCGCTGTAGCTGGATACCTTTATGTCTAAAGTCACGGTGATGATATATACTACGCTCAGGAAACGCCTGGGGATATCCAAACTCGAACTTGAGGGGCGCACGGCACGGGATATCCTGGACAGGCTTTGCGACTATAAAAAACCCGACGTCGCGGGGCTGCTCCACGATGCCGACGGGAATATCCGCCAGCATTTCGTGCTAACCCTCAACTCGGAGATACTGGATAACAGAAAAACGGCCGCGGCTATGGTTAAGGACGGGGATATATTGCATATCTTCCCACCCGTATCAGGGGGATAGGGTCTGAACGTCTTTAATAAGGTACGGAGACAATTATGAAACCGGTGAAAATAACTGAAGGCGTGTACTCGCTGCGGGTAAACCATTTCAACAGGCATCTTTTCGATTCGCTTATCCCGCTTCCGGAAGGCACCAGCTATAACGCCTACCTGGTAAAGGGCTCCCAAAAAACCGCGCTGATGGACTCCGTAGACCCCGAGAAGGCCGAAGTCCTCTTCGATTACCTGCGCGGCGAGGAAAAAATTGACTATATAGTCTCCCACCACGCCGAGCAGGATCATTCCGGCTCAATCCCCCTCGTGCTCGCGCGCTACCCCGGGGCGAAAGTAGTTACCAACCCCAAATGCAAAGACTTCCTGATAAGCCATCTGCGTATACCCGCGGATAAGTTCATAGAGGTCAAGGACGGGGAAACTCTGCCGCTCGGCGGCAAGACGCTCGAATTCCTCTGTATGCCCTGGGTGCACTGGCCTGAAACCATGTCCACCTACCTGCGCGAGGATAAGTTCCTTTTTACGTGCGATTTTTTCGGCTCCCACCTGGCCACCGGCGAACTGTTCTCCGAGGAGCGCACGGTTTACGAGCCCATGAAGCGCTACTACGCCGAAATAATGATGCCGTTCCGTTCCAGCATAAAGACCCACCTGGAACGGCTGGCCGGCTACGATATCTCTTTTATCGCCCCAAGCCACGGGCCCGTACACAAGGATCCTAAATTCGTAATGGATATCTACCGCGACTGGGTCGAGGGTGAGCCGCGCAATAAGGCCCTGGTGGCCTATATCTCCATGCATGGCAGCACGTACCTGCTGGTGAACCGGCTGGTGAGCCGCCTCGAGGAGGCCGGAGTCTGCGTCGAAAAGCTCAACCTGGACCATTTCGACGAAGGACGCGTGGCCATGGCGCTGGTGGACGCGGCCACGGTGGTCATCGGCACGCCCACCGTCCTTACGGGCCCGCACCCGAAAGCTGTTTACGCCGCATACCTCGCCAACCTGCTGAGACCCAGGACAAAATTCGTTTCTGTCATCGGTTCTTTCGGCTGGGGAGGCCGGGCGGTGGAAACAATAGCCGGCCTCATTCCCAATCTCAAAGCGGAAGTTCTTAAGCCGGTCATGGTAAAAGGCCAGCCGACAGAAGCGGACCTGAAAGAAATAGACGCTCTGGCCGAACTTATAGCGGAAAAACACTCCGGCCTTCGGCCAGGCTGAAAAACGGCCGAAGCGGTTAGTGCCGGTATTGGGCCTGGCAAGGCGATAAATGAAGATCTTAATTTACGGAATTAATTTTGACCCCGAGTTGATCGGGGTCGGCAAATATACGACCGAAATGGCCGAATTCCTGGCTTTGAAACACGAGGTACGGGTCGTCGCGGCTATCCCTTATTACCCCGCCTGGAAGCCGGGTCAGGGATACAGCAGTTGGCGGTACCGCTCGCGGGCGCATAAGGGGATAAAAGTGATCCATTGCCCTTTATGGGTCCCCGGAACGCTTTCCGGTTTCAACAGGATAATCCACCTTTTTTCCTTTGCCCTGAGCAGTTTTTGGGTCGTGCTATTCCAAGGGATATTTTGGCGGCCGGAAGCGGTGCTTACTGTAGCTCCCTCTATGTCCTGCGCTTTAGGCGGCTGGCTTGCGGCCAGGCTGGCCGGAGCCTGCGCATGGCTTCATTTCCAGGATCTGGAACTGGATGTAGCCGAGGCTATCGGCCTGGTGCGCAATAAAGCCCTTCTTAAAGCGGCGCATTTCGTCGAGCGTCTTCTGATCGCACTCTTTGACGTCGTTTCAGCTATCTCCCCGGCCATGTGCGGGCGCGTGGCGGCCAAGGGGGTGTCCGCGCAAAAAACGGTATTGTTCCCGAACTGTGTGGATACACGGGCTATCTATCCGCTCCCGGACCCGCAGTCGTGCCGCGGGGCGATGGGGATACCGGACGGGAAGATCGTCGCCCTTTATTCCGGTAATCTGGGGGGGAAACAAGGGCTGGATATTATGCCAAAGGCGGCGGTCCTGCTGCGGGACCGGCCGGATATCCTTTTTGTAATATGCGGAGAGGGCGGCTACAGGGGAACGCTTGAATGTGCGTCCGCGGGACTTGGGAACGTTGTTTTTATGAACCTTCAGCCAGCCGGGCGGCTGAACATTCTGCTTAACGCCGCGCATATCCACCTTCTTCCCCAGCGTAACGAAGTCGCCGACTATGTTATGCCCTCAAAGCTGTTCGGCATGCTTGCCTCCGGCCGTCCAGTGGTTGCGGTCGCCGCCCCTGGTTCGACGGTGGGCGATATCGTCGATCAATGCGGCGTACTTGTGGCCCCGGGCGATGTCCGCGCTTTCGCCCAGGCCGTGCAGGACCTGGCTGACGATGAACAGAGGCGCGGTCGAATGGGGGATTCCGGCAGAGCGCTGGCGCAGGAGATGTTCGAAAGCGGCAGCGTTCTGGGACAATTCGAGCAAAAGCTTTCAGAGAGGTGCCAACCGCTATGCCGATGACGGTAATTGAACCGGAAGCGGGACCCTCGTTCGCGGGCTTGCGGCGATGGTCCACGGTCGTTATCGTTTTCGCCTGCCTGCTTCAAGCGGCCCTTTTCCCTTCTCAATCGAACCTTATTTGCGTCGGCCTGGCTTTTGCGGCATCTTTGACGGTCGTGTGGGTCTGCCTGAGACGGAGGCTGATCCGTTCTTTTCCTTTATCTTCGCTGCAGATCCTGGGGTTCTGCTCCGTGAATTTCGTCCTGCCTTTGCTGGCCACGCTGGCGGAACTTCACCCCCTGAACTACAACCTCAGGGTCCCCGTCCGGACTTTCGGGTACGGGGCGGCTTTTTTACTGACCTTAGTGTGCGCCCATTTCATTTACAGGAGATTCCCCGCGATACAGGGGCTTCGCAAATTCGTCAGCGCAAGATTTTTTGTTCCCCTGGGTTTTTTTAAGGCGCCGGGCGAGCTTCAATTATGGCTCATGGGCGGCATCGGATGCCTGTCGCGTTTTTACATCTATTTGTTCCTGCCCGATTCGGGGGTTGCGGCGGCGGGGGCGGTGGATAAGTTCATACAACCGCTGCAAATTTTCGCGTACTGTCCATTTCTTCTGGCGGCTTCCGTGCTTTATGGCAGAAGCGTTAGCATTACATGGAGAAAGGCAGCCCTTATGGTTTTATACCTGGCCCTGATAGTCCTGCTGGCCATCGGCACCAACACCCGCTCGACTTTTTCGGAACCGCTGGCTATCCTTATTCTTTGCTGGGTTTTGGCGGAATTGCTCGGCAGAGTCAGGCGGAACTTATTCTCCTGGCGAACCCTGTGCTTGGCGCCGGTCATTTTTTTGGGGGCAATAGCTGTTTATAACTTGACCATAGCCATGCAGATAGCGCGGCGGTACCGTGGTTCCGTTCAATCCGGAGAACTCGCGGCAATTTCCATGCAGGCGTTCGGCAACAAGGAACTGATCGAGGAAAACCAGATGCTGCTCAGGGCGGATGCTACGGAAAAAGGCGATTACGAAGAAATTTACCTTTCCAACCCTTCATTGACGCGTTTGTCGCATGTGAAATATACCGATAATATGTTCTTCCTTGCCTCTCGCATGGGGGCCGGGGAAAAGGAGGCGGTCAGAACGGTTTTATGGCAGCGCGTTCTGGCCGGGTTCCCCCAGCCTGTTATTCAGTTACTGGGTCTCGACGTGCCAAAGGAGGACGTGACCTCGTACTCCATGGGTGATTTCATGTTCTATCTGGTTTCAGGAAACGGGCTTGGCGGAAGGCGGCTGGGTTCTGCGCTGGCGGACGGGCTGGTGGTGTTCAGGGGGTATTTTTTTCTGGTGATCGGCCTGGTGGCCGGCGCGGTATTCTTTCTGGTGGATTCATTGGTCTTGTCCGTTTCCGCGGACCATGCGGAGACCCGGTCCGGGGGCCATCGAACGGTTATAGCCCTTATCGCTTTATTGAACATTTTTTCAATAGTTTCTTTTTTCGACACGGATTCGATAGGGAACTATTTCGGTTACTTTTTGCGCGGGTTCCCCCAGACGATGCTGCTTTACCTGATTTTGTTCCATGCGACCAATTGGCTAAATTTATTCCTGAGCCCAAGATATGATTCCGGGGATATAAAAGGATGAAATACCGCATCCTTTACCTGGGGGACTCAAGGATCGGGACAAATTCTTTGTACCGCGCCAACGCCCTGAGCCGGCTTGGGCATGAGGTGACGCATCTGGATCCGTGGCTGAAAATGTATTCTGGCAGGGATAATGTGTGGTTTGACAGGGTGCATTACAGGACAGGTTATCTCTTCGTGCAGTGGATAATGAGAGCCCGGCTGAAACGGGAGTTGGAGAAGTTGGGGCGGTCTTATGACGCGGCCTGGGTCACATCCGGGGAGCTCTTCGGCCCCGGGATCGTGCGCGACCTGAAAGCCGCAGGTATGAGGACGGTCCTGTTCAATATGGATGACCCTACGGGAAGCCGTGACGGCGCCCGTTGGCTGTCCCTCCGGGCCGCGATAACCGAGTATGATCTATGCGCCCTTGTGCGCGAGGAAAGCGTAAAAGAATTCAGCGAACGCGGCGCCCACCGTGTGATGCGTGTCTGTTCCGGCTATGATGAACTGGAGCACCGTCCGTTCCTGAACGTCGCGGATATCCATCCCGATTTAAGGTCAAAGGTCGCTTTTGTCGGGACCTGGATGGAGGACCGGGACGATTTTATGGCGAAGTTGATCGAGCGCAAGGTTCCTGTATCTATCTGGGGCAACCGCTGGCAGAAAAGCCCGCGGTGGAATAAAATTAAATCCGCCTGGCGCGGCCCGGCGCTGGCAGGGCGGGATTATGCGGGGGCGATACAGGGCGCGAAGATCTGCCTGGGCTTGCTTTCCAGGGGGAACAGGGACCGTAAAACTACCAGGTCCGCGGAAATTCCTTACGCCGGAGGATTGTTGTGCGCCGAGCGTACCTCCGAGCATTTGGCGATGTACCGCGAAGGCTATGAGGCGGTATTCTGGAGCGACGCCGACGAATGCGCCAGGTTATGCCACGAACTGCTGGCGGATGCGCCCAGGCGCGAGGCTATCCGTCAAGCCGGCCGCAGGCGTGTTCTCGAGCTGAAGATCGGCAATGAGGATTGCTGCCGCCGTATACTTCGAGAACTTTTTATGCCGCCGATGCCGCGATGATCGGGGACGCGGTGAGGTTTACCGGAGAAGAGTTTATAAAGATGAATATCTTATTGGTCGGTAATTACGGCTTCGACGTACAGCAGAGCATGGGTCATTTCGCCCTCATGCTGCGGGATGGCTTGACAAAGGCTGGCCACCACGTAAAACTTATCTGTCCGCAGCCGTTCTTCGGAAGGTTAAAACCCTCCGGGCATGGAATAGGCAAATGGCTCGGGTATATCGATAAGTTCCTGATCTTCCCCTGCATGCTTCGCCGGGAGTTGCCGTGGGCCGATGTCGTGCATATCTGCGATCACTCCAACGCCCTCTACGTTAAACACGTTAAAAAAGTGCCGCACATTATCACCTGCCACGATATGATAGCGATCCGGGACGCCAGGGGCGAGTTCCCCGGGCACGTCATGCGCTGGACCGGAAAAATCTTACAGAGGATGATCTTTGGGGCTATGAGATCGGCGGGTATGGTCGCGTGCGTTTCGCAGACGACGCGGATGGATGTCTTGCGGCTTTCGGGTTTGGGGCAGGAGAAAGTCAGGGTCATACATAATGGATTGAACTATCCCTACTCGCACATGGACGGCGAGGAAGCGCGCGGGCGCCTGGCGGCGCTCGGGATAGACACTGGCCGCCCTTACATCCTTCATGTCGGCGGGAACCAATGGTACAAGAACCGTGCCGGGGTTATCGAAATTTTCAAGTATCTCGTCCATTCGGGAGGCTCGGAAGATATTCGGCTGGTTATGGTGGGGCAGCCGTTCACGGAGGAAATGTCCCGGAGGATAAGCGAATATGGAATGGAAGGGAAAGTCCAAGGAGTCATCTCTCCCGGAAACGAGGATTTGCGCGCTTTGTATTCCGGGGCGGCGGCGCTGGTTTTCCCTTCTTTACAGGAGGGATTCGGATGGCCCATCATAGAAGCGCAGGCCTGCGGCTGCGTAGTCTTCGCGACAAACCGGGCGCCCATGACGGAAGTGGGCGGGGATTCTGCCGTTTACATAACCCCGGAAGATCCTGCCGGGGCGGCCGGTGTCTTAAGGGAGTATCTAGGGGACCCGGCCAGGCTTGATGACATGCGAAAGAGAGGCTATGAGAATATCCGGAATTTTTCTGCGGAGAAAATGATCGCCGGCTACTGCGATATTTACCGGGAGATACGCGCATGAAGATCCTGCAGATCATCGTTTCGCTCGATCCGGCCGGGGGGGGGCCGGCCGAAACGGCAAAACAGATCAATGTGCGTTTCAACCGGGCGGGACACCGCGCCACTGTCATTTCCCTCGATTCCCCCGGTGACGCCTTCCCCGTAGACCCTTCGGTCAATAAACTTTACCTGGGGCCGAGGTATCTGAAGAAATGGTACTCTTTCTCCCCGCGCCTGCTGCCGTGGCTCAAGGCGCATGCGCGCGAATACGATTGCGTTATAGTTCACGGGATCTGGAGCTATCCGGGTTTCGCGGCCTGGCTTGCGTTGAGAAATTCCGGGATACCATATTTTGTTTTCGTCCACGGCATGCTGGATCCCTGGTTTAAAAAGGCCTACCCCTTAAAACATTTGAAGAAGCTGCTTTACTGGCCGTGGGCGGAGTACCGCGTTCTCAGGGACGCCAAAGCCGTTCTGTTCACCTGTGAAGAGGAAAGGCTTTTGGCCAGGAAGTCGTTCCGGCTGTATCGGTGCAAAGAAACCGTCGTTCCTTACGGCATCGCCTCGCCCCCCGCGGACGCGGAGGAGCAAAGAAAGATCTTTTTTGAAAAGTTCCCGCATTTGCGCGGCAAACGCATCGTTTTGTTCCTTGGGCGTATCCATCCCAAAAAAGGCTGCGATATGCTCCTGGATGCCTTCGTGCGCACGGCGCATAGCGATGTGTCGCTGCATTTGGTGCTGTCAGGGCCCGACCAGCTTGGATGGCGGGCGAAGTTGGAGGACCGGGCCCGGGAACTTGGCGTGTCCGGCAGGGTGACCTGGACTGGCATGCTTCACGGGAACCTGGTCTGGGGGGCTTTTTATGCCGCCGAAGTTTTTGTTCTGCCCTCCCACCAGGAGAATTTCGGCATATCGGCGGTGCAGGCCATGTCTTGCGGCGTTCCGGTCCTGATAACCGACAAGGTGAATATATGGCGGGAGATCTTGGGAGGCGGCGCCGGTTTTGCGGACAAAGACGATCTTTCCGGGATAATCGGGCTCTTGAATAAATGGTTAGGCCTGACGCCCGAACAGCGGTCCCTAATGAGCGAAAAGGCGAAGGCGTGCTTCCTGAAGTCTTTCAGGATCGAGGGCACAATGAGTGAATTGACCGCGGTACTTGAAGAGGCTGTCCGCGGGCGGGGGAGCTGAAAGACATTTATCAAGGAGTCAGATTATGAATAATGACGTCTGGGAAGTGCATGCAGATCAGCAGGATCGCCATGATTCCCCCTGGAGCTTGAGGACGAGGATAGCGATATTCTTTTGGGAATTGTGCTGGGCTCTTTTTTGCGCCTGGACGCCGAAACCTCTAAATTCCTGGCGCCTGTTCTGGCTGCGGGCGTTCGGCGCCAGGATAGGCAAGGGGGTTTTCATCCACCAAAGGGCGCGTATCCTGAGGCCGTGGAATGTGGTTTTACACAATAACGTGGGGATAGGCGACAGAACCGCGCTCTATTCTCTGGGCATTATCGAAATAGGCTCCGGTTCGACAGTGGCCCAGGAAGCGTACATTTGCGCCGGCACGCATGATTTTTCAAAGAAAGAATATCCCCTGATGACCGCAAAAATTACGGTCGGGGAAGAGGTATTTATCGGCGCAAGGGCGTTCGTTATGCCGGGGCTGCGCATCGGCGACGGGGCCATAGTGGGGGCGTGCTCCGTTGTGACCCGGGATATCCCGGCAAGGAGCGTATGCGCCGGCTCTCCGGCAAGAAAAATAAAGGATAGGGCGCAATATGGACAATGAATCACGCAAGCCGCCCCCCGGCGGGCAGTGCATGGTTTCCATCCTGGTTCTTACCAGGAACGAGGAACAGGACCTTCCCGGATGTCTTGAATCCGTGAAGTGGTCCGATGATGTGCATGTCTACGATTCCTTCAGCACGGATAAAACGCTGGAGATCGCCAGGGCGTCAGGGGCGCGGGTGACACAGAGGACTTTTGACAACTACTCCGCGCAGCGGAACTGGGGATTGGCCAATATCCCGTTTAAACATCCATGGGTTTTTTCTATTGACGCCGACGAACGGATGACCCCGGAACTGGTCCGGGAAGTGCAATGCGCCGTTCAGCATCCCGGACAAAATGCCGCGTTCCGCGTGCGGCGCAGGGATTTTTTTATGGGGCGATGGCTGAAGCATGTTCAGGCGACGCCTTACTACATAAGATTGTTCCGCCCCGGGAAAATGCATTATAAACGCCTTGTGCATTCTTACATAATGGTCAGCGGAGAGGTCGGGCTTGTTCCCGGCTACCTGGATCACTTTCCTTTCAGTAAAGGCCTTGCCCCGTGGCTGGACCGGCATAATAAATACAGCACGTTCGAGGCTGAACAGCATATGCTGGACCGGGCCGCTTCCGTTAAATTCAGTTTCTGGAAAGCCCTTTTCGAGCGCGATCCCCAGCAGAGACGATTTCATCAGAAAGGTCTGTTCCATAGATTTAAGGGCAGATCTTTTATACGGTTCCTGTATTTGTATGTGTTCAGACTGGGATTCCTTGACGGGCGTCCTGGGCTGACTTACGCCGTTCTGCAGTCGATCTACGAGTATATGATCGTCTTGAAGATCAGGGAATTGTCGGTGGCAAAACAGCCGCTTTTTAATAAGGATCCATTGGCTAACCAGCCCCCGGCAGTATCGCCATCATAGCGTCGTTCCTCGCGGGCGACAGGCCGCGGTAAATTATCCGCGCCCCGGGGCAAACCCTGCCTGCCCGGCGCCGGGTGGCCCTTGAATTTTCCGGTTTTGTCTGCTACACTCTGAACAACGGGCGCCTGTTTTTCAGTTTCCTCAGGGAAAGGTGAAAAACAGGGGGATTTTTTTCATGTCAGGAGGCGTTTATGTCTGACAATTCTAAAAGCAAAAAGAAAGCGTTCGCGGTGGGGGTGCTGGTTTTCCTCCTCTGCGGCGGCGGCGTTTTCCTTTTCCTGATCCTGCAGGGTTCCGAAGGCCCTGTCGCCGGCGGCGGCTCCGGTTTCTCCTACGGCAATGCCGCCAGGGGTAAGGCCGAGTCTTTTTTTAAGTTCATGAGTTTTGACGACGCGGAGTCGTTGTATTCGGGGCCCCCGCAGGAAAGACCCCGCGTAGACGTACTGAAGGAAAAGGGCGAACCTACCGGCCCGGCCGCTTCAGCCTCGGCCTCCGCCAGCGACTGGGGTGCGCCATCCAGGTCCTCGCAGGGGCGTCCCTCTCCCGCCTATATACCCAGGATGAGCGGGGGCGGCGGTTCAGGCCTGGACGGGGGCGGCGGAGGCGGAAGTTCGCAGTCTACCGGCGGGTCAGGGCGTTTTGGAGACGGCTCCGACTCCGGAAGCACCAAGGTGACAGGCAAGTCTCCCTCCGGCGGCGGCGCGGCGGCTGCTAAAGGCACGTTCAGTTCGCTGAAGAACGCGAGGGCGATGCTGGGCGATGGACTGAACAGCGGGTCCGCCATGACGGCAAAGGGCAAATGGGATTCAGCCTTCGGGGTGGGGAACGGGGAAAACAGCAAAAGCGGGGAACTGGCCTACGGCAATACCGGCCTTGTAAAGCTTGACTCCATAAAGAAGGGCGAGGTTGATAATATCAAGGTGAACAACCCCAAGTCGCTTAAGATACCGGAACCCGGCGCCTTCAAAGAGGATAAGGACGCTGAGACCAAGGACCCTGTTCTGCAGAAAGCCAAACAAGCCGCGGTAGATGCGGCAAAAACTAGCATGGCCAGCGCGGTCGGCCAGGGGCTTGCCGGTGCGGTCGGTCAGGGCGCTTCCAGCGCGGTAAAGGGCGCCACAGCCTCCGGCCCGGCCTCCGGTCCCGCCTCCTCTTCCGACCCCGCCGCCGCCTCCAATCCGGCCACAGCCTCGGACCCGGCTTCCGGCAATGTGACACAGATGGAATCCGGCGATTGCGATCCAAATCTTATGGGACCTCAAACAGCGGCTTGCTCCGGGATACTGGATCAGCAGGTCCCGGGGGATACCTCCATCTCGTACAAGCAGGTGGCCACCACTTCCGAGGGTAAAGTTTATGATGTTTCGTTCAAGGGCGCCGGCACGGGAATAACCGACCAATACAAAGACCAGCAGGTGTTTTACAATGATACGGCCCGGATGGTGGTAAAAAAAGACGGTACCGTCACATTTTCAGGCTGGAATAATAATGAGGTTTCGCCTATGGAGATCGGGGATTAGCGCCCTCGGCCGGGCACGGCTTCCTTAGAGCGCCGGCCCTGCCCTTGACAAGTCAAGTTTCGTCTGCTATAACATCCTTGCAATTCGGCTTTGACCTGAACGTCCCGGGGATTGTGTCAGGAAAAGTTCAGGTTTATTTATGCCGGGAAAAACGAGTCAGAAGAGGCGGTATTATGAGCGGATTCCAGGCTAAAAAAAACAAGACCACGCAATACATCATAGGCGCCGTAGTGGCCGTGATAATATTCGGTCTGTGGATGACCATACCGCTAATGAGCGGGTCGTCTACCGACTCTTCCGTGTCCGCCAACAACCCTTTCGGTTCCAAAGTGGCCGATATCTCCGCGCTGGGGAGCGATATCTCCTCCGAGGGCGGCGCTCCCGGCTCTCCCCTGAGCGGCGAGATGATAAATAACCCGGCCACTTCTGGTGAGGAAATGGCCTCTTCGCTCTTCCAGTCGGGAGCCGCCGATGAAGAGCTTGCCGCTTCTACTTCGTCCGCCTCCTCGATCGTTTCCTCTCCCGGTGAGTCGGCGTCCCCTTTCGGGGCCCCTTCCGCTTCAGCCGGGTCCCTCCCCAAGCTTAGCGCGTCGCCCTCAATGGGAGGCGGCGGCGGGGGGTCTATGACCAGCGGCGCCACGCACAGCAATTTCTTCGGCGCCGGCAATAAGAAAGCCGAATTCGCGTCGGCTACCGGGCTCGATCTGGGCAAAAAAGCGCCCGCGGCCGGCGAGAAGGGCGCCGCTATGCTTGCGATGCTCAATAATTCGGTCGACAAGAGCAAAGCGGCCGCCAATGCCGCCAAGGCCGGAAACCTGTCCGGGGCCAGCAACGGGGCTTCCGGGGCCTTCACGAATAATACGGCTAAACCTGACCTGGATACAGGCCTTGAAAAGGATGCGGCCGCCTCCGGCCTGGAACTGGGCCAGACCGCGCAGGACCTTAAAAAGAGCGATCCCAGCCTCAATAAGAAGAACATAAAGGTTCCGGATCCTTCAACCGCCAAGGATGTTGCCAGCGAGGACGCGGAGATGAAGAAACTTATAATACAGATGATATTCCAGAGCATAATCGGCCCTATGTTCAGCAGCATATTCAGCACAGCGGGCAGCGGTACTACTACTACTACTACCGTGACGCACAAATAGTTCTTCCTGAATTGGAGAAGTTTATGAACTCTTATATGGGCGACAAAAAAGACGAAGAAAAACGCGGCGCGGCTCCCGGCCTTCCCGGAGCGTCCTCTGTTTCGGGCTCCGCCATAGAAGGCGCTGCGGGTGAAGCCGGGACGGCGGGCGCGGCAGGCGCCGCGGAGGCCTCGGGGGCGGCAGGGGCTTCCGGCGTTTCAGGCGCATCGGGCGCACTGGGCGCTTCGGGAGCGTCCGGAGTTTCCGATCTGACCGGCCTGGGCGGGCTTTTCGCCGGCAAGGCGGGGCTGGCCGGCATACTTCTCGGCTGCGCCACCATAGCGGCGGGCGTGGGCGTCGTATACAATTTCATCAACCCCGGGAAAACGGGATCCGACTCGGGACTTTTTCAAAACAGCTATTACGAGGAAGAGGCGGCCAGGGCCGGCGAGGAGCGGGCCCAGGCTCGCAGCGGCGCCGTGGCTTCCACCATAGACATGTTCGGGGACCAGGCCAGGAAAGACGGGATCAGCGGACTTGGAGCGGACGCTTCGGACGGCTCGGTACCCGATGCCGCGCCCGCGCCCTCCGGCTCTAACGCTTCGGCTGGCGGGCCGTCAGCCGGACCCGGCGGATCCGCCGGAGGCGATGGCAGGATGATAGCCTCGTCAGGCTTTGCCGGCAAGGGCGGCGGGGGTATGCCCACCATGCAGGGGGGCGGTTTATCCGGCGGCGTGGGCAGCGGTTTTGACCCGGTTTACAGGCCTTCAGGCAAGGCAGGCGCCTTCAAAGGGGCTACGACTTCGGCCGTGATGGGAGCCTCCAAGTCCCCGGTCCGCGGTTCGAACAGGAAAGGGGCGTTCGGCCAGGCTAAATACGCCGGGAATATGGGCGCCAAGGCGGTCGGATACAGCGGAGTCGGTGCGCGCACCGCCGCCACCGACGCCTTTTCAGGCGGTACCACCGGGGGCGAGGCAGGCACGCCCGCTGCCGGCGCCGGGCTCGGAGGCGCCGGCATTTCCAGCGGCCCCTCGCTTAAAGCCAATGACCCGAACCTCGACTCCAACGATTCCTCTATTCCCGCCTGCAACGGCCAAACTCCGGAGAACGTCAGCCCTTGGCAGAAGTGGCTGGACATAGCCATGTATGCCACGCTGGCCGCCGGGGTGCTGATAATCGCGGCCAATTTACTTGCCAAGACAGTGTGGGGGCGCGCGGCCGCCGTATACGTGGCCTACGCCGCTATGGCAGCCGCGGCCGTGGTGATATTGGCCGGGATAGTTCTTATGGCCAAGTACGGTCAGAAGTGGATGGGCGGTTTGTACACCGTGGTCGGCTGCTTCCTTATGTACCAGGCTTACATGGCTATGGTAGGAGCGTCGGAGGCTGCCGCGGCCGGATCGGCTGGATCGGGAAGCATACCGTGGGCTGGTGGTGATGGTCCCGGGGCCGCCGCCAACATTTGTTGATTTGAGGGCCTTGTTATGGAAAATACATCCGGCGGAAAAACCGAGAAAGATAAAAAAGGCGGCTTCGGGTTGCCGCCGGTCATAACCGGCGCACCCGTGATAATAGGCGGCGCCACCCCGGGCCTTGGTTCAGCCGCCGGCGCCAGTTTCCTTGCCGGCAAGGCCGGGCTGGTGGCGATAGTTCTTGGCTGCGCCACGGTAGCCGCCGGTTTGGGGGTCGTATACAACTATATGGGGCATTCCCGCTCCGGTTATGCCGAGGGGCTTTTCCAGAGCGGTTCCTACGAGGAAAGGGCCGAGCCCAAGGATGGTTTCGAGAGGGCCATGGCCAAAAACGCCCCCGCGGTAGAACCCTCCACTCTTGACATGTTCAAGGAGCAGGCAAAAAAAGACGAACTGAATTTTGGCGATGCCGCCGCTTCCGCTGAAGGAGAGAAGGGGAAGACCCCTGAGGCGACCGTCTCGGCGGATGCGTCGGTTCCCGCTCCCGGCGCCGAAGGTTCTTCGGCCGGGGGAGCCAAACTGCAGGCCGGGTCCGGCTTCTCCGCCAAATCCGGCGGGGGCGGCGGAAATTCCTCCGCGCCGCGCATGCAGGGCGGTGGTTTATCCGGCGGCGTAGGCAGCGGTTTTGATTCGGTTTACAGGCCCGTAGCCCAGGCTAATTCCGGCAAGACTTCGTCGATGGGGTCCGCGGCCGACCGCGTTAACAGTTCTCCCAAGTACGCGATACGCAGCTTCAACAAGAAGGGCGCTTTCGGCCAGGCCAAATTCAGCAGGTCGGCGAGCGCCAAAGCCGGGACGCTGTTCGGCGGCGGGGCCAGGGCGGGCGCTACAGATGCTTTTACCGGCGGTACCACGGGCGGCGAGACCGGCACGCCGGCTGCCGGGGCCGGGCTCAATGGGGCCGGCATTTCCAATGGCCCCTCCCTTAAGGCCAATGACCCCAATCTCGATTCGAGCAATTCGTCGGTTCCCTCCTGCAGCGGCGGTACTCCGGAGGATGTTACACCGTGGAAGAAGTGGACCGATATGGCCTTGTACGGGATAATCGCCGCGGCCGCTTTTATACTTCTTGCCAAGATGTGCGCCGTAAAATTCCCGTTAATGGCGAAAGCTTTCGCCGGTATGGCTATGATAGCGGCTGGCGTGGTGCTGCTTGCCGCAATAATGCTGATGACCAAGTACGGCCAGAAGTGGACCGGGGTTATGTACGGCCTCGTGGGGGCCGCGTTGATGTACCTGGCCTACCAGGCCATGATGGCGGCGGGGGCTCCTGACCCGGGCGCGGCGGCCACAGCGGCCGGAACCGGTTCAAGCGCCGCGACGAATATCGGCGGCGCGCTGATGGGTGGCGCGGGCGCCATGGGCGGCGGCACTACGGGTGATAAAAAGAAAGGAAATCAGTGAAGCGACGGTTAATGCTTGGCTCCGGGAGGGGTTATGAACGACGAGATGCCTGACACGAACTTTAAGGAAAAAAAGGAAAAGAAGGGGGGCGCCCTCGGCTGGCTTAAAAACCGGCTGGGCCTCGGCTCCCGCAGCGCCTTGGGAGGGCCCGGGGCTAATCCCGCGGCCATGAACCTCGGCCGTGCGTTCGGGGCCGGCAGCAGGCTGGGCTCCTCTTCCGCGGGCCTCGCGGGCCTGCTGACCGGCAAGGTGGGTATTTTGGCCACTCTGGCGGCCGTGATCGTTGGCGGCGGGGTTTACCTGGCCAACCAGTCGTCGGTACCTGAAGTAGGCACCGGCGCGTTCAGTTCCAGCAAGGCCGCGGACAACTATGTCCCGTCCATACTGCGTAAACAGCAGGACCAGGGCTCTTCGCTGGATATGTTCAAGGAGACCAATAAGGGCGCGGGCCTTGCCATGGACGCGGCGCAGGCCAAAGCGGCGGCCGATGCCAAAGCGGGGGCTGAAGCGGCCGGTGAAAAAGATGCAACCGGCGGCGAAGGCCAGGCCCAGGGCGCGGACCAGGCCGGTCCCGGCAGCAACATGCAGGACATGCTCAGCAAGCTGCAGGGCGGCGCGGCCGGGGGCGGCGGCGGTGGAAGCAGCTCAAGCAAGTTTTCCAACATGGGCGGCTTCGGCAACAAGTTCAACGACAGCCAGTTCGGGGGTAAGACGGGTTTTACCACCGGCATAGGCGCGGGCTTCCAGGGGATGCCTAAATTCGCCCAGCGTCAGAATCAGCTGCTGGCCATGAAAGGCTCCAAACAGCCGGTAATGTCGAACTCCAAGGGCGGACGTTTCAAGGGCATGGGAAAGGGTTCCTTTAACCAGGCTCATGCCTTGCGCGCCGCTCAGAAATCCTACAGCGGCACCAGCGTGGATGCCATGCGTTCCACGCAGGATACCGCCTGGACCGGCACGACCGCGGACGGCACCCCCACCAGCGGCTCCGGGCTCAGCAGCGGCGCCGGGATCGCTTCTTCGCCGTCCCTTGACAATGCCGGCAGCGGCGGCGGCACAGGCGACAGCGGCGGAGTAGGCTCAGACCCCGGCTGCGACGGAGGAGACAGCACCCCGGACCCGAACAATCCTAAGGATGAAAGTCCGTGGAAGAGCCTTGTAGCCGCTATCATGGCTCTGGTGATAATCGCCTGTATACTTATAGTCATCGGCGCGATATTCGTTACCATGAAGGTTCCTCCGTGGATAAGCGCGCTGGGAATGTGGATGTGCGGTATAGGCATAGGACTGGGTGTAATTGCCCTGGGTCTGTCTATAATGCTGATGGCCCAATATGGACAGACTATGCTCGGCGGCGTATATGCGGTAGGAGCCGCGCTGGTCATAGTGGCGGGCGCGCTCGGTATGACGGGAAACCCCGGAGAGGCAGTGGCTCCTGTTATCTTCTGGCTCGCCGGAGCGGCCGCTCTTATAGCGCTGATCGGGGCGATGCTGGGGAATTAGTCTGATAGAGGCTGAACCGCGCCGCCGGGTTTTAACCCC
>CAISZM010000045.1 GCA_903889965.1 uncultured Elusimicrobia bacterium
CCGTTGGCGGCGTAAAAGGCGTTCATGTTGTCGAAATAGCCGTAACCGCCGTAGATGAACTTGGCTTCATACCCCAGGTCCCGCATGACCGAGCCCCAGGAAAAAAAATTCCCGTTATCCGGGCGCTTGATTATGGAGGTGCCCGGCAGCGGCGGAATGGAAAGCGTCATGGCCTCCAGCCCGCGCACGGTGCGCGTGCCGGCCGCGTAATATCTCCTGAAGAAAAGGGACCGGGATTCCAGCGCGTCCAGGTTGGGCAGGGTTCCGACGCCCTTGACCGCGCCAAAGGCCCCCATATATTCCGCGCTGAGACTCTCCTCCACTATCAGCACGACGTTCAGTTTCTTCAGCGGCCCCCTGCCCTTTACGCGGCGGGCTATGTCCATCCCGCTGTCATCGAATTTCGCCCCCGGCTGCGCCAGGCGGGAGCGCAGGATCTTAAAGGCGGAGGGCATATCGATCGAAGCGTAGAATTTATCGTAAGGCAGCTCGTTATTGATAAAAGCCGAACCGAAGGAGTAAAGCCCGTTCATGGCAACTTCATTGGCGTATTCGTTCACGGAGACGCGGGACAGTCCGGTATCCAGGAAAAAGAAACACAAGACGGGGGCGGCCAGGACCGGCAGTGCCCACGCGGCGCGGCGGCGCAGGGGAACGGGCTTGGCGAAACAAAAAGCCAGCCTGCGGCCGAAAAGCCACAGAGTTCCGCCGGCGAGCAGCGCCACCAGCGGCAGCACCACCGGCAGGTTGTAGGATTCGCGTATATTGCCGAGCACCTCGTTCGTGTAGACGAGGTAGTCCACCGCTATGAAATTATACCGGACGCCGAATTCGTAAAAGAAATAGTACTCGGCTGCGAGATTGAAGGCAAGAAGGAAGGCTGAAATAAAAAAAAGGCCGTACATCACTGGGCGGTGCCAGATATGGGCGTATATTTTTTCCGGCACCACAAGCAGATACAGCGCCAGAGCCGCACCGGCGTATAAAAAAGCGGCGCAATCGTAAAGGGCGCCGGCGGAGAATATTTTCACCAGCGTCCAGAGCCCGCCGTCCAGGTGCGGCCAGGCCATGACAAGCAGCGTCAGCCTGGTCATCAGGGAGAAACCGAGGAAGAGCAGGAAGAAATTTAAAAAAAGCCCGCGCCGGTCCTTAAGCATGACCATATTTTACAATACTTCAACGTGCAGGGGTGCCCGGGGTTTACGCCTCGAGCGGTTTGAGACAGGCTGGCGAATCGTTATTGGGGTCGTTCACCACGTCCGACACGCGGTAGCCGTGCATCAGGGAAGAATCGTAGGCCCGAAGCAGCGGAAGGAGAACTTCAGTGTCGCGGCAGCCGGGATCCAGCCAGAGGGCCTCGTGGCGGCGCTCTAGTATCACCGGCATTCGGTGATGGACCGAGCGGACGAGCGCGCTGGCCGCGGAGGTTATTATGGCGAAAGTACCGCTTTTTTCCTCGTAGACGCCGGCCATGCCGAACAGGCCGCGGTCGCGCATCTCGAAACGGTAAGGAGCCCTGCCACCGGCCGAGTTATGCCATTCGTAAAAACCGTCCGCCGGTATAAGGCACCTAGTGCGGTAAAAAGCCGTTCTGAAGGCGGGCCTGGAGGCTATGCCTTCGGCCCTGGCGTTCATGAAACCTTCCCTTTCCTGCGGCGCAGCGGGCGAGGGGGCCGGCTCCGCGGAGAATTTTTTTTCGAGGGTGTTTCCGGATGAGAACAGGGGGAGCGGCGACCCGGACACGGAAGGATTGTAAGACCAGGCGGGAATGAAACCCCACTTTAGCAGCTTAAGGCCGTCGGCACACACCACCGGGGCCCGCGTCCCGGGAGCGATATTAAATCCTGGCGCGGCGTTGAAAGACGGCGGTTTCAGCCCGAACCGTTTAACGACCTCGGCAAGTTCAAATACACGCGAATATCTGGAACACATATAGGACCGTCGCCTCCTAGCTCTTTTCCCCCAGGCGGAGCGCGACCTTGCGTATCTCCGCGGTTAGCCTGTCGAAATCCACGGGCTTGCGCAGCACCGGGACCGCCGGCGGGATCCCCGCGTCGAACAGGTCGCCGTCCGTGGCGCCCGTGACCATTATGATGGGGACTCCGGCCAGGGGCGGGTACATGTCTATCATGGCTATCATGGAGTCGCCGCGCATCTCGGGCATCTGCATGTCGGTTATTATCAGGTCAGGCCGTTTCTCCACGGCAAGCCGCATAAGCTCGGTCCCGTTCTCCGCGGCCTGCACCTCGTGACCCAGGTCCGAAAGAAAAGCGTTAAGCAGTTCGCGCACCGGTTCGTCGTCTTCAGCTATGAGTATTCGCATAATTTATACCTGTTAGGGATGACCTTCCGACAATTATACTGTTCGTCTCCGATATCGCAAAGAATACTGCTCCGTGCCGCGTAATTTTCCCGGCTCAGACCGCCGCCTTAAGTCGGGCTATCCGCTCTTCGAGAGGAGGATGGGTTGCGAAAAGGGAGAAGAACCCCTTCTTGCCGGATATCTTGAGCGTGGCCATGGACTCCTTGCCGGTAAGGTCCGCGTAGGCCGCGGTGCGCCGCAGGCCCTCCAGAGCATCTATCATCTTTTGCCGGCCGGCCAGGCGGGCGCCGCCTTCGTCCGCGCGGTATTCGCGCAGGCGGGAAAAAGCCGATACAACTATCATGCCAAGCACGCTGAGCGCCATTTCAAGCAGGAATATCACAAGGCGGCGCGGGGCAACGCTGCTCTCGCCGTCGCGTCCGCGATTGGCGATAAAAAAGGCTATAACGCGCGCCAGGAACATGACGAAGGCGTTAACTATTCCCTGTATGAGCGTCATCGTAACCATATCGCCGTTGGCTATATGGGACATCTCGTGGCCAAGCACGCCCTCGAGCTGTTCCTGGTCCATGCTCCCGAGCAGGCCGGCGGAAACAGCCACCAGCGCGCGGCGCCGGCTGGGACCCGTGGCGAAAGCGTTTATCTCCTGGCTGGGGTAGTATCCGACCTCCGGCATTTTCGGCAAACCGGCGGCCCTGGCCAGGACATACACGGTGTTGACCAGGCCGGCGAGCGCGGGGTCAGAAGTGTTAGGATCGATCACTACCACGCCCATCATCCATTTAGCCATCACGCGCGAGAGCGCCAGCGATATGAAGGCTCCGCCCATACCCCAGACCAGGCAGAAGACCATGAGCGATTGGTAGTCTATACCGCGGGCGCTGAAATAGGCGCCAACGCCCAGCAGGTTCAGGGTGAAAGAAAGCGTTACCAGTATAAGCAGGTTCACCCCCAAAAAAAGACCCACTCTTTTGCTCATTGCGAACATAAAGGCTCCTTGGACGGACGCGGTCACGTATCATGATATTTTATCATTATCACCGCTAATTTTTTTGCTATCATTTTTACAATACGGAGGACTTATGACAAAAAAGATACACATCATTTCGGCCGTGCTGCTCCTGGCAGGCGCCGTCAACGGCTACTGCGGCGGGAAAAAGATAGTCTGCATAATGGACCTGCAGGACAAATCCAACCATAGCTACAGCTGGCGGAACGTAGGCACCGGCATAGGCGACATGCTCGTAACCTCGTTCGCGGACACCAAAAAATACACTCTTATAGAGCGCGAGAAGCTGGACAAAGTGCTTGACGAGCAAAAGCTGGGCGCTTCGGGCGCGGTAACCGCGCAGACCGCGGCTAAGATAGGCCGCCTGCTGGGAGCTCATTTCATAATAACCGGCTCGGTCACCGAATTCGGGATCAAAGACAGCAAGATAGGGGTGGGCGGGCTGGAGAAAGTCCTCCCCTTCGGAGGCGGCGCGAAAATGTCAAAGAACACGGCCCGCGTGGTCATTGACGTGCGCGGCATAGACACCACCTCGGGCCAGATAGTGGCGGCGGCCAAAGGCGAAGGGACCAAGTCCAGCGCCGAGTTCTCCGGCAATCTCAGCATAGCCCCCGACTTTGACTTCGGCAAAGATGGTTTCGACGAAACCATCATAGGCAAGGCCGCCCGCGTTGCTGTGGAAAGCGTGACGGCGGAGCTCACCAAGAGATTCGACGAATCAGGCAGCAGCTCGCTGAAAATAATAAAGGTGGCCGGCAGCCAGATATATTTTAACTCCGGCAGCACGGACGGCGAAAAGACCGGCAATGTCTACGGCATTTACCGCGTGGGCGAGGACATGATCGACCCGGACACCGGGGAATCGCTCGGAGCGGAAGACGAAAAGATAGGCACGGCCAGGGTTATCAAAGTTACCCCGAAATACTCTGTAGCCGAAACAAAGGCCGCGGACGTAAAGAAGACCGACATACTCAAGTAAACACGGCGCCGCGAACCTGAGGACCCGGGGCAAAACCCCGGGTCCTTTTTTCAGGTCCCGCGGCCCGTCCCCCGGCGCCGTTTCGCTTTTCAGGATGCACCCCGGCTATTTTTTTGCGCCTGGACGCGCCGGCCCTGCAATTCCGGCAGTCCCGGCTGTCGCGGTCTCCAGACGCGGGCGGCGACCAGGTCCCTGGCCCGGCATGCGGGCCATCCTCGTTTTTTCGGAGACCCACCTGCCAAGCCCGGCTATGCCTTTTATCCCAGGCTCTTTTTCCGGAATATCAGGCGTTCCATGCGTCAGACTCCCGCGCCATCCCCACGCTGACGATGGAATTTTAATCGGCTCCCGCGGACCGGGAGAAAGCCGCAGGGCTCCGACTTGAGCCGGGAGAATTCTCCCTCGAGGACCTGGTAAAACCTTTTCCAGTTGTTGTGCCCGGCAAAGGCCCTCCTCCCGTACCGGAACTCATGGGTCTCCCCGTCCGCGGAGAGCGTGACCAGGAGCGACAGGTGTTCGTCCACCACCGAGCATTCTATGCCCTTGTCGGCGTAGAAGTCGATTATCTTTTGCGCAAAAACCGTGCCTTCACGCAGCATAAAACACCCCCTGTTACCGCATTCGGATCTTTAAGTCCCCGCCATTTTCAGGAGGGCCGTTCCTCCCCGGCTTTCCGGTCGAACGTTATCGTCAGGCGGCCCCCGCTTTATTCCGTAGCGCCGTATCCGCGAGGGCATCCCCCGGGACCGGCAGTATCTTTACCTGAACCATCTTATCCTTTCGACAACCATTTCCAGGAGGCGTCTAAAACTATCCTCTCCGGCCCGCCGGCGCTAAATTTCCCCGGAACCATGCAGCCTGGTGCTCCTGGCAACGCTGATCTTTATCTGGCGGTGCTCCGTCTCGTCCTTCGACATGGCGCGGACCGGGAGGTCCATGCCGCCGTCCGGAAGGGCGAAGCGCATTGAAAAAGTGCCGTCGGGGTTCAGGTTCACCCTCCGGCCGGATACCGTCACGAACGCATCCGGATCCGTGGCGCCGTAAAGTATCAGTTCGCAGTCCGCCGCCAGCCAGAACTTTTTTTCCTCGGGCCGGGGGGCGCGCGAAGAAAGGGAACTGACGCCCCAGGAGGCGGCCCGCGAAAAAACTGCCCTGAGCATCTCCCAGCGCTGCGCCAGCGACTTAGCTACCTCACCGGAACCTTTTCCTATATATTCCACCCCGGATAGCTCGAGCAGCTTGTCGAAATCGGGGGAAACGGAGATCCACTTCTCATCCATAGCTTCGGAAACGCGGCCCGCAGGCAGGGTTACGATATTGGTCTTTACTATGCCGACAAACCCCCCTTCCGGAGGGACCAGGCCCAGTTCGCAGCAGTAGCTCCCGCCGCCCTCCGGTACATGGACATACCAGCTGCCGGCCTCGAACCTTACGGGGACGTCGAAGAACCTCCCGTCCTCTGAGCCGGGAGAGGCCATATCCCTGACGCGCAGGACCTGGCGGCTTTTTTTAAAAATCTCGTCACCATGCTCGCGGGCCAGGCGGGCTTTCGAACCGTCCGTTATTTCCCAGTAGACGAACATCCATTTATCGTCCCTGGGCATCAAAGCCGCCATCGTTAAACCGTACCGCTCCGGAAGTTCCCTGGAATCGGCCTCCGGCTGCGCGTTCTTCTCGAGCAATTGACCTGAAGAAACCATAATCTCTCCTTATATATGGGGCGTGGCTATCACGCCCAGCATAAAATCCTGCCGGCCACGCGGGAGAATTGCCCTCCCCCGAGGCAATAGAAAGCCAGCCGCAGCATGTGCCCGGATGAACCTCTTTGTGTTGATATTTTTGCGCCAGTGCGGCGGCGCTCCGGGGCGGCGCGCAGCCGCCCTCGTTTATTTTTCATCCCCCCCCTTATTCTCTAACCCCTGAGCCGCACCCGTTGAATGCAAAGCCACAAAAGCGCACGGCGCCCTTTCAGTTCAAATTGATTATTAACCCACCCCTGAAGTTGTCTGAAAAGACTTTATAAAACTATTTATTAAAAGTCAAACAATAATAAATATCGCAAATATCGCAATTTAAAAAACTATTTAACCGGCGGTTCCCAGCTTACGAAGTCTTTTATCAGCGCCTCGGGGATGCGGCAGGGGCGCCCGGTACGGTAGTTTATCCACACCCACATGGTGCGGCCGCCGCAGACCTGTTTGCCGTCGGAGACCCTGAAGATCTGGTAGTGCCGTTCCGAAGACGCGCGCTCGGCCGTCTCCACCCAGGTGCGCACGCGCACCGTATCGCCCGGCAGGACGGGCAGCAGGTAATCTATCTCGTGCCGGCGCACTACCCAACCCTCGCCCATAGCTACAAGTTTGTCTATGTCCCAGCCTACAAGGCCCGAATGCCTGGTGGCTGCGTCCATGAACCAGTCCAGGTAAATCTGGTTATTGACGTGCCCCAGGCCGTCTATCTCTTCGGGCTTTACCTTATGTTCGAATTCCAGCGTTTTTGAGACTGCCATGCTATATGTCCTTTTTTCCGCCGGCGCGGTAAATGGAACCGCGCCCGAATTTTTCCCTTATGGCGTCGATGGCTTTATGGGCCTTCTCCCGCCTGGCGTCGCCCTCTTCCTCAAAAAGGCCTTCCTTTTCACCGGCGGGCATCAGCCCGGAAACCCTGACGCCGACGAGCCGCACCTTTTTGCGGCCTCTCTGGAAGGCCGCGTACAGGGTCATTATCTCCCTGCCTATAATATCCGCGTAATTGGTGGCAAAGCTCAATGTCCGGGCCCTGGTATAAGTTTCAAAGCCCTCAAGCCTTATCCTGAGCGTGACGGTGCGGCCCTTGAAACCGCCCTCGCGCAACCGGGAGGAAACCTTGTCGGACAGCGCCAGCAGGGACTCTTTTATCTCCCGCTCGTCCGAGGTATCTTTCTCGAAAGTTATCTCGTTGCCAACGGACCTGGTGTCATAAGTCTCGCGCACCTCGCGCGGATCTTCCCCTAGCGCCAGTCTCTTAAGGTCCGCGCCGTGGCTGCCCAGGGCGCGCAGTTCCCTGTCACCGGCGGAGGCCAGCTCCCCGACGGTGTTGATGCCGCGGCTCCGCAGCGCCTCCGCCGTCTTAGGGCCCAGGCCCCAGAGTTTTGAAATATCCAGCGGGGCCAGGAAAGCCACAAGGCCTCCGGGCGGGACCACGACCAAGCCGTCGGGCTTTTTAAGGTCGGAGGCTATTTTAGCCGCCATCTTCGTGGGCGCCAGGCCTACCGAACAGGTCAGCCCCGTAGCTTCTTTGACCCTGGCTTTTAAACGGCGGCAGGTTTCAATCGGCCCCCCGAACAAATGCGAGCTGCGCGTTATGTCGAGGAAGGCTTCGTCTATGCTCACTTGCTCAATATCGGGTGTGAACTCGTAAAAGACTTCGCGTATCCTGGCCGAGGCCTCCTCGTATTTATGGAAGGCCGGCGCGAGGTATATGCCCTCCGGGCAGCGGCGCCAGGCTTCGGAAATGGGCATGGCCGAGCGCACGCCGAATTTCCTGGCTTCGTAAGAGCAGGTAGACACCACGCCCCGCCCGCGGCCGCCTTTGGGATCGGCCCCGATTATGACCGGCTTGCCCTTGAGCGAAGGATCGTCGCGCTGTTCTATGGCCGCGAAAAAAGCGTCCATATCAACGTGCACTATACTTCTGTCCATAAGATAAATCCTATTAAACATTGCCGCGTTTATCAACACGGGCCAGCGGCCGTGATCCGGCATTCCGGACACGCAAAAAAATGTCTATGTTGCGGCTTTTGGGGACGGGATGAAGGGCGCCGCGGGCGGCTTGGCCGGAACTACTTCCGCGCCGCCCCGAAAGTGAAGAGATAGACCAGGGCAAGCCCGGCTATAACCAAAGCCGCCAGCCTGGCCAGCTTCACAAAATCAAGGCGCGGACAGGTCTTCATCTCTGTTCCGCCTTGCCGCGTCCGGGACGGTTCATTCTCTCTTCTCCGGCAGTATCTCCAGCCAGTAACCGTCCGGGTCCTCTATAAAATAGATCCCCATGGCTTCGTTCTCGAAACAGACGCAGCCCATTTTCTTATGGAGCTCGTGAGCCGCGGCGAAATCCGCCACGGTGAACGCCAGGTGCACCTCGTTGTCTCCCAGGTCGTATTTTCCCATCCTGGCGCGCAGCCAGGTAAGTTCAAGCGTGTGCGGGGTGACACCGTCCGCGAGGAAAACCAGCGTGAAGCTGCCGTCCGCGGCGTTCTTGCGGCGGACCTCCTTCAGGCCGAGGGCATCCTTATAGAACTTAAGGCTTTTTTTCAAGTCCAGGACGTTGAGATTATTGTGGGAGAACCTGAATTTCATTCGGCCCCCGCGGCAGGCGCCAGTTCCCGGAGGCGCAAACCGTATTCTTCGACGGTTATTTTTTTAAGATCTTCCTTTACCAGCATGGGCCGCCCGGGGCCGGAGACCAGCTTGCTGGTCCTAAGGCCGCCTTCGTAGATCTCCCCCGTACCGGTAGTCTTTTCCCCTGATCTCAGGATGGTCTCGAACGACCAGGAATCAAGACCGGGCCCCTTGAAAATGAGAGAACCGCTAAAAGAGCCGTCCATTGCTGTAACGTCGAAAGACGGAGTTTTCCCGCGCCGCATGAAACGCGTGACGCCCGCGGCCGGGCTCATGCCCGGAGCGGCGGCCGCCAGCGTGGCGGTTTCAGTTATAAGCCCGCCTCCTTCCGATATCTCCCGTTTAAGGGCGGCCTCGCCCGAGTTGTAGGGCATCTTCCCGTCCGGGGAATAGAAGTAGATCTTCCCGTAATAATAGGCCGCGCCGTCGGCGGCCTTCAGGGCCGCCTCTCCGGAGCAGGCAGCCAGCCCCGCGGCGAGGGTCAGTACTGCCGTTTTAAAAAAATTCATAGAACCTCCAGACAAACCAGCTAAGCTTATGTTACAAAATAGGGCTGCCGCAGCCAAAGGCCGCACGCTGGCCGCGGCACGCTTAATTTTATATGCTTCTTTGATACGTTCCAAGGAGCTAAATATGAAATATATCCTGATCTCGGCTTTCCTGGCCTGCGCCGCGCCGTCCGTCGCGCAGACACCGGCTCCTGCAGCCGCCCCAACCACGGCCGCTGGGGTGGATAAGGACATAAGGCTGCAGAGCCCCGACGAACTGGCAAAAACGGCCTTGTGGCTCGAAAACGCGCTGCGGGTCAACCCGGCGGACGTCGACCTGAACGTGAAGCTGGGTTTTACATATACGCGCCTGGGTAAGGCCGACGAAGCGCAGAAAGCCTTTGAAAGCGCGGCAAGATTGAACCCCAAAAAAGCGATAGCACAGTACATGCTGGGCCTGATATACGAGAAGAAAGGCATGCGGGAACAGGCAATAGCCGCGTGGAAAGCCTGCCTTGAGAACGCCTCCGAGCCGGAACTGCGGGAAAAAGCCGTTAAACACCTCAGCAACCTGGCGGCAAAATGATAAAAAAAACCGCTTTAGCGCTTCCGTTCCTTTTGCTCTCCGGCGCCTGCATAACGCCCAAGGTGGCGGTGAATCCCCGCGCGGACTTCTCGGGAATAAAGCGCGTGGCCGTGCTTTCATTCGACGGCCCCAAGGGCGACTTGGCCGCCGATCTTATGACGCAAAGCCTGCTTGAGCACGGAGCGGACGTAATAGAGCGCCAGCGCCTGGATTCCGTGATGCGCGAGCAATCGCTCACCGCTTCCGGCTCTTTTGATCCCGCGACGGCGAAGAAGCTGGGCAAGCTCCTCGGTGTTGACGCCCTGTTCGTAGGCACGGTGGCGGAAAGC
Organism: uncultured Elusimicrobia bacterium; assembly: GCA_903889965.1. Classification (GTDB taxonomy): domain Bacteria; phylum Elusimicrobiota; class Elusimicrobia; order Elusimicrobiales; family UBA9959; genus UBA9959. The sequence goes on from CAISZM010000045.1 coordinate 10,094, forward strand.
ACTCCGCAGACTTCTTACATAGTCAGCCAGTCAAAAAACCCGAGAGTTACCAACGTGACGCAGGTTAACGGAGGCACGGTCTACTCGGAGGGCTCGGTAATGGGCATGCCCAACTCGCAGCTGCTCAGCACCACCGCCAATGTTTCTCTCGTCTCGCGCATGGTGGACGTACAGACCGGCTCCATAATGTGGTCGGCTTCCATGTCCTACGAGGGCTTCGACATCCCGTCCGCCATGTCGGGCATAACCGACGCCTTCATACGCTCCCTGTCGCCGGTCTGGCCGGAACTTTACCACGCGAAATAGCCCCGCCAGGGCGCGAAAAAGCCGGACGAATTCGTCCGGCTTTTTTTATCGCTGGCCGCCCGGGAAAAGGTGACGGCCTTTAATCCATCAGCCGCTTCTGCCCCTCGAGTTCCCGGATAGCCTGCACGTCCTGGGTAAACTCCAGGCAGCCTATGTATGTCCCTTCCTCGTCGCGCAACGCGTAAAATTCTATAAAGATCTTGTGTTTGGGGCCGCCCTTTACCACCTCCAGGTCCACCCAGAAAGAGGCTTTGTCGCGGGAGCCCGACCTCATTTCGGCTATCAGGCGTTCCACCATGGCCAGGCTTTTTTCGGGATGGCATTGGCGGAAGTTCATGCCGATGGCGGCCATCGGACGCCTGAAGATACGGGTTTCGTGCCTGTTCCAGCCGGCCACTTCGTCGTTAGCGTCTATAACGGTGATCTCGGCCGGCATGGCCTCTATCATCGCGCTCACCAGCTCCGGGGCCATCCTGTCAAAGAGCATTATCTGGTCGTCGCTATCTGGAGGTTTATCCCGGTGTCGCTGACGCTCAGGCCGGTCAGGTGCAGGTCGCCCACCAGGTTCGCGGGAACGAACTCGCGCATGATCTTGGACGACAAGGTCGCGCGCAGCGTCCAGGAGTCCTTGTCGTACTTCAGGGAAATAACTTCCTCCGCCCTCATCGGGATATGGTGTTCATCCAGCATCTTGTTGACGGCGGTATCAACGCACTGTATCACCATGTCCATCACCTGTCCCACCAGTTCTTCCTGGCTTACTTCCGGAACACCGGCGCTTTTAGAGGAATTCTCTATCAGGACGTGGATCTGTACGCGCTGTATCCGTATGGCCAGCGTGTCGCGGGCTTCGACGTAGGGCTTAAGCGTCAGGACGGGGTTGAATATTATACCGCCGGCGTCCACGGTGATATTGGAGAGCTTCAGGAACTCCCCGGCCCTGCTGACTATCGGGGCGGCGGGGTCTATTACGGTCAGGCGCGGCTTGGAGGGAGGGATCATGCCCACCCCGACCTTCATGGCGCTGAATGGCACACGGATGTTCATATCCACGCCTATCATATCATCGTCCGTTGCCGTCTGCGGAGCCGGGGCCTGGAGATCAGCCTGGACGGAACTGACGTCGGCGGCCCTCATTGCCCCGAGATCGAAGTCCGAGGCCGCAGCCCTTCCGCCGCAGCGGAGGAACGCGGCCAGCGCTATTGCCATCAAGGTGAAAGTTGTTTTCATAAATTTTCTCCGGCGCTTCACAGTTCAAAACCGATGCAGACGAGGCCGTTAACTATTTTAAGATCGTTTATTACCGCCCCTTTGGCGAAGGAGGGAAGGATCGCGCTATTCTTCAATGTTATCTCCACCGTCTTGTCGTCCAGTTTGCGCGCGGTCATGACTTTAGACAGGGCCGGGTTGGTAGTAAGGGTATCTATAACCGAGCGTATGACCTTGCCCTGTATCCAGCCGTTGATGAAACCCGGCACGCCTATGCCATAGGCCTGGTCCACGTCCACGCGTTCGATGCGCGCCTTTATGGTGTTGGGGGCGGTGACCTCGGGCCTTATCACGACCTTGAAATAAACGTTGGGCTTCAGGAAAACGTCCCTGGCGTAGATCTTGCCGGCCATCTCAAGGACGCCGTCGGCGCGGAACTTGAGCCCGCCCTCGTGGCCCGCGGGATGCAGCTCGAAATCGGTACCCTTGGTGAACTGCAGTATAAAGTTGTCCAGCAGGCCGTCCGACACGGCCAGGCTGCTGCCGGGCAGCTGGACAACGGAGGCCGCGGAGCCGGATTTAACGGCGAGGGAGAAGCCGAGGTCGTCAAAAGTGAAGGCCGTAAGATTTATGTTGCTTATGAGGCCGGGGAGCAGCGGCGCCACGAAACCGGGGGCGATGGCGGCGTGCAGCGTCCAGGAAGCCCTGTCGTAGGAGAAGGCAAGCACGTCGCCGGCTTTCAGGGGAACTTTGTTGGCGAGGAAGGCTTTGTCCACCGCCTCCAGCACCCCGGCGCTCAGCTTAGTCATCACCATTTCCATCAGGCCATCCTTGTCCAGCTCTTTGCCCAGAGCGGCCTTGGGACCGAGGACGACATCGGCTTCCACCTTCATCACCTTTATGGCCAGCCTGTTATCGCCCTCGAAGAAGGGCTTTATGAACAAGGCGGGCTCAACTTCCATCCCGTTGTAATTGACGGTCACATTGCCGAAAACTATGGTGTCGCCCTGGCGGGAGAGTATGGGAGCGGAGGGGTCTATGACCTGGAGATAGGCGCCCGACAGGCCGGTGAGACGCTCGCTGATGTCCTTGAAGGGGAGCCGCACGGTCATGTCCAGGACCGGGGCGGGCATATTGGGAGCCTTGTTTACGGCCGGCGCTTTTGCCGGCAGGACCTGGACAGGGGCCGAAGCCTGCGCCGCCGGCATCTCTTCCTGCGAGGCTTTAAGGTCGGCCGCACTGAGCGAGTTAAGATCGAAATCCCCTGCGAAAGCCGCGGTGGCGAGTCCAAAGGCCGCCATTGCCGCGAACATGTATTTTTTTAGATTTGCAGTCTTCATGTGAATAGTCTAACACCAAGCCTGCCCTGCCGTAAGTGTCTTAGGGCCTACCCCCAAAGCCCAAAAGGCCCCCGCCTAGAAAAGCGCCGCCCCTCCGGCAGCAAGACCGCGGAGGCGGATGCAGCTGCCGGGGCGGAGCGGGCTGCCGATCGGCTGCAGAGCAACCCCATGCCTGAACGCCGGACCAAGTTAGTGCGCCTGACGCCTTTTTATAATTAGTAAAATAGGCGCTATGGCGACATCGAAGAAGCCGGGCGATTACGAAATAGAATTCGGCGGGTTTGAAAAGCTCATGCCCCACAGGATAAAGAACGTCCTGATGGTGGCCTCCCTCTACGACTCGTTCCTTCTGGCCGACGACGAACGCCTTAACGAGGCCCTCTTCGGCGAGATGCTGGACTCCTCCCCCCGCTCGGCGCCCAAGATAACCCGCGTACCCACAGCCGCCCAGGCGCTGAAAAAACTGGAGAAGGGTTCCTACGACCTGGTGATAGCCATGATACAGGTGGGCGAGACGGACATGGCGGATTTCTTCCGCAGCCTGAAGAACGGCCGCCCCGGGCTTCCGGTGGTCCTGCTTTCTTTCAACATACAGGACATCAAGAACATCCCCGATGAAGCGCGCGAGCTGGCCGACGGCATCTACCTTTGGAGCGGGGACACGCGCATTTTCTCGGCCATCATAAACATCATTGAGGACGCGCGGAATTTCGAGCAGGACTCGAAGGTGGGCGTACAGGCGGTGCTGCTGGTGGAAGATAATATAAAATTCTATTCCTCCTACCTGCCGGTGATCTATACTGAGCTGATGAAGCAGACGCAGATAGTGATGGCGGAGGAGCTGAACCCCGCCAAGAAAATGCTGCGCCTGCGCGCGCGGCCGAAGATACTCTTCTGCAGCACCTACGACGAGGCCTGGGCCGTTTACGAAAAATACAAGAACAACCTTCTCGGCGTGATAAGCGACATAGAATACCCGAAAGGGGGCGCCTGCAACCCGGAGGCCGGACTTGAACTGACGCGCCGCATAAAATCCGAAAACCCGGATATGCCGGTGCTGCTGCAGTCCTCCAATTCCAAATTCGCCTCCGAGGCCGGCGCCTTGGGCGCCTCGTTCATGCACAAGGCGGCGCCGGACCTCTCCAGGCAGCTGCGCGCCTTCATACTGCGGTACTTCGGCTTCGGCGACTTTATTTTCAGCGACAGGAACGGCGCGGAGTTCGCGCGCGCCGCGGACCTCCAGACGATGCTCAAGCTCCTGAAGGTGGTGCCGCTGGACTGCATACTGTACCACGCCGGCCGCAATCACTTCTCGAAATGGCTGTTCGCGCGCACCGAGTTCGAAATGGCCTACAACATAAGGCCTAAAAAGATATCGGAGTTCAGCAACCCCGAGCAGCTGCGCAAGTACCTAATCGAGACGATGCACCAGTTCATCTACCGCACGCAGCTGGGCACGGTGCTTAAATTCGACCGCAAACTGTTCGACGCCTCCACGCCCTTCGCCAAAATAGGCTCCGGCTCCATCGGCGGCAAGGCCAGGGGGCTGGCTTTCGTGGATTTCCTGTTGAGCAGGAACGACCTGGAAACACGCTGGCCGGGCGTTACAGTGTCAGTCCCGAACACGGTGGGGATAGCCACGGACGTGTTCGATTTTTTCATGGAACAGAACGGCCTGGACTCGCTTATCAGCGAAACCCATACCAACGAGCAGGTGGCCGCCGTTTTCGAGAAGGCGCGCCTGCCGGACTACGTGACGCGCGACCTGGAGACCGTTATAGAAAAGCTTGAAGGGCCGCTGGCGGTGCGCTCCTCCTCGCTGCTGGAAGATTCCAAAACACAGCCCTTCGCCGGGATCTATAAGACGTATATGCTGTCGAACAGCCACCCGGACCCCGCGCGCAGGCTGGAAGAGCTCGAAAGGGCGGTAAAATTCATTTACGCTTCGGTTTTCTCCTCCGAAGCCCGCGCATACCGCAGGCTTAACCCGCTGATAATCGACGAAGAGAAGATGGCCGTGGTGATACAGCGCGTCGTGGGCAGGCGGTACCCGGGCGGGCGCTTCTACCCGGCTTTTTCCGGGGTAATGCAGTCCTATAACTATTACCCGGTCCCGCCCCTGGGGGCGGAGGACCCCATAGCGCACATAGCGCTCGGACTGGGCAAGACCATAGTCGAGGGCTTCAGCGCCCTCAGGTTCTCCCCCTGCCACCCGCAGAACCTCCACCAGTTCTCCACTATTTCCGATTTCCTGGCCAACTCGCAAAAAAAATTCATCGCCCTTACGAGCGGGGACACGCCCCTGAGCTACGACAGGGAACCGGCGATAGCGGCCTTCGACGTGTCGGACGCGCAGGCCGACGGTTCGCTCGAGCTGGTGGGATCCACCTACTCCGCGGAGAACGACCGTGTTTACGACGGCATATCCGATCAGGGCCGCAGGCTGGTGACATTCGCGCCGATACTTAAGAACGGCGCGCTGCCGCTCACCGATATACTGAAGACCGTCTCCGCGCTCGGCAAGGACGCCATGGCCGGCAACATAGAGATAGAATTCGCCTGTGATTACGACCCGGGAACCGGGGCGGCCTCCTTCAGCATACTTCAGATGAGGCCGATGGTTTCAAGAAGCCCCGTCAAAAAGGTTACGCTTAAGGACCTGAAGCGGGAAAAGATACTGTGCCTGAGCGCGCAGGCGCTCGGCAACGGTGTTCACCGCGACATTTCGGATATTATCTATGTCATACCCGAAGCTTTCGACCAGATGCGGACGCGCGACATAGCGGTCGAGATAAACGAGCTTAACGCGCGCCTGCGCGGCGAAGGGCTCTCTTACCTTATAATAGGGCCGGGGCGCTGGGGTTCAAGCGACCCGCTGATGGGCATACCCGTGAAATGGAACCACATCTCTAATTCCCGCGTGATCGTGGAAGCCGCCTACGGGGACCTGGCCGTGGACCCTTCTTACGGCACGCACTTTTTCCACAACGTAACGTCGCTGGGGATAGGCTACCTGACCATAAACGAGGACGGGCCGGACTCCTTCATAAACTGGGAACTGCTGAAGACCGGCAAATTGCTGGCTGAAATGAAATACATACGCCACTTGCGCTTTGACGCGCCTCTGGACATACGCATAGACGGCTCGGAGGGACGCGGCGCCGCGGCTGTATAGAATACCTGCGGGCCCGGACGTTAAGGAGAGCGTTTAAACCCGCCAGTTCCCCCGCGCTCAGGTACGCTGCTTGCCGATATATTCCAGGCCCGCCCCGTTTGTTCCACGTAAGGAACGGGAAGGCCCCAGACATCCAGCCACAACACGTCCTTTACAAAATATTTGCCGTTTCCCTCCCCGTCCGCCGCCCTCTCGTCCCCGATACGCCCCCGGGCGGGCGAGGGGTTCCGCTGAGAGCTTTTTAGCAGCATTCCCCGCAGGTCTTCGTCGAAATTAAGCTTCAGGTCCTCTACAAGCGGAGAAAGCGAGAGGCGCACGCGCTTGCTGTATGCCGCCGGACCCGGGTTCACCCCGGCCTCTCCGTACGGGCCTCCTTTCTTTTCTTTCACCATTATAACCTGCCAGGGGTTGGTCCTGAAGCCGTAATAGTTCAGGCGGGTATTCTCGGTTATATCCCAGGTGGAAACCGCCCGCGCCCCCTCGTAAAGCGCGCCCAGCCCCGGCCTGAACGAAGCCAGGTCCGAGAAGTCCCACCTTATGGAATAGTCCAGGCTCACGCGGGAAGACCTGAAGTCTTTTGAAATATTCAGCATCAGCGGGTTCTGCACCTGAACCGGGGCCGCGGTCGACTGCTTCTGCTCCTGCGCCGAACAGCGGGGCAGCGGAACGCACAGAGCGCAGACCGCGAGGAAAGCGGGGATTTTATTCCGCATAGGGACGCTCAAAAGCCTTCCTTGGTATAGCGCTCCAGCAATTCCCGGGCCAGGCTGCCGCCGGGGTTAAGCCTGAGCGCCTCGTCGAGAGAGGTTTTAAATTCAGCTTGGAGCCTGGCGGCGTTCCCTAGCCGTTTTCCCTCCACCGCGCGCAGCGCCGCCAGGTCGGCTGCTTTCAGCGCGTAAACCTCTCCCAGGAACTTGTCGGGTTTGATAAAGGGGATAGCGCTGCCGGCCGGGGCCGCCGCTATCACATCGGCCGCCTCGTCATACGCCCCGTAGAGAAGCCGCAGGGCCTCCTTGTGCTTTTCGCCCGAGGCGGCGAGGGCGGCCCCCTCCTGAAAATCCGTTTCGGCCAGCTGGCGCTTCGCGTAAAGCAGGCCCGGGTAACCGTTAAGAGCTCCCCTGTAAAAAGCCCTGGCCTGGGAGTATTCCTTTTTAACCAGCGAGACATTACCCCGCACGACCATCTCCACAGAGGCCCTGAAGACCGGGTTGGAAGCCGCCAGGGAGTTAAAATCCGCCGCGCGCCCCAACGCCGGCCCGTCCCGCAGCGCGTCGGCCGCGGAAACTTCGGCCGCCGAAACAAGGACTTCCGGAGCGCCCCTTTCGAGGGATGGGGATGCTGCGGCCATTTTTTCCGCGGCATCCTTAACGCCCTCAAGCCTGGCGACCGACGCGGAATAATGCGCCGACTTATCGAAGAAAGCGTCCGGAGTTTTGGCAAGGCTCAGGTAAGCCTCGTTCTCGAGCCACGGCAAAGCCTGCGCCAGCGCCGCCACCTGGGCGAGCAGCGCGCAGTATTTAACCTGGGGAGTCCCCGAAGCCGCCAGACCCTCGGCCGCCGCCGCCTGGGTCTCAAGGCCGCCCGTGTCGCCGCGCTCCGCCATGAAATTTATCATGGCTTCCCTGGCGCGCCAGTTATAGGGCCTTAGCGCCAGCATTTTCCCCAGCACGGACGCTTTCATTTCCGGGGCGCCCGCGAAGCCGCCTTTGGACGCGGCCGCTGAAAGGTCGTCGAGCAGCGCCAGCGCCTGCTCGGAATCAGGCGCGTATGAAACGGCGCTTTCCATGTCGGAGAACGCGGAGGCCAGCAGGGCCCGGGGAGGGTTATCGGCGGCAAGCGTTTTACGGACCCGGTCGAAATGGTATTCGGCCGCCTTCTGGCTGAGCATGCCGCAGCCCGAAAGCAAAACCGCCGCCAGCGCCAGCGGCAAGAACCGGGAATTTTTCATCAGAATTGACCGTTCCTTCCTACAAGGTCCAGTCCAGTATCACCTTTCCGGATTTGCCGGAGGACATTATCTCGAAGCCTTCCTTGAAATCCTTGACCGGGAAACGGTGGGTGATCACCGGCTTTATATCCAGGCCGCTCGTGAGCATGGCGCACATCTTGTACCAGGTCTCGAACATCTCCCGCCCATATATACCCTTCAGGAACAGGGCCTTGAATATCACCTGGTTCCACGGTATGACGGTGTTCGGGGGCAGTATGCCGAGGAGCGCGATCTTCGCGCCCATCTTGACCGCGCCGATCATGTCGTTGAAAGCCTGCGCGCTGCCGCTCATCTCAAGCCCTACGTCGAAACCTTCGGTCATGCCGAGCTTTTTTTCCACATCCGGAAGCTTTTCCCTGCGGGAATCCACGACGTTCCTGATGCCGAGCTTGCGGGCCAGATCAAGGCGGTACTCATTGATATCCGTGATGACGACATTGCGGGCGCCAACGTGGTTGGCTATAGCTCCGGCCATTATGCCTATCGGGCCCGCGCCGGTTATAAGGACGTCCTCACCTATCAGGTCGAAGGAGAGGGCGGTATGGACGGCGTTGCCGAGCGGATCGAGGATGGCGGCCTCATCGTCCGACACCCCGTCGGGGAGCGGGAAAACGTTCTCCGCCGGCATGCTCAGGTATTCGGCAAAGCAGCCGGGACGGTTAACGCCGACGCCTTTAGTGTTTATGCAGAGGTGCCGGTGCCCGGCCTTGCAGTTGCGGCAGTGCCCGCAGACTATATGTCCCTCTCCCGAAACGCGTTCGCCGATGAAGTGGCCGCGCACGTTCTTGCCAAGTTCCGCCACCTCGCCAGCGAACTCATGGCCTACGTGCATGGGCACCGGGATGGTTTTCTGGGACCACTCGTCCCACTGGTAAATGTGTATATCGGTGCCGCAGATGGCGGTTTTTTTTATCTTTATAAGGACGTCATTGTCGCCTATGACCGGCCGTGGCACATCCTCCAGCCAGAGACCTTTTTCAGCTTTAGCTTTTACAAGGGCTTTCATATGAAGTGGGGCTCCTTAACCGCGTGAAGTTTACCAGAATATTATACCGCTTTAAAAAGCGAAAGGCCGGGCGCGGGCGGGACCCGCGGCGCCGGCCGCTTTACCGTTTATATAACTTCGCTTAAGGCCCGGCGGAAATCATCCGCGCTCGGGAACCTGTCTTCCGGGGCCGGGGCCAGGCATTTAGCCACTATGCCGTCCACGGCCCTGGGCAGGCCGGGCATCATGTCCGAGAGCGCTTGGTAGGAACCGCGCATCTTCTGACCGTGGAAATCCGGCCCCTGGAAAGGGAGCGCGCCGCACAGCGCTTCGTAGAGGCATACGCCGAGAGAGTAAATGTCGGATCCGATTTCGGAAGAACCAAGTTCCTGTTCCGGGGCCATGTAGGCCGGCGAACCGACAACTTCACCTTTGGAAAGCCGGGCCATTGACTCCCTGGCGCGCCGCGCCAGGCCGAAATCCATGACCTTCACCTCTCCTTCTCCGGAAAGCATTATATTTGAAAGCTTCAGGTCGCAGTGCACTACGCTCTTTGAGTGGGCGTAGGCAAGCGCCTTCGCCACGCTGTCGAATATCGGAAGGGCCTTCTCGGGCGAAATGCGGGTCTCTTTATCCAGCACGCGGTCCAGTGTCAACCCGTCCACATATTCGAACACGAGATAAATATTATCTTCCTCTTCGAAGATCGTGTAGATCTCCACCACGTTCGGGTGGTGGAGAAGGGCCACGGTACGGGCTTCATCCAGGAAACGCTGCTTTTCAGTGTCGTTGATCTTTATTTCATCGCCCATCTTCTTGATAGCCACTTCGCGCCCCAGTGACTGATCGGTGGCCAGATACACCACGCCCATCCCGCCCTCGCCGAGCTTGCGCTCTATCTTGTATTTGCCGGTGGCCACTCCCTCGTAAAAGATCGAAGGGGAAAGCAGGTCGGGGTGGGTTTTGCGCGACGCCGCGTCAGCCGCCGCGCTGCGTGCGGAAAATATATGCGTAAGCCCCATGGCGATCAGGGTCCCTCCGGAAAGCGTGAAGAGCAGCGTTATCAGGAAGCGCTTCAGCGGGCTGCGCCTATGCCTGCCGTCGCCTTTCCCCTCCCCCAGGGGCGGCTGGGCCTCCAGATCCGGAACGCGCGATCCATACTGGGCTACGGCGTCCTGGTAACGTACAAGGTAAGCGCCGTTCAGGGCCGAGGCCTGTTTAAGATCCGCCAGCATCCGCTTGTGATCGCCCTGCTTTTCATAGGCCAGCGCGCGGTTGTACCAGGCGTCAGCGAAATTCGGGTCCAGATCTATAACGCGGCTGGCGTCCGTTTCGGCGGCCTGGGACTGGCCCTTGCTGTTAAGCGCCCAGGCGCGCATGTTCAAAGCCTCGAGCCTGGCCGGATCTTTCGCTATCACGAAACTCGTGTCCCGCACCACATCATCGTAGCGGCCCAGGAAGTTGCAGGCGTTGGCCCTTTCAAGATACGCGTCCAGATTGTCAGGATCCTTCTCTATGGCAAGGCCGGCGTAACGCACCGCGTTCTCGTAATCCCCCAGGCGGCTCTTTGTCAGCGCCGTCTTAAGATAGACTTTTGACCTGGCCTGGTCGGGGGCCGCCGGGGCCGGAGCCGCACCCGCCGGAGTGCCCGCGCCTGCGCCGCCCTCTACGGCGTCCTCGGCCTGACCGGCGTCGCCGAAAGCCCGCCGTATCTCTTCCACGGAAGCGACGGATTTGAGCGAAGACGCGCTTTTGCGGCTTTCAAGGAGCGCGGCCAGGACCCTGACGGACTCGTCCTGCGGATCTATCTCCACAGCCTTCCGTATGTCTTCTATGGCGCCCTTCCGGTCCTCAAGCGAGGCCCGCGCAAGCGCCCTGGCCCTGTAAGCGTCCGGGTTGGCGGGATCGAGGGCTATGGCGATCGTAGAGACCTTCCTGGCCATGGAGTAATCCCCGGCCTCGTTATAGGACGCGGCCGCCGAAGCCTGCAAAGAAGGGTTATCCGGGTAGGAAGATCTGGCGTTTTCTATGGCGGCAGCCGTCTTTGCCTTATCTCCGGAGTCGGCGGCTACGCGCACCGCCGCCAGCGCGGCTACGGGGTCGCGCTTTTCACCCCCGCCAGCTTCGGGGCCGCGGGAGGAGCCGAGAGAGGCTATGGAGGTCAGGTCAAAAGCCGCCAGCTGGGAGGCGACGCGCGAATACTCTTCTTTCGGAACCAGGTTCTTTCCGGCGGCCCTTTCCAGGGAAGAGAGCATTTCGACTATCTTGCCGCAGTTTTTACCGCGAAAATCCTCAGTTTCGGCGGCCGTCATCCCGCTCAAAACACGGAGCAGCGCCGCGGCCGAGACCAAGGGGTTCTTAGCCGCGTTCCGGCGGAACAGGCGCACATCGTCCCCGGGGACCTGCTGCGCTTCCTGCTGCACCTCCGCGGCGGCAGCCTGCGCCGGTTCCGGCGTCAGGGCGCGCGAGGAGTCCGGCCCGGACGCCTGCAGCAGGGAGAACAAGAGAAAAGCTGGAAAGATCTTCCTCATGACGATAAAGGCCGAAGGATACGTTTATCTGCCGACAGATAGAATAAATCCAAGGCCGGGAACTGTCAAGGCACGGAGCCCCGCGCCGCCGGAGATACGCCGGTCTATTTCCCGGACCCGCAGCACTTCTTGTATTTTTGCCCGGAGCCGCAGGGACAGGGGTCGTTGCGGCCCACGCGGGGCTCGCCGCGGCGGACCGTCTCCACCTTTACGATCTCGCCGCCCTGCAGCACCTCGGGATGCTTCTTCATCCACTTTTTAACTTCTTTATCGTCGTTGATATCGACGCCGGCCACCAGCATTTTCCGGTAGATGCCGATCACCAGCGCCCGCATCTGCGGGTCTTTGGCCTGCGCCAGTATCTGCGGGGAAATACGGTTAAGTTCTTCGGCAAGCTCGTCATCGGTTTTCTCGGCGGGAGACTTCTCCCTGACCGGGGCCGCTGCCGCCTTGAGGTCCTTTGCGGCTGCAGTGCCGGGGGGTTCCGCCGCCGCGGCCCTGACCGGCGGCTTTTCCGCCGCCGGCGCGGTCTTCACGCCTTCTTCCTTACCGCCCACAATTTTCTTTAAAAAATCCCATGCCATGGTTTCATCCTCCCGGTTCAGGCCGCTATCTGGGCTTTATCCTTCAGGTAACAGGCCAGCGCGATGGAATGCAGTTTGGTCATTGGCGAGTCCGTGCGGGACGGCAGTATGACTGGGATATTGGAACCTGCCAGCAGCGTGGCAGACTTCATACCCGCACCGAAGAAGGAGAGGCACTTGTACACCGGGTTGCCGGAGTCCAGGTTCGGGAACAGCGCTATGTCCGTTTCTCCCGGCACCTGGGCGCCCTTTATGCCTTTTTCCGCGGCAAGTTCCTTGGAGAAGGCGATGTAAATGTCATAAGGTCCTTCTACCACGCAGTTCTTTATGGAGCCCTCCCTGTTCATCCTGACGAGAGCTTCCGCGTCCAGGGTACTGGGTATGTTGGGGTTCACCTTTTCCACGGGACAGATCACCGCCACCTTGGGCGTCTCGACGCCCATCATGCGCATCATATCCACGGCGTTGCGCAGGATCTTCGTCTTCTGGTCCAGCGTGGGGTTGATCATGATGGCGGCGTCCGTGACGGCGAACAGTTTGTGATAATTTGCCAGCTCAAAAAGCACGAGGTGGCTGAGCACGGTGCCCTCGGCCACCGCGCCGACTTCCTTGCGCAGTATGGCCTTCATGTAAAACTTGGTATCCACCAGACCTTTCACCAGGAAGTCGCCCTTTCCCGCCTTCACCAGGTCCACGGCCTTATTGCACATCTCGGCGTAGTCGCAGAGGTCTATCAGTTCGAAGATGTCCAGTTTCAAACCGACCTTGGCGGCCATGGCCTCCACCTGCGCCCTGGGCCCTATCAGCACGCCCCCGGAAATTATCCTGTTATCCACCCCCATCTTGCAGGCGGTAAGCACCTCGTCGTTATTGGCGCCGGGCACGACGATACGGTTCGTCTTGCCGCGCACCAGGCTCAAAAGTTCCTCAAAGTTCCTGAATTTCATGTTTTTCCTCCGGAGTAGTATGATTTTAAGCAAATCAATAGTTCTTTATCTGCCCGGGATGGGCCAGCGCTATCTCGGCGGCCGCGCGCAGCGCTGTCATTTCATCCCCCCCCGGGTAGGAAAGGGTCTGCGCTATCCAGCCCACGCGCCTTTTCACCTCGGATATGATTATTTTGTCGTAGGCCAGGCCGCCGGTGAATACTATGGCGTCCACTTTGCCCTCCAGCACCGCGGCCATGGCGCCGATCTCCTTCGAGATCTGGTACGCCATAGCATGCACGGCCTCTTTAGCCTGCTCCCGGGATATCCTGGACGGATCCAGGCCTGAATTGGGCTTAACCTCGCCGGTGAGTATGTATTTCTCCAGGGCTATGCAGTCCGAGGTTCCAGTATAGGCGATCAGCCCGCCCAGGCCCTTGACCTTAAGCTTCATATCGGCCTGCGTATACTTGCCGCTGAAACACATCTTTACCAGTCCTCCGGCCGGCACGCCTCCGGAGCGCTGCGGCGTGAAAGGCCCGTCCCCGTCCAGCGCGTTATTAACATCCACCACCCTGCCGCCGCGGTGGGCCCCGACGGATATGCCGCCGCCGCCGTGCATCACGATCAGGCGGCAGTCCTCATAGGGCTTGCCCAGCTGCCGCGCCGCGTGGCGGCCGACGCGCTTCTGGTTAAGGGCGTGGAAGATGGAAATACGCGGGTTTTCCGGCATACCAGAATATCTGGCTAAAGGGTCCAATTCGTCCACCACCACCGGGTCGGCTATAAAAGCTTTCACGCCGTGTATCCCGGCGATGTCCCTGGCTATCAGACCGCCAAGGTTCGAGGAGTGGTCTCCCATCAGCCCGCCGCGCAGGTCCGCCAGCAGCTGGCCGCTTACCTCGTAAACCCCGCCCTCTATGGGCTTTACCACGCCGCCGCGTCCTATAACGGCGTGTATCTCGCTTGTGTCCACGTTATGTTCTTTGAGCGCCGCCAGCGCCATGCTCCGGCGCAGGTCGAACTGGGCGGTTATCTTTTTGCGCTCGTACGGTTTCATGTCTTCCGGGCTGTAGCGCACCGTTTTGTGGAACACCTCGGTTTCTCCGCGGAAATAGCTGACTTCGTCCGAAGTGGAGCCGGGATTGATGACGAGTATATTGTATTCGGACATATTTTCCCCTACTTAAAGGTCAGTTGGTACAGGTACGGCGCGTTCTTTTTTTCGAGGGTCAGGAATATGCGCCCGCCGCCCGCGGAGGCGAAGCCGGGCTGTTCCTTGGCCCCGTAGCAGTAGTCTTCTTTGCGGCAGGAGAACAGCGGCACCCCCCCGCTCCACGGGCCCCACGGATAAGGCGCACGACGCGCCGTCACTGAACCGGACTCCGGGTCGAAATAGACGGCCAGGTAGGACTTGAGAAATTCATTGTAGGACACCGAGAACTCATCCGGCATTTTTTCCATGACCGGCGCGGATTCGGCGCAGTCCCCGCTCCAGGTCCCAGAGGCGGTTTCAACGCTGTAATAGGAATACTTCTCGAGCGACGCCGCGTCCTCCGGCCTGACGCGCGCCAGGGCCGCGGCGTGCTCGCCGGGGGCCGTCGTCAGGCGGCCGTAAACATAAACCCAGCCGTCCCCGTCCTGCAGCACGGCGGAACCGAAAGCAGGCTCTATATCGTTCCAGAACGAGTAGTGTTCGCCGTGACGGGCTTTCTGGTAGGGACCGCGGGGATCGTCGGACCAGGCCAAACCCTGGCCTACGCGGAAATAATCGTAAGTATCGGGGCCATAGTTGTTCATTATGGAGAAGAACACGTAATACCTGCCCCCGGAGGAGAAGCCGGAGCGCGGCCAGAATTTCCTGGCCTGGCTGTACTCCTTCATATCGCCGGAAAGAAGCGGCAGCGGCCATTTGTTTTCGTCCGAAACGTAGGACAAAGAACCGGACCCGGCAGGCGCGGCGCTGCTGACGGACAGAGCCGCTGCGCCGTCCACCACTCCCCATACCGCGGATTGGCCGTCCGCTTTCCTCTCTCCGGTCCAGATATTATTCAAGAACCACAAGGTGCGCCCGTCGGACAGGGGCAGGGAATAATTGCCTCCCTGGCCCACCACTGCGCCCGTGGAGGCGGCTTGCGAGAGGAGCGGGGTGCCGCTGGAAACCTCGAAAGCGGGGAAAACCGTCTTCTGCTGGGCCATGGCCGGCAGGGCGCAGAGAAAAAGGAGAATCGCCGCGGCATTCGCCGGGGCGGCCGTTCTCCGGCCGCTTGCCGAAGTTAAGGAGCTTTGTTCAGGCGTGAATTTATCGTCGTACTTTTCAATTTTCATGATGTTCCGTGACACCTTCTGTATGCCGAAAAGCGGACATGGTGCGGCTTTAATTAAAATTATAATATAATAGAAACCGTACCGTATGCAATAAACGCTTTGGCGCGGGGTATTTCAGTTCGTTCCGGCGCGGGTCATGACCATGTTCAAAAGAGCGAAGATCATTGGAGCGGCCGCCGCCTGGATGCTGGCGGCGGCTATCCCGGTTCGCGCGGCGCTTCTGAACCCGGTGGTCACCGCTACAAGCACCGGCAGCGTCAACGTCAGCTGGACACCGGGAACCTCCCCGTACATAGCTGTCATCTCCGCTTCCGCCTCTTTTATCCCGGCGATCTCGAGCGGCTCCGCGGCGGCGAACGGCGCGAATTACGCCTCCCTTAACCCCGACACGACTTACTACCTCAAGGTTAAATCTTCGGCCGACCCCGACTCCCAGTACTCGCAAACCTCCACCGCCACCTGGGCGGCGGCGCCCTCCGGGACATATTTCATCTCCTCCTACTTCACCGCGGAATCATCCGCCACCGCCGGCGCGCAGATAGGCTGGTCGGTCAACAACAATCCGGAATGGACGGACTACGACCTCGATTACGCCCTCAATTCCTCCTTCACCGGAGCGGCATCTTCCCCCAAGGGCTACCCCCCGGTAATACTCGGCGGGCTCAACGCCAATACCACTTATTATTGCCACGTCAGGGCCCGCGCCATGAACGGTACGCCCACGGCCTACGCTCCCGCCATTTCCACTGCGACGCTGGCCCTGAAACTTTCAGGCCTCTCCGACGCAGTATACGAAACCAGCGCCACCGTGACCTGGACGCCGGTTTCGAGCGCCGTACAGGCGCTCAACTCCGAAGGCTACCGTCTGCTGCTCTCGACCTCGCCGCTTCTTACGCCGCTTACACAGGATGCCTCCGCGCCGTCGGCGGCCGCCTCTTCTTTCGCCCTGGCCCCGCTCACCCGCAACACTACATATTATTACCGGGCCGGAGCTCTGAACTGGAACGCGGTCCCGAACCTGGGGAACATCAGGTCTTTCACCACCCTTGCCTCCAAGCCGGAGGATCTGTCAAAAATATCCTTCAGCGACGGCGCGGGGACTCTCGGCTGGACCGCCCTGCCGGCGGGCCCGGCCAGCGCTTCCGCGCTGGGCTACAGGCTTGAAGCCTCCACGGCGGGCTTCAGCGGCGGTGTTATACTTTCCTCCACGGTATATGGCGTTGCCTTAAGCACGCTTACCATCCCCACGCTGGAAGCCAACACCACCTACTATTTCAGAGCCGCCTCCCTGAACAGCGCCTATATCCCGAATTACACCGCCCAGCTCTCCTCCGTAACGCTCGCGCTGCCGCTCTCTTCCGACCTGGTCTACCTTGACGCCGCCCAGCAGGGCATAACGGTCTATTTTACGCCGATGCAGGCCGCGCCGCAGGCCTTCGCCTGCGAGGGATACCGCTTTGAAGTTTCGACGGCGCCTTTCGACGAAACCGGCGCCGTCATATCTTCGACCACGTACCAGAGCCAGCTTGGCGAACTTACGATAAACGGCCTGAAGCCCAATAAAGATTATTACGCCCGTATAGCCACGCTGAACTGGGAGCGCACGCCGAATTACACCGCGCTGCCGGCGGCCAGAACGGGCCTGCCGGGCGCCCTTACGGACGCGGCGCTCCAGGCCGTGTGGCAGTCGAGCGCGGCCATAAGCTTCACGCCGAACCCGGCTACGGACGGCTACGTCGCCGAAGCCTCAACATACCAGTATTTCAACACGGTGGCGGCCAGTTCCTCCACCTCCGATCCGCTTGCCGCGGGGCTGGTGATAACCGGGCTGAACCGGAACACCGTGTATTATTACCGCGCCGGGGCGCTGTTTAACGGAACCACCGTTTATGCCGGCACCTACCCCGACGAACGCTCCACGCTGCCGCTGACGCTCTCCGGGCTGCAGACATCCGCGGTCTATAACTCCAGCGTCACCGTCTCCTGGACCCCGCTGGCCTCCTCGCCGCAGAACATGACGGCCGAGAAGTACGTGCTTGAAGCCGCGACCAGCACCGCCTTCAGCCCGGTGCTCTTTTCCTCGTACACCCAAACGATATCTTCCGACCGCCTGGCGCTCACGGGCCTCTCCCCAAACACCAGTTATTATTTCCGGGCCGGGACGATGAACTGGGAGGATAGAGCGAGTTACTCTTACACCCCCGCGACCTCTACCATGGCGAACCTGCCCCTGGAGCAGGCGCAGACAGGACTTACGCCGTTCACCATGACCATCAACTGGCTGCCCAATTATAATCCTCCGGACACTCTTTACAGCGTGCGCCTGTCCCCGGCCTACGATTTTACTTCGGACGTAAGGTCCTCGGCCACCGTTAACGCCTACGCCGCGTTCACGGGACTGGCGCCCAACACGACCTATTACGCCGAGGTCACGGCCTACAACCGCCTGAACCGCCCGTCCGCCGCCGTGCCGTTTCCGCCCCTGGCCACGGGCGCCTATGACCCGGACTTTGCCGCTTACGGAGGATCCGACGTGGGCATCAGTTCCCTTACGATAAGATGGGGGGCCGGAACCCCGGTCCCCAACCCTGCGGGCACTTTTTACCTGGCCCAGATCTCTTCAAGCCCCGCCTTTGGCGAACCGCTTTTGTCTTCGTCAACCACCGGCCTTAACGCCTCCTTCGGAGCGCTGGCCTCCGATACCAGCTATTACCTGCGCGTTTCCGCGCTCAACCTGACCGGAGTGGCCACCGACCCGGTTTCGCTCGGCACGGCCCTCACCCTTCCCGCTACCGCCTTCATACTAACGCAGGAACAGACCTTCTCCGACATTATGACGGACGGCTTCACCGTGCACTGGGCCGCGAACGGCAATTCCACGCACACGATATATAATGTCGGGATCTCAACTTACAACACGGCCGTCTCAGGCGCCGCCAATCTCGGGGCCTGGAAACTGTCCAGTTCGGCGAGCGTCCAGGGGCTTGCCTGCACTTTCAAAGACCTCTCCACAGGCGCCACTTACTGGGCCTATGTTGAGTCCCAGGGCCAGACCGGGATAAAGGCCTACCCGGTGTTTACGGACACCGTAGCCACGCTGCGTTCCGCCAACGCGGGCACGCCGGTATCTACGGACACGACCATATCCCTCCTGACGTCATACGGCCTGATGTCCGTGTTCATACCGGCCGGGGCACTGGGCGGTTACACGCAGATAAGCATACACCCCGGATCCTCTTTCATGCCTCCGGCTTCGGCCGTCTCCGGCCTTATACCCACCGGAATAGGCCTTGTGGTAGACCACTTCCCCCCCGTACTGGTCATCAATCCGGTGATCATAACCGTACCTTACAGGCTCTCGGACCTGCCGGCCGGAACGGACAGGACAAGGCTTATACTGGCGCTTTACGACGAAGCCAATGCCGTATGGGTGCCGCTGCCGTCCACTTCCGACACGGCCAATAACAGGGTCACGGGGCAGACCTGGCACCTGTCCACTTTCCAGATAATGCAGACGCTGCCCGAAACCGGGTTCTCCGACATAAAGATATATCCGAACCCCTATATGCCCAACTCCGTTTCCGGAGTAATGAGTTTCGCCAACATGCCGCCTTACGCAAGGGTGAAGATATACACCTTCCTGGGAGAGCTGGTGCGGGAAGTAAAGGCCGACGTCAACGGCATGGCGCACTGGGACGGCCTCAACAAGGACGGACGCAAGGCGGCCAGCGGGGTGTACATAGCTTTCATACAGACCAAAGACGGGAAGTCGTCGAAGAGTTTGAAGATAGCGGTGGAAAGATAGCGTCGGGAGTATTATGAAGGAACGGCGAATGGCAAAAAGCGTCTCCAGGCGCGCCGCTTTAGCGGCGTCCCTGCTGCTCTGCACCCTGCCGGCCCGACGGGGCTCGGCGGCGGGAGGCTTTGACTCCGCCTCCGCCGGCACCACGACCACGCAGTTCCTGGAAGTGGTCTCAGGGGCGCGCGGCGCGGCGCTGGGCGAGGCCTACTCGGCGCTGGCCGACGACGCTTTTGCGCTTGACTGGAACCCAGCGGGACTGATAAACATAAAAACCAACTCCATGGTTTTCATGCACGCCCCGTACCTCGCCGACACTTTCGTGGACTATTTCGGCTACGCGGAAACCGCGGGGGACGTGGGCTCCTGGGGAGTCTCCCTGAAGTACATGGATTTCGGGAACCTGCGGCAAACGGATACCAGCGGCATGGACACCGGCGCTTTCACTCCGTACGACATGGCTGTCAACGTGGGCTTTGCCTGCTACATAACAGGGTTCAACAGCGACCCCGAGGAGCGCTTCGTGCTCGGAGCCACGGGGAAGTTCGTCCGCTCAAAGATACTGACGGCGGACAACACGGTGTCGGCGGATATAGGCGTATTGATGCCGTACTTTTTCGACAACCGCTTCCGCATCGGCTTATCAGCCCAGAATATAATGGGGACGCTGCGCTACGACAAGGAAGATTCTCCGCTGCCGCTGACTCTTCGCCTTGGGACCGTGACAAAACTGACCGAAAAGGTGAATATCACCGCGGACATAGCGGCGGCGCGCGGCAACCTGCCTTACCTGGCCATGGGCGGCGAGGTGAAGATACCGCTCTACGCCGAAATGGACATGTTCCTGCGCGCCGGGTTCAATACGCGCGCCATAGCCGACCTGGGCGGCATGAGGAACGTTTCCATGGGCGCCGGCGTCCGCTATACGGACTACTGGATAGACTACGCTTTCTCCCCCTTCGGCGACCTCGGCTCCGTGCACCGCATCTCCGCCTCCCTTACGTTCTGATGCGGGCTGAAACCGCGGATAATAACTTTTAAGATCCCTACACGACACGGAACCGCAGGTTCCTAACTTCCCCTCTCCCTTTTAGCCGTGAGCGGGAACGACATCGCCAGCCAGGCGGCTGAAAATATCGCGCCCAGCGACGGGTAGAATCCCGGCGCTATGGAGCCAAGCGCTTTAAGAGCGGAAACGCCGGTAGCGGTCAGCCCCTTGGCGAAGCGGTAGGTAAAAGCGTCAGCCACCTGCTTGGCTCGATAGCGGGTGTCGTAGGAGAACGGTATATAGAGGGTCTCTTTTGAAGCCCTGAAGATGGAATAATCCATCCCCTTGAACAGCAGCAAAGCCGCCGAGGCCACGCCCAGCGCCGGGTACAGGAGCAGGAGCAGGCACGTAACTATGTGCACGGCCGGTATGGCGGTCAGTATTCCCCGCCGCGGTATATAACGCAGCAGCAGCGGGGTCAGCAGGAACTGCATCGAGAACGAAAAGATATTCACGTACATCCAGAAGTGCCCGAAATAAGCGGTCCGCGCGTCCTTCAGCGGCATAAAATCCTGCACCAGCTGCGTCCAGCGGAAATCCAGCGTAGTGGCGACCACCTGCGCAGCGAAGATGATGAGCGCTATGAAGAGAACAGTGCGGTTTTCGGCGAGTATGCTCAGGTGCAGGTGGCCTTTCCGGCCTCCGGCCTCGTCGGCGTCCGGTACGGGCTCACCCGCGTTATTATAGCCCCGCCAGAACAGCGCCGCGGCGGGCAGTATCATAAGGGCCGCGAAAAGCAAAAAGATATCCGTGCCCAGGCTCACCGCAAAGCGCCCCAGGAGGTAGCCGCCGGTCAGGGAACCAAGCGCCCCCAGGCCCGCCACGGGGCCGTTAAAGACCTTTCCCTCCTCGTCCCGCAGCACGCTGTTTATGAACGACCAGTACTGCTCGGAGATCACCACCACGTAGGATTCCTTGAACACAAGAAGAAGGAAGACCAGCCACCTGCCGGCCCGGCCGAGGAACAGCCAGACCAGCACAAAAAAAGCCGCGCTGCCCAGCATCGAAACCACCATGGCTTTTTTAGCGCCGGCGCAGGAGAGCAGGCGCCCGTAGCAGTATATCATCGCCGCCATCATGAACGGGACGCAGGCGATGGCGTAAGGTTTAGCCCCCGCCCCGAACTTATCTATAAATATCGATTCGGCCGGCGAGCGGATGAACTCATAACCGCAGAAGAGGAATGCCGCGGAGAAGCCGGCCAGGAATACGCCTCCGGCCACGTGCCGGCCGCGCTCCGTCTTTAAGGCGGCTAAAAGCGTGCTCATAGCGCGCCCTCGGCGGCGTTTAACATTTTGCGCATCATAGTTCCCCGTTGGTAAATACCCGGTAGTCAGACAGAAAACTGCACGTACAGAAGGAAAAACAGCCGGGGGCCGGGCATGGGGTTGCCCTGGAGCCAATGCCTGCGCAGGTGCCGTAACAGGCGCTATGCGTATCAGACGGCCGCTTTGGGGAGGGGGTGGACTGGGCTTCCAGAGGTTTGCTACGGACACCGCAGCGCACCCGCTTCGGGGGGAACCGCGCAACGGTTCCTGCGCGGCGGAATGGGCAACCCCATGGCTGGCCCGTACACATGCTAAACCCGGAAGCTCCTAGCATTTAAATTGCCCGTTCTCGTAGATGGTGACTTTTTTTCCGTTCTTCAGGGTCGCGGTCACCTTCTTGTCCTCGGTGTTGATCAGGTCCCAGTGGACGGCTGAGCTGTTATACCCCAGCGCGGCCTTCTTCCCCGCGGTCAGTTTTGAAATATCGCCGGCGTAGGTATCGGAATAGGAGTCGCCTATGGCCACGTGGCAATTGCCGTGCTTCCCGCCGTGGTTCTCGTCGAACAGCGTGTCGGCCATGAACTTGTCTATCCGGGAAAAGCGGCGGTCGGTGAGGGAATATTCCCCCAGCCGCGAGGCGCCCTTATCCGTGGCCATTATCTTTTTCACGTACTCGCCGCCTTTTTCGGCGGAGATCTTCACCGCGCTGCCGTTCTTGAACTCCAGCCGTATCTTTTCGACGTAGTTGCCGCCGCGGAAGGCGGGAAGGTTCGCGAAATAAAAACCGCGGGTGCCGCGCCAGTCCGGGGAGGTGAAGATCTCGAAGCTGGGTATATTATGGCCGCTGACGCCAAGGAACTTGCGCATATCGCCCAGCTTCACCTCGAAGTCCATCGACGCCGACTCGGTGCGTATAACATCTATCTTGAGACCCTTGAGCCACGCCTTGATCTCCATCGTATCCCTGTAGATCTGTTCCCACTTTTTAGCCGGGGCCGGCTCGTCGAGGAAGCAGGCTTTGGCTATCTGTGCCGCGTATTCCTTCACCGGCATCCTGGCCTGTTTAGCCAGTTCCGCGGTGGGATAGGTACACAGCGTCCAGCCGAATTTACCCTTTTCTTCGTTCGCGGTCATTATGTCGCGCAGCTGCTTGCGGGCTATGGCGACCTGCGACTGGCGCCTGGTATCTATGCCCTTCAGGTGCGTGAGCGAGGCCGGCGCGTGCACGTAGATATTGCCGTTAACGGCGGCGCTCAATTCCCGCTCGCCGGCGGCTATGAAGGCGCGCTGTTTTTCGTCCGAGAACTCATAAAAATCGCGTTCGAGCCTGGGGCTTGGCATGAAACGGAATACCACGTTGAACTTTTCCCGCACTAGTTTGCGGTTGATAATTTCGCCCAGTTCGCGGCCCTCCAGGTCGCAGCGCACCAGCACGGTGTCGTACGCCCTGAAACCGGGACGGGCGGTCTTAAGCCCCCAGATCAGCACATCCGCGTATTTTTCCAGCTGTTTTTTTGAAAATATTTCCATATCATTCCTCCGGTCTCTCTTAGGCTGATCATATCCCAAATTTACGTTCCCCCGTAATGGCGTGGTGCTATCACGCGGGAAGCGGGAGCCTGGTGTTTTTATTTCGAAAAGAAACTCATAGCCGCGGCTGTTTTTGAGGACTGGTCGCCTGCCAATTTTATGCCGCGCACGGCCAGCTCCCTGTGCAGGGCCTGTATTTTGGCTTCGGTGCCGTCCGCGCCCGCGTTCACGCGGAAAGATATCTCGAAAAAAGAAGGGCCGCCGGCCAGGTCCCAGCGCTCGAAAGCCAGCGTTCCAAAAACAGGGTGGCTGACCTCCCAGGAATACGACCTTACCGGACCCAGAGAAACCAGCCCTGTCCACACGTCCCCGGCCCAGGATTCCTGCAGTCCGTTGAAGAGTTTTTTAGGTTTAGCAGTTCCCGAAGCCACCGCGGCCGCGTCTCCGACCGGTTCATCGCCTGTCAGCGAACAGGAGTATACGGAATTCAGCGGAGTGCGGTCATATTCGCACTTGAAGCCCCCGTCCGAGGAGACCGCCGCCGGTATATAGGACGGCGCGGGCCGCATTTTCACGGTGCTGTCGGCCTTTTTTTTGCCGGCCCGGGAGCGCAGCACGAGCCCCCTCTTGTACAGCGCCAGGGAGGGAGTGTCGTAGAAGTATATTTCCCTCTCCTTCTCGTCCGGTCCGAGGCCGTAACTTTTAAGGGCGGCGGCCCAGGAAGAGGCGTCGGCCAGTACTTTATACTCCGTGGTGAATGCGGGACCGGCGCGGCCGTTCAGTCCGGGTTCGGGTATCGTCCCGGCCGGGCAAAGGGAAGGCGCGGCGAACATCAGGAAGGCGGAACACATAAAGCTCATGCGCATATTGTACCTCCGGCTGCAATGGCGGACACCGCATATACCCCGCAGGTCCCCGGGAACAGGCGCGACCGTTTACGCCCTACCCCGGGACCTTAAAAGCCGTCAGCATCTCTATTATCTTAGCGGCCACGTCGCGGGCGGCGTGCGGGCGCGCGTGCTCCGACAGCGCCCGCGATGCGCGGGCCAGGGAACCGGGGCTGGCCATATATTTCCTTACCAGGGGCTCCAGCTCCCGCGTCGAATCAGCGGTTTCGGCCAGCTTGTGGCGGCCGAGGAAGGCCGAGTTGCGGTCTT
This sequence comes from uncultured Elusimicrobia bacterium, assembly GCA_903889965.1. GTDB lineage: Bacteria > Elusimicrobiota > Elusimicrobia > Elusimicrobiales > UBA9959 > UBA9959. The sequence goes on from CAISZM010000045.1 coordinate 34,270, forward strand.
CCTGCCCGGGAAGCGGCGAATAGATTATGAACGGCTTGGCCATGGCCATAGTCTCCGCCAGGGTGACGCCGCCCGGTTTTCCTATCACCAGGTCGGCCGCCGCGTAGTAAGGCGCGGGCGAGTCGGTAAAGTCGACGAAGCGGATGAATTTACCTCCGCCGTAAGACTTCTCGGCATGGCGGCAAAGCTTGCGGTTATTGCCGCATAGCACTACCGCCTGGATTTTACCCAGCAGCGGTTTCAGGGCCAGCGCGGCCGGGAGCAGGTCGCCGAGGCCGCGGCTGCCTCCGGTGATAAGAACCGTGAAGAGCCCCGGCGCGAGTCCCAGGACCTTCCTGACGGCCTGTTTTTCCGGCTGGACGCAGGTGAACTCCTTTCGTATAGGTATGCCGGTGATGAAGATCTTTTCCGGGGGCGTCCCTTTGTCCCTCAGCATGAGGCCGGTGGCTTTCTCGGGCACGAAGTACGCCGCCACGCCCTTCTGGGGCCAATAGGAGTGGGCGCAGAAATCCGTCACCACCGAGAATACGGGCATGCGCTTGAGCCGCGGATTTTTGGTCATCAGAAGGGACGAAAAGGCCTGCGTGGAAATGACGGCGCGCACGTTCTTCTTTATCAGAAGGTCGGCCAGTTTCTCCGAGGAAAAGGGCAGTATCGCCTCGCGGAAGGCGCCGGCCGCGAAGGCTACGAAATCGTTGTCGTAGACATAGTCCCAGAGGCCGGGGGTCTTTTTAAGGAGTTCGAGGTAGGTGCGCGCCACGAAAGGCCCGAAATTGGGATAAACCTCGGAGAGGTCCACCATTACAGGCTCGATTATGCCGGGGGGCAGGAACTCGGCCACGGCGCGGGCGGCGGCGCAATGGCCGGAAGGCCTTGAACCATAGAGAAGCGCCACCTTGAGCGGATAGACCTGGCCCGCAGTTTCCATATTGTGATTATAGCAAAGGGGACGCCGGAGCGGCGGCGCCGCTAAGGGGCGCATGCAGGGAGCTGCCGCGGCTTAAACCATAAAGACCGCGGCGGGCCACTAAAGCCAAAGCCGGTCCGACGCCCTATTTTACGGCGGGCTTCGGAGGAGGCGGGAGCAGACGGGTTATCAAAAAGACGAGCAGCGCCGCGACCGCCGCCAGCACGATCCAGAACGCTGCTTTGGAAACAGCCCCTGAAAGTTTTAAACCGCCCCAGCCCTTTTTCCCGCCTTTATCCTCTTCCAGGCTGGCGGCCTGTTTTTCCTCGCTCAGAAGCTCGGTTTCCACCAGCGAAATATCGTAGGCGGGGTAACCGGCTTCACGGTTCCCGTAATAAAGCCGCAAACCGCCCCCGCCTTTCCATTTAAAGATGAGGCGCGAGACGGGATAATACAGTTTAAGATCAGATATCTCCAGCGGTTTATTGTCGCCGTTCTCGACCTCGAGTTCAAGTTCGTCACCGTAAGGCGCGCCGGGAATTCCCATAGAACAGGTTACCGGCCCGCCCGCGCCGCTATTGCTCCAGACCGCGGAGCCAAGCGGCCGCCTGTAGGCCCGGCCGCTTTCATCCGAAGCCGTATCGTAAAGCGTCACCCGGCGTTGGAAGACCGTGCCTGGCGCGGCGGCCGTGAGCCGTATAAGCGGGATATTTTTGAAGGGCAGCTTGATCCTCCATATGGTGACGGGGTAGGCGCCGACCTTTTTTTCCGCGGGAATATCCATTTCCCGTACCGTATAATCCCGGTCCAGGATATAGGGCACCTGCTTATTATCGCTGACGAGGCGCAAATCGCTCAGGCTGCGTTCGGAACGGGACATGACCCGCAGATCCAGGTCCAGCCCCTGCACTCCGGCGCGCTCCGCCGAAACGGGGGTACTGTACAGCCATTTTGCCGTGTCGATGGCCCCGCCGAACACATCCAGGTTGGGCAGCGCTTCAGCCTCGGCAAAAGCGGGGTTCTTTTCCACTTTACCGGCGGCGGGGGCGGAAAAATCTTTGCCTGTCAGGAAGCTCGCAATGCCTGGGAGGTCATAAGTCCTGGCAGGCGCCTGCCTGTTCCCGAAAAGCAGGCGGTAAACGCCTTCGGACCTGGCCTGGAACACGGCATAGACGGGCGCGTAAACCACCTTAACGGACTTTATATCCAGGGGCTGGCTGTTGCCGTTGTCCAGGTCCAGCACCATCTCGTCCGTCCCCTGCAGCCGCGCGTAGACCGGCACGTCGGTCCTTGAAGCCGGGGAACCGGAAGCGTCGGTAGTGAAAATGGCCCCGGAGGCCATGTGTTTCGAGACCAGGCGGCCATCCTCAAGGGACCTGGCCGATACTGAAACCATCCTTGAAAAAAGTTTATCGGAAACCGTCAATCCCACGGAGAACACGAAAAGGTTCCTGGCCGGCAGCCGTACGGAGAGCCTGCTGAAAGAAGCGTGGTCCTCCCGGGATATTACAGCGCAAGCCAGGGTTTCGAGCGAGGCCGGAACGCGCGGCAGCACCCTGGCTTGAAGCCCGGTGAACGGCACCGGCGCGGAACGGGAGTCGTCAACCACGACCTTTATATACTTCGCCGGGACCGGCTTTATGCCGGCGCTCAGGTTCTCACTGTCGCGGTACTGCCTGAACACGGGAACGCCTCCGGCGGAAAGGGTCCAGTTTTTCCCGTCCATTGAGACATACACATCCGCCGGTTTTATAAAACCGCCCGCCGGGGTTTCCAGCGTCACGGAATCCACATAGCCGCCCCCGGCGGCCGCGGTCAGAACGGTCTTGGTTCCCTCGATCCTGCTCTTGAAGTCCGCGAGGTCCCCGGCCATGACCACGGCCGGGCGAACCGCCTCCAGGATATACGGAACTTCCTTGCCGGACGCGTCCAGCAGCCGGATGTCCGAAAGGGAAGGCATAGCCTTGTCCAGGACCTCAAGCGGCAGCTTATACTTATAAACTCCGGGGCGGCCGGCCTTTATCTCCTGGTAGTACTTCCAGGCGGGCGGGACGCCCGGCTGCCCGGCGATAATATTCGCCGGGAACAATAAAACGGCCGCCGAAAGAAAAAAAGCTCGCATGCCCTCTCCTTTAAACCGCGTCCTTGCCGCCCGCTGCGCCGGCCTGGCCTTTTTCCCCGGCGAGGTACTTTTGATATAGGAACGAGACCAGTATCAGTATGACCGCCGTCACCATAAAAGCCGCTACCCTGTAAAGCTGGCTCAGGCTCCAGACGTCGTGAAGGAACAATTTCAGTATCGCCGCGGCAAAAATACCCATACTGGCCTTCCTGGCGGAAACGGAGACGTTTTTTATGCCGAAACCGAACAGCAGCGCGGCGAAAAACGACCAGCCGAGCGTGTAAGCCAGGTCCCGCGCCACATTGCCGGAGAATTGGAAAGTGAGCGCGGCGCCGGTGCTGAAGTAGTCGGCTATTTCGATATTCATCAGCAGGAACAACAGCGCGGCCCCGCAGGCCAGCAGGACGCTTTTCACTATGAACCCTTTTATTTTCTCCTCTTGCGGGCGCCAGAGAGAAGCCGCCGTGAACATCGCGGCCGCCGCCGTCAGATACGTGTAAAGATACCAGTTCAGTATGGGGATCGCCTGCCGCGGGTGATACGAGAATACCGCGCCGTTAAATGTCAGCCGGACAAAACTTATAAGGAGAAGAACGTATCCCCATTTCTTCAGCCCTTCGTGCGGGACCCGCCCGAAGAGCCAGACAAGGGCGGCGCCCTCAAGCGCCCAGCCGAGCGTTATCCATTCCTTGTCGAACTGCAGCGGGAAGATGAGCGTAACGAAGAACAGCGAAACGCCTCCGGCCAGGGCCAGCCTGAAATCCTGAACCTCGGAGACGGAAGATCTGCGCTTTATCACATCGCAGAGCAACAGGGCATACAGCGCGGCGAAAGCCGCCGGCAAAAAACCGATGAAGTCATTGCCCATAGCCCTGGACACCACATCATGTATCGGTATAAAGAAAAGCAGGCCCGAGACGGCCGAAGTGAACCAGGCCGGCTTTGAATCAAGGAAATTCTTCCTGAATATTAAAGGGAAGGCGGTAAAGACCAGCAGGTATGCCGCGTACCAGGTAAAAGGCGCCAATGCCCGCGCCGGTTCGAAGCTGACCGCGTGCCAGGTGACCGCCAGCAGGAAAGATCCGCCGAGCGCCGCCACGGCCAGCGGGCCCATGGAATACATCCGCGCGAAAGCCAGCATAACGAGCGACATAAGCATACCGAAACCCAGGATCATCGACGGGTCTTCCGGTTTCAGTTTTATAACTGCCGTCATTATCAGCAGGTACGGCGATACGGCCGTGAAGTATGGCAGGAGTTTCACCATACCCTCGTTCTTCGCCCCGAAACTGACGGCGCCCTCTTTCATTATCCTGATCAGATATACCCCGATTGCCAGGAAAACCACCGTGAAAAGAGCGAACACGCACATCAGGCCGCCCAGCGTCGCCATCTGGTCTATCTTGGACAGCCACACAAAACCTCCGGCCACGGTAAGCACGAGGCACGCCAGGGGTATCCAGAGGGTCAGCACAAGGAAGCCGGCCACCAGGCCGAAGATATCCATCAGAAGCACCACGGGCCAGAACAGGAACGAAACATAAGTCTGCTTTAGCATCGCGACCAGCACCAGCGCCAGTCCCAGAAGCGGGTAGATCCCGGCGAAAACCAGCTCCCCGCGCTTTTCCCCCCTCAATTTCCAGGTCACGACCGGTATTGCGGCGTTGAGGGCCGCGAATACCAGGTAGACCGCGAAAGCCGTACCAAGCAGGTTGGGACTCAGGTCGTTAATGCTCCAGGTCGCTATGGCCATGAACACAAAAAGAGAGGCGATCCCCTGCCAAAGGACGAAGTAGCGGCTTTTGTACGCGTGCCAGGAGAAAAGCGCGTTAATCGACAGGAGCAGGGTGAAGAGGATGCCGGGCCTGGAGGCCAGGTCGCCGGTGGCAAGCAGGGAAGCTGTAAACAGTATGGAGAACAACAGGAACAGCCCGCAGGGCCGCCCCGTCTTTTTTTCCTCTATGGAATAGGAAGGCGAGAGAAATATTACGGCTGAGGCAAAAGCGGCGAAGAGAGCGATTATAGCGGAGCCGTCAGGACCCTGGAGGGTGAGAAGTACTTCCCGAACCACGCCGTCTGCATAAAGCCGGTGCCGATAAGGCAGAGCGGCAGCAGGAAAGTCCAGCCGGTGCGGAGCATGGTGGCGGCTACGCCCGCGTCCAGGAGCAGGATATAACCGAACAGGGCCGCAGGCCTGTCCGAAAGATCGGCGAAGAATATAGGGGTAAAAAATCCGCCGATAACAGCGAGGAGCGCCACATACTCGGAATCCATCCGCACCGACAAAAGAAAAGACGCGGCCGTTACCAGAGACATAAGCACGAACGCCGTGCCCGGATCCATAAAATGGTAGACCTCGCACGCCGCGAAGATGGCCGCGTAAAGGATAGGAACCCCGGCCGCGCAGAGAGCGCGCGCCGTGACCGCAAAACGGCTTTCTTTAAGGAAGAGGCCGGTGCCGATACAGGCGCCGCCAAGAATAAAGCTCAGCGTGACCCTTACCATAGGGCTTATGAGGCTGTGCTCTATGGAATATTTGACAAAGAATCCCGCCCCAAGGAACAGGGCGAAACCGCCTATCCAGGAGAAAAGCTTGATCCCGGTGAACCGCTCCCAGTCAATAACGGGTTTTAGATCTTTTGTATCCGGGAGGGGCTGGTTTATTCCCTCGGCCATAAAGGGTGCCGGCGCGGGCTCCGCCGCGGGGATCGCAGGCGGCTCAGGCGGCGTTACGAATTCGGGGGCGAGAGGGGCCGGCGCTATGGTTTCTGCCGGAGCTTTTTGAGGCTCTTCTTTTTTATCCTCCGCCTTCAGGGCGGCGGGGCTGAACGTTTCGAGTTTTTCACGCAGGCCCGACAACCCTTTCTCCAGCCTTTGCAGCCTGCCGGACTGCTTTGCCAGATATACGGCCATACCGGCTAAAACCAGGAATGTGAAAAAGTCCATGTATCCTCCCTCCGACACCCTGCTGTTAAAAGCTGCGGTGTTCCGCCGCCGCTCATATAATCCCGGACAGGGCGAGCTGCCTTACGGAAGAAAAAAACCGGCGCGTCCTACTGCTTAAGGTCCTGGAAAGCCCTGTTGGAAACGGCCTGCAGCCTGCCGGCTATCCTGTGATAGATATGCTGGAACAGGCGGCGGACGGGGTCGTCCACTATGGTCCAGGCAGCGGACAAAGGCCACCATATCATCCACGCCATAATGCGGGGTTTTTCATCCACAACCGACGGCGGTATAGCCTTCAGACCGGCGGCCTTGAACACCGCCGCCCTTTCGTTATCCGCCAAGGCCCCGAAAGACTCCGCCTTCCAGCCGTTCTGCCTGCCCAGGATGACGCGCAGTTCCTCGCATTGACGCGCTTTACCATAGACATAAAACCGCCACTTTACCATAGCCCAAAGCGTTCCGCCAGCGAGATAAAGGGCCGCCAGGCAAAGGGTCCGGGCAGGATGGAGGACCATCCAGGGGAAAGGGTTCAGATTACCGAAATAAAAGAGCAGGCCCAGATAAACTATGATCACAAAGCTCGCCCCGCCCGCGGTACTGGACTCCACGCAAGCTATCGCCCAAAGGGCGAAGATCACCGTTACTATCCAAAACCACGTACATCCAAAGGCAAGCGCATGTTCCATTTTAAATTCCTCTCCTCGTCAATTTCCGGGCGGCATACTCCGCAAAACGCGCCGGCCCGCCCGCAGGCATTTCCGGCTTTGCTCCTATTCCAGGCTCGCCCCGGCTGCCTTCAGGAGTTTTGCAGCGGCATACTGCTTCGCCCTTATCGCCAGCTGCATGGGGGTTTCCCGCTGCGAACCGCCCGCCGCGTTAAGATCGGCCCCCGCCTTTACCAGCTCTTCCAGGATCTCGTTAAACCCGGTCTCAATTGCCAGATGCAGCGCAAGTTCGCCGTTGGCACTCTCCTCGTTTACGTCCACGCCCCTGGCTAGCGCCTCTTTCGCCTTCGCGAGGTCCTTTGTTTTTATAGCGTCAAAGAGGCTCTTCGCCACATTCGGGTCCGTGTTGACGTTGAGCTTCGCGAGTATTTCCGCGGCGGCCTTGTTGGCCACGGAGTGATATTTGGAAGAGTTTATTATCTCTTCCTTGCCATACCTCAGGTCCGCCCCGGATTTAAGGAGCTCAAGGGCCGCTTCGAAATGCGACATCCTGACCGCGAAAGCGAGCGGCGTTTCCGAGCTGTTGGTCTGGATATTGGCGTCCGCTCCGGACCTTATAAGCTCCCGCACTACTTCCACGCACCCCCCGGAGGCGGCCAGATGCAGCGGCGCGTAGCCGTTATCGGGCCTCTTCGAGTTAACCTGGGCGCCGGCTTTGATAAGAGCGGCCAGCACCGTAATTTTATCCGCCGCGGCTGCCCTGTTGGCGGAAACTATAGTGTGTATGGGGAGGGTCGGCGTATACTGGTTGCCGCAGTAGTTGGGATCCAGGCCCGAAGCGATTATCTCCAGCATCTTCTCGGTGTCGTTCGTGGAGCAGGCCGATTCGAAGCGCTTATATAAAGCCTTCTTGACCGAGTCGTCGGCGACCTTGACTCCCAGCTTCACAAGGATAGCCGAGGCCTCGGCGTCGCCCCGCTGCTCTACGGCGCCCTTCAAATAGGTTATCGCGCTCTTATTTTCCCCAAGCTCGGCGCCCGCTCCTATAAGCAGCTTGATGAGGACCAGGTCCTGCCGCCCTACGGCCTCGGCTAGCGGCGTCCTGCCGGCGTTGTTCTTTATATTAGGTCCCGCGCCTTTTGACAGCAGTTCTTTCGCTATTTCAGCGGAGCCGAGGGACGCCGCCATGTGGAGCGCCGTGTCGCCGGATTCCGGGTCCTGCATATCAAGGTCCCCGCCCAAAGCTAAAAGATCGCGCACCTTGCTCAGGTCGTTCCCCTTTATAGCCTCGAACAGCTTTCCTACGCCCTTGACCGCCGACATTATCTCTATGGCCCTGGGGTTGCCGCGGAGCGCGGCCTGCGAGAGGACGCTCCTGAGGTCTCCGGACTTGATCTCGTATTTACATCCCCGCCGTATGAGCTCCAGCACTATATCGGAGCTGCCCGCCCTCACCGCGAAATCTATCGGAGCCTCGCCCGCGGAGGTCCGCTTGTCCTTATCCGCGCCCTTATCGATAAGCGCGTTAACGGATCCAAGGTCCCCTTTTACGCAGGCATAGTGCAGCGGCGTCAGGCCGTTCAAGTTCGCCTCGTCCGCTTTTGCGCCGCAGCCGAGCAGGCGCACTATACCATCGGGGTAACCGTTGCCGGCGGCCGCGTGGAGCGGGGTATCCCCCGCGTCGTCCTTTACATTGACGTCGAGCCCCGCCGAGACAAGTTCGGACACGGCTTCTAGCTTCTTTTGCGCCGTAGCGGCGTGCAGGGCCGTGGCGCCGGTTTTATTCCTCGAGTTTATGTCGGCCCCGGACTTTACGAGTTCCTTTACGACTTCCACCGACCCGCTGCCGGCCGCGATCTCGAGCGGCGAAGCGCCGTTATTGCTTTTGGCGTTCACTTTTGCGCCGGCCGCTATCAGGGCTCTTATCGTGCCGAGGTCGCCCATCTGGCACGCCGTGTGCAGAACGGTATACCCCTCGTTGTTAGCCGCGTTCACGTCGGCCCCGGCCTGTATGAGTCCCGGCACCTGGTCGAATTTCCCGAACGATATCACCCTCGCGAGCTGGCTGAAGCCCTGCGCGTCCGCCGCGCCCGTGTTAGCGCCGGCCTTTGAGAGCTCCTGAGCCATTTCACCGTCGCCCAGCTCGGTGGCCATCTGGTAAGCGGTGTAGCCTTCGTTCGTTTTCGCGTTCACGTCGGCGCCGGATGCCAGGAGTTCCTTAGCCGCGTCGATGCGCCTGAAGGCGACAGCCTTGTGAAGGGCGGTAATGCCAGCGTTGTTCCTCGCGTTCGCGTCGGCCTTGGCGGACAGCAGTTCTTTGATCACGGAAAGGTGCCCGTTTTCGGCTGCCAGCATCAGCGGCGTATAGCCTTCGGGGCCGGGCAGGTTCATATCCGCGCCCGCTTTTATCAGCGCCTTAAGAAAGTCGAGCTTGCCGCCGGCGGCGGCCCATAAAGCCGTAGTGGAGGTGCCCTGGTTCCTGACATTAGGGTCCGCCTTTCCATTAAGCAGGGCGGTGAATATGCCCAGGTCGCCCACCAGGGCAGCCGTGTACAATACCGAAAGCTGGTCGGCCGGTGAGACGTGGTTCACGTTGGAACCCGCCCTTATAAGTTCCTCGCAGACCTCGAGGTGCGCCGCGCGTACTGCGCCGTACAGCGGGGTGTTGCCGTTGGAGGTCCTCGAATTCACGTCCGCGCCCGCCTTCAGGAGCTCCTTTACCACGGGCAGCCGCCCGTTGAACGAGGCGTAGAAAAGGGGCGTCCGCATCTCCTTCCCGCCCAGGTTCACTTCGGCCTTAGCCTTAAGAAGCTCGCTAACAATCTCCAGCGAGCCGTTCTCCGAGGCGATGTGCAACGGGGCTGTATTTTCGGCGTCGAGCGTGTCCGGGTTCGCCCCGGATGACAGCAAAAGTTTCGCTATCGCTGGTTTTTGGGCCCGTGCCGCCAGATGCAGCGGCGTAAGGCCGGCGGAGTCTTTCGCGTTGGGATCCGCTTTCGCGTTCAGCAGGACTTCGACGGCCTCTTTCGAACCGGAGACTGCGGCGAAATGCAGCAGTGTGCCGCCGTTTTTATACCTGCGGTTGATATCGAAGCCGGCCCTTACGAACTCAAGGACGGCTTCGGGATGGTTATGCGATGCCGCGGAGTACGGCGGGGTTTCGTTCGCCCCGTTCGACGCGTTCATGTCGGCGCCCTTGGCAAGGAGCTCCTTTATAACCTCCAGATGCCCGCCCGTGGCCGCCTTGTGCAGCGGGGCGTCGCCTGACGAGTTCCGGGAGCAGGCGTCGGCGCCCCGCGACAGCAGCTCGCGTACGGCGTCGAGATGGCCATTTTCCGAGGCGCGGTGCAGCGGCGTCGCGCCGGCAACGTCGGTTGCGCCCGCCTCGGCCTTCATATCGAGCAGCAGTTTTATAACCTCGAGGTTCCCGCGCATGGCGGCTATATGCAGCGGGGTTTCCCCCGCCGAGTTCTTCTGGCTGACGCTCGCGCCCTTCTCTAAAAGTTCTTTTGCAACTTCCGTAGTCCGGTTATACCCCGCAAAATGGAGGGCAGTGTTACCGAGCGGGCCCCTTGCCGTTATATCGGCGCCGTTCGCCAGAGCTTCCTGCACTTTGCCAAGAAGCCCCTCTTTCGCGGAGTTCAACAAAAGCTGGTTCAGTTCCTGCTTATCCATTTTATTTCCTCCCGAGGGGACCTGTTACGGTGAAAACTCAATCGTCAAAACGCCGGCCCGGCAGCGGCCTTTAGCGGGCACTGCCGGGCCGAGGCCAGAACTCAGGGAAGGCCCTTACTTTCCCTTCAATGCCTTGATCACTTCGATATTGCTCTGCCCCATCGCCACTTCCATGACGGTCTTCCCGTCGGAATTCTTGGCGTTCAGGTCGGAGCCGGCCTTTACGAGCTCCTTTATTATCGCGATATTGTCCCTGTAGACCGCGTGCAGGAGGGCCGTCTGGCCGCAGGTGTCCTGCGCCTTGACGTCAGCCCCTTTTGCGAGGAGGGCCTTTATAGCCTCCAGCTGGTCATAATTCGCGGCCAATATAAGCGCGGTCTTGTCCATGTCGTCCGATTTTGCGTTCACGTCCGCGCCCAATTCCAGCATCTCGTTGATCTTCTCGAGGTCGCTGGACTTGGCAGCCTCAAAAAGCCCGTTTTCAAGTGCGTTACTCATTTTTTTCTCCTCGACCGCTTTAACTTAGGTTGTACAGTGCCCCAAGGAACTCGGGGCAAAGATCCAGGTCGCGCAGGGTTACCGCGCTTATGCAGCCGAAAGGTACGAACATGGAGAGGCCTGGGCCGCTCACGCTGCCCGCAGCCAGCGTCAGCATGCTCTTCTCAAAATTTAAGCCCGCGATAACTCCCGTAAGAGGCGCCCCGGATGACAAATACAGCGTTATCTGCGGAATGGCCACGCTTCCGGATAATTTGCGGGAACCCAGGGCCCGGCCGTATACCTCAAAGATCTTTTGGAAGCTGCCGGGCTTTAACGCCGCCAGGCGGTCCTGAGCCGGGGTGCCGGCCTTCAAGCCGGTGTCCGCGCCTGCCCGGGACAATTCCTCCGCCAGGGCCTGATGATCGCCCGACAACGCGGCGGCATACGCGGTTCCCCCACCCAGGTCGACGGCATTGAGGCCGGCGCCCCTGGAGATCAGGAACTTGACCGCCCCGGCCTGGTTATTTTCCACGGCGATCATTAGCGCGGTCTTGTCGAAACAAGCTCCCGAGGCGGCGTTAATGTCCGCCCCGAGGTCCAGCATTTCGGCCATCTTTTCCAGATCGCCGTCCCGTGCCGCCTCGAAGAGGCCGATGTCAGGAGTATTGTTGGTCATTTTTAAGGGATATTTCCGAGCGCCGCTGAAAACTCCGGGCAGAGGTCCAAGCCGGAAAAACCAATGGCGATTATGGCGTCGAAAGGTATGACGCTTGCTAAACTGTGCCGCCCCTCATCGCTGCCCAGAACCATCACCAGGCGCATCTCAAAGTTAACGTTTGAAATGGCCCCCGTAATGCCTGCGCCGTTCGCGAGGAGGAATGTCAGCAAAGGCAGCTTGAGCCCGGGGTTGGCCGCATGTTTTTTCCGCACCTGGCAATACGCTTCAAAGACCCGGACGAAATCTTTAGGCTTCAGATCTGCTGTTGTCATAGGGCGCCCCGGGCATTGCTCGAAATCGTCTTACTCTTTAAATTACGACCCCGCACGGAAAATAAATAGTACTAAAAATAACATTATAATCCTAGCGCAGAACGCCCTCTTTGACACGACGCTGAAACCGGCCTGGCTGCCGCCCAGTCCCGCCTGCAGCCAGGACCCCCGGGCGGGGGTTTGCCGTGCCGGTATTCGAAAGTGTAGAATTAATCCGGATCCTGCATTTTGAAGCAACTTCCATGGAGTTAGATAAAGCGAACATGTATTTGCAGGATCCCCCGCAGCAACGGGTCGAGCACCAGGCGCCATGCGGGGTAAGTTTCAGCTAAAACTTACCGGCTTAACAGCCGGCAAGGACCCCTCCGCCCTCGTGTGCGGTTAAAGGAACTATGTTCAAAGCCATTCCGGTCGCCATATCCAACCTGCCTCAGGTTTTATTGTTCCTCGCGGGTATATTTTACCTGCTGCTCAGCCTGAGGGGTTTCTGGACCGGACGAAAGCCCTCCCGCACAGCACCTTGCCGCCGCTTCGCCCTGCTTATGCCGGCCTACAACGAGGAAGCGGTGATAGGCTTCGCCGTAGAAAGCCTGACCAAGCTTAAATACCCGCGTGAACTATTCAAGATCTTCGTGGTGGCCGACCATTGTACCGACGACACGAAAAGCATAGCCGCCGCGGCCGGCGCCACGGTACTGGACCATTCCGGCCCCGGCCTTAAGGCCGGCAAGGGAAGGGCCCTGAAATGGGCAGTCGCGCAGATACTGGAGGCCGGCGGCTTTGACGCCTTCTGCTACTTCGACGCCGACTCGCTGGCGCACCCTGATTTCCTCGAAGCGGCAAACAATCACCTGGCCGAAGGCGTGCAGGCCCTGCAGGGCCGCCAGCTGGCAAAGAACACGAACAACCTGCTGACCAGGATCCTGGCCTCCGGCCACGTCGTTTCCAACAGGTTCTTCCAGCTGCCTAAACAGGCCCTCGGCCTTTCCGCCACGCTGCACGGCAAAGGGATGTGTTTCACGGCCCTGATCGCCCGGCACTTCCCCTGGGACGAAACCTGCCTGACGGAAGACATAGAGATGCAGATGCGCCTGATACGGCACGGCGTCCGCATAGGCTGGGCGCGGGACGCGGTGGTGTACGACGAGGAACCGGAAACGATCCGCCAATATGTGCGCCGCAATATACGCTGGACCAGCGGCTCGCTCGATACCACCCGGAGGCACCTGTGGGCGCTTTGCTCCCGCGCGTTCCGCCTCGGCGACCTTAAAGCCATGGAGGCCGCCATTTACTGCGCGCAGACCTACCGCCTGGCTATAATTCCCCTGCTGGCCGCGGTTATCTGGCTGACCCGGGATTCCTTCAATCTTTTTATCTGGCTCTATTACCGGATGCCGGGAGACACCTACCTTATGAAGGCCCTCGTGATGCTGCCGCTGTCATTATATCCGGCCGCGGCCATCCTGATGGAACGCGCAAGCCCGGACCTCATGTTCGCCTACCTGCTCCAGCCTCTGCTGGGAGTATTCAGGGTTCCGGTCTTCATCGGCGGGATATTCAGGGGAAGGGAATTCTGGGGCCGGACGGAGCATACCAGCCGCGTAGCCATAGCCGACCTGGTGGACTAACCGGGTCCTCACCTCAAAAAAAGATACAAGTCAGGGATATCGGTTACTGACGATCCTGCTGCCGGCTATTATATCATGCCAGGTGCGCTTGTCCTTCTCCCAGATAGCCCAGACGTAGCCCAGCAGGCCGAACAGAGAAACCAGCGAGAAGAAAGCGCGCAGGAAAGCCTTGTCGGCGGTCAGCGGGCCGCCGGAGGAAAAATCAACCGCCTTCAGTTTGAAGATCTTCATGGCCGGCGTGGCCCCGAAGCGCCAGAGGAATATCCCGCAGTACAGCGCCCAAAAAAGCATTTTCAGAGGGGCGTGCTTAGCCCCGGAATTTTGGAGGCCGGTGTCCCAGCCGGCGGACTTGGTTTCGACACGTTCCAAAACGGGACTGGATCCTCCGTCGTCTACGGTCACTTTTTTCAGGATAATATCCTTGGCGCCCGCCTTATCCTTTACCTCCCACCTGGCGCGGGGGCCGCAGGACTGCAGGCCGAGGGTGTTCATGATTATCAGGATTATGACCATATCGGTCAACAGGGAGCCCAAACGGCGCCAGAAACCGGCACGGTACGGGGCGGGCTGAGGCGTTCCGAAGGTCGGTGCAGCGGCGGCGGCTGTTTCTCCCGGAGACTGCGCCCCGACCGGGGTTTCGCGCAGCACCCGGAAAACCTTTATCTTTTCCGGGATGCCCTTGAACTGGCGGTAACCTATCTCGCTCGAGGGCACTTCCTTTTTGTTCATGGACAGGTAGACGGCCTCGGTGAAGAAGACCTCGCCCGCCTCGGCTATGCTTTCAAGGCGCGAGGTTATGTTGACCGCGTCGCCGTAAATATCCCCGTCTACATCCACAGATACTTCGCCCGCGTTGATGGCGATGCGTATCTCTATCTTTTCTTCCTGCGGCTTGTCGGAGTTGTGCGCTTTCAGGACGTCCTGTATCTCCACGCCGCAGATCACCGCGTCGGTAGGACTGTTAAAAGCGACCAAGAACGCGTCGCCTATCGTTTTGACGAGGCGGCCGCGGAACTTTTCTATCACCGGCAGCACCAGCTCGCGGTGCCTGGCAAGGAGTTCCTGGGTTTCCGCCCTTGAAAAGGCCGAGGTCTTCGAGGTGAAGCCCTTGATATCCGTGAGCATTATAGTGATGTGCCTGGTTTCCATTTGTCCTCAGCTTTCCAGCGGGCCGCGCGGCCCCATGCCCCGCTAAACCTTGATCCTTTTATCTATGACCCTGCGGATCTTGCCTGTGCGCTGGATTCTCTCTATGGAGTTCGGCTTCAGCACCTCTATCTCCGGCTTGTCCAGCCACTTCATCCGCACGCTCTCATGCAGGTCCGCGCAGTGCCCCTCGATCTCGCCCCATAACAGCTCCGCCAGCTCCCCGGCTTTAGCCAGCGCCCCGGTCGTTTTCACCTCGACGCGTATCTTCAGCATATCCCGGTGGCCTTTCTTATCTATAACGACCTGGAAATTAAAACCGAGATCCGGCACCTTACCCAGCGCGTTCTGGATGTCGTTCACGAACAAATGCGCGCCTCCTACGTGGATCCTGTCGTCGCAGCGCCCGAGTATCTCGAACAGCGGCTCCTTCCTGCCGCAGCCGCAGGGCTTCATCAGCCACCGCCCCAGGTCACCAACCCTGTAACGGATGATCGGCATATGCTTCTTGGAGAGCCCGGTAACCACCAGTTCGCCGACTTGTCCCTTCCCCACCGGCGCCATGGTATCCTGGTCTACGAATTCTATGAACTGGCTGAAAGCGAACAGATGATGCTGCCCCTTGACGCAGGCCGGGCACTGGAACCCCACCACCCCGGCGTCCGCGGTTGCATAGCCCGCCGAGCGGACATCCGCGCCCGGGAAAACGCCTTTAAGGAATTTCACCATTTCGGAGCCCACATACTCCCCGCCGTAAAAGATCTTCTTCACGTGAAGTTCGTACTTGCCCTTGTTCGCCTTCACGAACTCGGCCAGCTTCACGAGAAAGGACGGCAGCCCTATGACCGCCGTAACCTTAAAATCTTCGAGGTACCCGGCGATATTTTCGAGAGGGAGGTTGCTTCCCACCGGAACCGAGATAGCCTTGGTATAGGAGATGGCTTTCTCCACGGACAGCCAGCTGGACCAGAGGTTCCCGGCTATAAAAAGGTTAGCTATAACGTCCTTCTCGTCCAGGCCCGCCGCCTCCAGCGTGTAAGCCAGCACCCGGCAGGTGTGGTCATATTCGTGCTGGTCGTAAAAAACATATTTTGGCTGGCCCGTGGAGCCGCCGCTCGCGAAGAAGATGCCGCGCTGAACCTTGGAGGTCAGCAGGTCCGCGCTGTCCGGAGGGGTATTCTCCAGTACGTGGTGTTTTTCCAGAAAAGGCACCGTCTGGAAATCCGCTATGGTAATTATCCTCGGCACGTCCTTAAAATGCCGCTTGTAGAACGGGCTGCGGGCCCGCGCGTGCTCCACCAGTTCGCTGATACGGTCCAGCTGCGAGGGCTTTTCCTCTATCGGGACCCAGTTGACAAGGGACAGCATCGGGAAGATCCCGTCGTGCGGGGAGCCGTTGGCCTCCTCCAGCATCTTCCCCAGCTTCACCACCCGCGATATCCCCGCGGGCCCCAGGGTCTCTAGCACCTTTTTGCGCTCTATCGAGCCGCCCACGCCGACCGTCTGTATGTAGCCGCGCAGGGGCATCAGCAGCGCCTTTACCTGCTCAAGAGTTTCCACGGTCTTCACGT
Organism: uncultured Elusimicrobia bacterium; assembly: GCA_903889965.1. Classification (GTDB taxonomy): domain Bacteria; phylum Elusimicrobiota; class Elusimicrobia; order Elusimicrobiales; family UBA9959; genus UBA9959. The sequence goes on from CAISZM010000045.1 coordinate 50,400, forward strand.
ACAACACCCGGTTCAGAGGCGAAACGCGGTACACCGGGTCCTTCTCGTAAATGACGGTCCAGTGCGTGGAGGGGGCCGAGCTTTCATATGACGCGTTGCCGAGCGCCGCGTCCACGCGCGCGAGCTCCCTGGCCCTGGTTATCTCCACCTGTTCGTCCGGAGAAAGGCGGCCCTGCGGCAGTTCTTCCGCGAGTTCGGCAAAATGTTTTTTCGCCGCCTTAAGGAAATCGGCCGCAAGCGCCTTGTGTTTCCCCGCCGGCGCGATAAGGTAAAGAGTGTGCAGCGAGGAGCAGGCCGCCTGGTCCCAGAGCGAGGCGTCCAAAGCGGCCCTGCGGGCCACGGCGTCAATGCCCTCGTATTCTATGCAGCTTTCAAAAACTACGCCGACGCTGGTCTTCGGGCCGAAGCCCTCCACGCGCACGTCTATGGGAGCTATCTTCCTGTAGGCCTGCACCGCGTCGTAGCCTCCCCACACGAAAACCGCGTTGACGTTCTTCACCGCGGCTTCTTCCAGTTCCTGCCTGCCCCCCTTCCAGCTTACCACAGCGGCCGACCCGGCAAGCGCGCCGCGCTCATCGACCTCTTTCAGCGCGTCCATGAAAAGATTTATAAAGTTGGAGCCCGATGAGGACAGCTTGACGATATTCACGTTCTTTGTGAGGAACCCTATTACCAGCGAGTCCAGTATACCCAGGAACACGTTTCCGGCGCCCACGTGCAGCACCACGCCCCTGGGCAGCGCGCGCACCAACCCGTCGTATCCGCGGCGCTCGACCGGGGCCTCGAGCGCGTAGGGAAGGAACAGCTCCATGTTCATGCGCTTCATCAGGGTCTTTCTGTCGAGGATCTCAGGCACGATATCCAGGCTCTTTTCTATGACCGGTCCGGAAAAAGTTATGTGCCGCTTAAGATGCTCCAGCGCCGCATGACGATATTTTCCGCCCTTCTCAAAAAGCGCGCCGGCCCTGGACAGCGTTTCGGCAATGTAATCGCGGGGGACCCCGCGCATCAGCGCGCTGGCCTCCTGCGCCCTCCGGCCGACCTCTTCAATTTCAGCCGGGGTCCACGAGGTCTTATCCAGACTTTCCCCGAAAAGATAGGTATTATGTATTTTCATAACATCGTAGCCGCGCTTATGGCGCAGCCTTTCAATTTCTTCACCCCGGCGCGGCCGTGTATTTCAAGCACAGGTCCCGGCAGGCCGCAGCGGCAGCGTTCGCGCACCAGCCCGAAGTCGGAAGAAAGCACGGAGAGAGAAGGGTAGCTGGACAGGTAAGGAGTTATGAACTGCAGCAGGCCTTTTTTGCCGTAGCCCAGCGGCGCGAGCGTGCCGGGGTGACGGACTATCACCCGGCCATAATTGGGAATGTGAAAATTGCCGAGCCGGCAGTCGACATACGGCACTCCGTGCTCGACCATTCCGAACAGGTCCCGGACATTTTCCGCGGGTATGCCGAGTTTATCGGCCAGGACCTTGCGGTAGATCTTCTTGTCCATGGCCTCGTCCGACATCGTTTTCCATCCGCCGCCGGTAACGACGCTTGAGGCGGGGTTAAGGCGCGGGTAGCGGCCGAACCGTTTTTTAAATTCTTCGGTCAGTTTAAGGGCGAAGGCCGGAAACCCCACAAGGCGGACCAGGCCCCCCGCGTCCTCGAACTTTTTCATGGCCGAAACGGCGCCCTCTATATCGAAATAAAAATCATTCCTGGACTTGCTCCAGCGGAAGGTGTAGAAGATCTCCCCTTTTTTGGTGAAACCGCTGAGCAGCTTGTCGGTCCAGGCGGTGCCCAGGTCCACGGCCACTTCGGGGTCGTAGGTGAAACAGATATAGTCGTGCGCGCGCTCGTCCGTAAGGCGGAGGCCCTCGAACACTTTCCAGGCCATGCGGCGTACACGCATCAGGGATCCCCTGTCCAGCTGCATGCGGCTGCGCTGCCCGGAGGTGCCGCTGGACTTCAATTCCAGGACTATTTTGGAATAGGGCAGGGTGGTGAGATCGCGCTCCTTAAGGGCGGCCACGAATAAAAAGGGGATATTTCGCATGTCGCGCTCGGACCTTACCGAGGCCGGGTCGAAGCCCTCGGCTTTGTAAAGCGCCTTCAGCACAGGGGCCCGGCGTCCCTGGTAAGCCAGCGCGGCGCGCATGGCGGCACAGAAGGCCCTGGAGGTCTTCGGCGAGTACTCGAAAGCCGGCGTCTCGAACAGTGCGTCCATCGGCGCGCGGCTCTTCAGCGGCTTGTAAAAGGGCGGAAGGCTGTTTTCCACTGATAGGTCTGCCACAGCTGTCTCCTTAACCGGGTCAATCAAGAAAATTACCGCTTCAGGCCGAGGCACAAGCGCCGCATGCGCCCCCTGGCACTCCCGCCGCCTGAACCCGCGCCTTGCGGCGGGCAAAACAGATCTTACTTTTTTACCCCTGGCTCGTCCTTAAAGACCAGCTCTATATAATTCTCCCTCCACAATTTAAGGTACTCGCGGAGGAAATTCTTGTAGAGGGAGATTATCTTGACGTTCCTGAAATCCAGCACGTCGAAAGTGCGGGAGAAAGCGATACAGTCATACCTTTTTTTCCCCACCTTTTTCACGCAGGGGAAGTAGGCGCTGGGAATATAGCGGGCATCCAGCGCGTCGCGCTGTATGTGCGGCGAATAGGCGTCTATGATGACCTCTATATAGGCCATGTCCATATCGCTGACCTTGCGCGCTATGCTCTCCAGCACAACGGCGAAGCTCTTCTCGTTGGTGACGCCGCCCACCACCACGCTGTACTTGTCCTTCTGGTTATAAGTCAGGTACACCTCGGTGCCCTGGTCCGGGGTCACAAGTATAAGGTTCGGTTCGTGAAAAGGCATCGAGATGTGCTCGAAGAAGCTGTTGTTCTTCGTTTTGCGCCAGCGGTTCTTTACGAAATTCGGCGCGGTGATGACCTCGAAATTAAGCAGCGGTATGCGCTGCTTGTGGTCGCTGTATTCGCATTTCACGTCTTTCACCGCCGGCTTGTCCAGGTTGACCTGCCTGCGCACTATATCGTAAAAAGGCTCGACCTCGGGGATAAGGCGCGTGCGTTGCCGGCGCAAAGCCAGCGCCCGTTCCGTCAAATAACCGGTAAGGCAGTGCGTCTCGTTGTCGTGCACCTTGTGGGTGTTGGGGAAAATGCCGAGTTTAACAAAACCCAGGCTCTCCGTGAGCTTCTGTGGAGCGTAGTTGGCTGTGCGGGTGGTGGCGTAAACAAGGTCCACCAGGTCCTTATTGTGAGTAATGTCGTCCAGGACCAGCTTCATCATGGTATAGGCGAGGTCCAGCTTGCGGTATTCCTGGCTGACCACGGCGCCGAAAGCCTTGGAGATGCGGTTCGTTAGGTCCACCGCGTAAACCAGGCTGCCGACCACGCGGCCCTGGCACTCCGCCACTATCCAGCAGTAATCGTCGTGTTCTATGGCGCTGCGCATGCGCTCTTTATCGGTCACTATCGGAACGGAGTAGGTCCCCCCGTAGACCTCCACGTAGAGCATCTGTATGCGGCGCATGTCCTGCAGCCTGGCGAGGCGGATAATGATATCCGGCTTCCCCTCGCTCTTTATTATCTTTTCTATCTTTTTATGGGCCATACGCTCCCCGTAACCCTCGCCTTGTTGCGGTCAGTCTAATATTATAATATATTGGGCACGGCGGCCTGTTCACAAAGAGCGCGACGCCACGCTGTACCGGCTAAAAAATGAAAAAGCAAAACCTCCTGATACTGCTTGCGGCCCTGTCCGGGCTATGCGGGTGCGCCTCCTTCAACTCGGGTGATATACGGGTGGAGCGCAGCGCGGCGCGGGCCATGCTGGAAGACCGCGGAACGGTTCCGTTCTCTGAAATCCAGGTTTCATGGCAGAATTTCCCTTACCGCGCAGCTACGGATTCCATAGGCGAAGGCTCCTTCTCCAACCCGAAAAAGATCATGCCTGTTCCCGTGCCGGGCGGGGACTCCGCCGAGTTCGCGCGCAAGGCCCGCGAGATATTCTCCGCGGCCGGGCTATATGACAAGGCCAAGGGACGCGGGGCTCTCAGGCTGAAACTGACCTCCTTCGGCAGGTGGACCTACAGCGATCTTTTCGGTTCCTACCTGGTAGACACGGGTTTTATCTTCATCATCCCCTCTTCACTGCGGGTCAACTACCAGCTGACGGCCGATTTCGCTACCTCCACCGGCACGATAAGAGTGGAAGAGATAGCCCAGAACAAGACGACTTTTCACATATTGATGGCCCCGCTTTACCCCTTCTTCGCTCCGGGCCCGCGCGAGAACGGCCTTCTTAAGCAGCTGCTCTGGCGGACGGCCTCCGACACCTACGCGCGCCTGAAAGCGGCCGGCGGAGTTCCCGTGGCGCTCCCGGCGCAGCAGCCCACGCCCCCCGAAAGGGCGGTGCTGCCGTCCCCGCCCATGACTCCCGACAAATCCTGGCTTCCTGGCAAGCCCCTGGAGTCGGAGCCGTACCCGGCGCAGGAGCCGCCTTCAGCGGAACCCCCCTCCGAGCAAAATACCCCGGCAGCGCCGGTATCACAAACCGCGCCGGACAACCGGCCCGTGAATATAGAACCGGCGCCGGCGGACGAAACCCCGGACGATTGACCTGCCGGGCGATAAAAAAACCCCGCCGCAAGACGGGGTTTTTTATCGCCCTGAGCGCGCAAACTCAGGCCGCTGCCGGCTGCGCCGGGCCGAACTTTTCCCTTTCCCTGCGATGGGCCTTTAAATCGACGAAGATCTTCAGCCCTATGAACAGCGGCAGCACGGCGCCGGGGTCGCGGAACACCAAAGAGACGAAAGCGCCCAATATTATCGTCAAATGCATCACCACTATCCGCGAATAGGGCTGCTGCATGCACTGCGCCGAGGAAACCCGGAAACGCTCCCCTCCCCTCAGATAGTTGAAATAGAACGACATGCCATGGCTCAGGAACAGGGCGGCCGCGGCCCAGCGCACACTGTAAAGCATCTCCCGCACATCTATAGCTCCGCCTTTAAACCCGCCCAGCACCACCCCGAAAAGAAAAACCCCGTGGCCGGCCATGAACCCGCCGAAATGCAGCGTAAAAAAGCCGGCAAGCAGGCACTTCGCCACGATGGGCATCCCGCCGGGGAAGACGCAGCCGGACTTACCCGGATCCGGGGGCCCGGCCGCCAGTATTATCCTGAAGATATTGAAGAAGCCGATGATCCCGGTTTCAAGCCAGTAAAGCGTCAGCACTTCCCTGAGGTTCCAGAACCCGCCCGCCACAAGCAAAAAAGGTATCAGGTTGGCGCCGAGCAAAGCCCAGGTGGGAGCGCTCACGGCTCAGTTTCCCGGTTCGGATTTGCCGCCGTCATCCGCCTGTTTTTCCGGGGCTGTTTTGCCGGACTCCGCCGGGGCCGGCGCCTCGGCCGGGGGGAGCCGCCCGAGGGCCTCTTTAGCGTCGTCCAGGTAAACGCTTTCGGGGTTTTCGCTTATGAATTTTCCTATAGCGGCGCGCCCTTCCGGGACTTTCCCGTCCACCACCAGCTGCACCGCTTCGGCCAGCTGCTTGCGCTCCGCCTCAAGCTTCTTGCGGGCGGCCTCGGAAACTCCGCCTTTCCAATAAATGGCCCTGGGATTGTTATCCTGCAATTCGCCGCGCACGGCGGCCACCGAGGAAACCCTGTTTTTCGACTCCAGCTTCTTCTCCACCTTGGCCCTCAGGCTCTTGAGCATGATGGAATACCAGTTTTTCCAGTCGCCTTTGTCGGCGGCCTGGACGGCGTTAAACGCGAACAACATCGCCAGCGCAATAAGAATTTTTTTCATAAGCCTTCTCCTTCCGGCCCGCAGTCCGTCTATTTCAGCAGCTTTTCCCCCGCGCTCCTGGCGGCGGGGTCTATTTTAGCGGCCCTGTCGACAAAAGCCCTGACATCGTCGTTCCTGCCCAGCTTGTCGGACACCCTCGCCAGATTAAGCCAGATGTCGGCGTCGTACGGGTCCGCCTTTACCGCGTCGAAATAGTACTTTTTCGCCTCTTCGTATTTTTCCTGCGCAAAGGCGACGTTCCCCAGGTTGTTCAGGGCGGCCGGGTTGAAGGGTTCCTGCCCGAGCACTTCCCCGAAATATTTTACCGCGGCTTCGGACTCCCCGCGCTGCGCGGTCAGGATACCCAGGTTCAGGTTGGCGTCCACGTCGCCAGGGTTTTCAAGAAGTATCCTGCCGTAGTATTCCTTGAAATAGTCGTAACGCGCCTTGAGCATGGCCGCGGCCGCCTCTTTCACGCGGGCCGTGAATTTAGCCTTGTCCGGGTAGCTTTCCGGCTCCGTTTCAGGAAGGGTGACCGGCTCGAATTCCGCCCAGGCGTCCCTGACGTCTATAACGCGCGCCTCGTCCCCGGACCTGCGGTACAGGTCGGCCTCGTGCTTAACGGCTTCGTAGAAATCATCTCCCACGAGGGTGGTTTCAAGGCCCACCCACCAGGTATTATTGTGCTTTATCAGGTACTCTTCCGGTATGCCGACATCGCGGGCATCGGAAGAACCCGTGTCGAACATCATGGCTATGTGCGCCGGGTAGTCGAGCAGCGCCGTGCGCACGCCCGCCGCCTCAAGTATCGAGGAAAATAGCGCCGTCAGGTCGTCGCAGTCGCCGCTCCTGAGCTTCAGGGTATTGCGCGGGAACTGCACGGTGTCCAGCACCGCCCCGCCGGAAGACTTGATCACCGCGTAAGGGTTGACGGGGTCGGCCAGGTAGCTTAAACCGTATTCCCCGAGCGCCTCCCACACCATCAGCGCGGTAAGGGTGTTCTCATTGAGGAAAGAAACCTCGTCCTGGAATTTACCTTTCTCGTTCAGGGCATAGCGGCTGAAACCGAACACCGGCGTATCCTTGGGGGTTATGAAGTTGGCGAGTCGCTGGGGCTTATCCCAGATTATCGCGTTCTTGGAGAGCACCTTAACCGGCTTGTTCAGGGTGGAGGTCTTCTCCTCGCCGTCCTGGTACCAGGAGACCGTGAGCTGGCTCTGTATCGGGGTGTCCTCGGTCGTATTGAGGATGCGGTTGTTCAAGGTGGCCTTCAGATCCACGTCGACGGTTTGGCCGGCCGGCAGTTCTTTCACTACCATGTCGGTGGGGAAATCCATAAAGTCCTTCAGGTAGAAGGAGACTTTCACGTTGCTGAACGCGGTATCGGTGTTATTGCGCACCGCTATGCGGCCTATCGGCTTGTCCAGGTAGTACTTGTAGTTGGACGAGAAGATATAATTAAGCTCCACCGGGATTATCTCCACGGGGGGCGCGTTCTTCGAGGGCTGGTCCGGGAGCGCTGCGGCCGCGGCCGGAGCGGCGGCGGGAGCTTCGCAATATACCGCGACCGCCGGGGAGAGCTCCCCGGTGTCGCCGTTCACGGACACCCCGGCCACGCGGTAGTAGTAGGTGGCTCCGGCGGCCAGGGAGGGATCTTCGTACGCCGGGGCTGAGGACTCCCCCGCCTGGCGGTATTCGCCGTCTTCCGAGGCGGCGCGCAGGACCGAGAACTTGCCGAGCCAGGGATTTTTCCCGGACTCCCAGGATAGCTTCACGCTGCCGCCCTGCGCGGAGGCGGTCAAACCGTACGGCGCCTCCAGAAGATAGGACAGGTCGAACGCGGTTATGCGCCCGCCTTCGAAATCGGAGATGTAAAGGCGGTTGTCGCGCACCGCGAGGGCGCGGGGGTCTGACAGTTCGCGTTCGCCCCCGCCGCGGGCGAAGAAGCTGCCGGTCATGGCGCCGTTCTCGTCGAACACCTTGACGCTCGAGGCGCCGCGGTCAAGAACATAAAAACCGTTTTTTCCGTCGTAGGCGATACCCGCGGGATCGGCCAGTGTCCCGGAATCGTCCCAAACGCGCAGGAACTTGCCGTTGGCGTCGGTAACTATCACCTTTTTAAGCACGGAGTCGAGTATGTACAGGTTCCTGTTCTTGTCGCAGGTTACCGCTATCGGCTTCTCGAGCGCTATATTGCCGAGCTGGGGTCCCACCGTGAAAAGAAAGACACCTTCGGAATTGAAAGCCTGCAGCCGCTTGTTGCCGGTGTCCGCCACGTATATCACGCCCTTGCCGTTCACCGCCACGCCGGAAGGCGAACTGAACTGCCCCTCCTTCCCGCCGCCGCTCAGAAAATCGGCTTTGGCGCCGAAAGCGTTGGAGAAAGCCCCGGAGGAATCCAATATCTGCAACCGGCCGTTGCCCGTGTCCGCCACGTAGATCATGTCTTTCGAGTCGGCCGTCATGCCGGAAGGGTTCTTGACCTGGCCCTGCTGGTCGCCGTAGCGCATGACGGTTTTTTTCCCGCCGGCCGGATCGAGCAGCACGGCCTCGCGCGTCTCGGGCAGCCAGGCCGCGGCCGAACCGTCGGAACGCACGGCGAAAGCCTGCGCCCTGACCGCGAATTTTGCGGACGGCCCTTTAAGATTAAGCCTTCCGACCGGCCCGGTCATGACTAGAAGCGGCCCGGCCGCTTCCCCCTCCAGCTTCATTATGGTGACTTTCTTGCCGGCCTCGTCCACCAGGTAAAGCTCTCCGCCCGCGCCTATAGCCACGTCGCAGAGCTTCAGGAACTCGCTCCTGCCCTTGCCCTTGGTGCCGAAAGTCCCGGAGACGTCGCCGTTCCCCTTTATCTCGCGGATCTTCCCTTCCCTGGAACTGGCTATGTATAGCATCCCGTAGGGGTCCACAGCTATGCCGTCGTTGGCGAAATTGAACTCCATGACCTGCTTGCCGGAGCGGTCGTACTTGGCCACGTAACCCTGGTCAGGGTAGGAAACATAGATGAAGCCGGCACCGTCCACGGCTATCCTGCCCGGGGCGAGCTTGACACCGCCGGGGCCGCGCACCGGGAAGCCGTAAAGGAAGATCCCGTCCGAATTGTAAACCTCAACGCGGGAGTTGCCGGTGTTGGAGACATAAACCCTTGAATCCGGCCCGAAAGCCACGCCCCGCGGCTCGTCCAGCTGCCCCCCGGCCGCGAAGGTCCAGAGGAGCGATGCGTCGGCGTCCAATACCGCTATGCGGGAATTGCCGGAGTCAGCGACATATACGCGGCCGCCTCCGCAAGCGAGCGCCCCCGGCTCCTTCAGCGGGGTGGAAGATCTTTTTAGCAGTTTGCCATCCGGGTCAAAAACCAGTACCGCGTTGGCCTTCGAATCGGCCACGTACACCCGCCCGCCCGCCCGCGCCGCCGCGGCCGGCTTCAGGAAAGCAGGGTCCGCTATCTGACCGGCTAGCTGCAGCTGCTCGTAAGCCGACGCCCCTGACGCCAGCAGCATGAATATTGAGGAAAAAACGATAGTACGCTTCATTTGTACTGCCTCCCCGTACCGCGGTTGCTCCGAAGCTTTTATTCTATTATATTTGGCGCCGGTTTTTCCCCGGGCGCCCATAATTTTATCTTATGGCCTTTTAAGCAGAACGCCCTTGCCTTAAGCGCTCCTAATATCTTACGATAGATTTTATTCCGCATACTTGAGGGAGCATTATAATGGACTTTACTTTCATCAAACGCCTTATCACAACCTCCATCGGCAGAAAGGCCGTGATGGCCGTTTCCGGGCTTCTCCTGGGCGGCTTCATGCTGATCCACCTGGCGGAAAACCTTCTGCTGCTCAAGGGCGAGATGGCGTACAACGGCTGGGTAGACCTCCTGCTCTCGAACCCGGTCACGCCGCTGCTTGAAATAGGCCTGCTCCTGCTGTTCTCCGCGCACATAATTACCGGGGTCTGGGTCAGGGTGGAAGATTTTATGAACGCGCCCCGCGGCTACGAGGCCCGCAAATGGCAGGGAGGCCGCACCATAGGCTCGGCCACGATGCTCTACACCGCCGCGGCCATACTGGCGTACCTGATCTACCACATGATCACTTTCCGTTTCTCGGACCACTCCATGGGCCTCTACCAGATGGTCACCACCGCTTTCCGCGCCCCTCTTTTCACGGCTATCTATATAGCGGGCTCGGCGGCGCTGGCCCTTCACCTGAGCCACGGCATGCAGAGCGCCTTCCAGACGCTGGGCGTGACCCACCCTAAATATACCCCCCTCATAAAAGCGGGCGGACTCCTGGTGGCGCTGGCCATGACGGGTTTCGCCATGATCTCCCTGTACTATCTCCTGGGCATAGACCTGAAGATGGCGCAGGCCGGCTACACGATGGTAGTGATAAAGTAACTGAAAATAGTTTTTGGAGGCACAATGAAACTCGACGCTCAGATCCCCCCAGGTCCGATAGAAAAGAAATGGGATTCGCATAAGTTCAACCTGAAACTGGTCAATCCCAACAACCGCCGCAAGTTCGACATTCTCATCATCGGTTCGGGGCTGGCAGGCGCCTCCGCCGCGGCCTCGCTGGGCGAACTCGGCTATAACGTGAAGGTATTAACCCTGCACGACTCGCCCCGGCGCGCCCACTCCATAGCGGCACAGGGCGGCATAAACGCGGCCAAGAACTATCCCAACGACGGAGATTCCGTCTGGCGGCTTTTCCACGACACGGTCAAGGGCGGCGACTACCGCGCCCGCGAGGCCAACGTTTACCGCCTGGCCCAGGTTTCCAACCAGATAATCGACCACTGCGCCGCCATAGGCGTACCCTTCGCGCGCGAGTACGGCGGGACTCTCTCCAACCGCTCGTTCGGCGGGGCGCAGCTCTCGCGCACTTTCTACGCACGGGGCCAGACGGGGCAGCAGCTGCTGCTGGGCGCTTATTCAGCCATGATGCGCCAGGTGGCCGCGGGCACCGTCACGGTGCTGCCGCGCCGCGAAATGCTGGACGTGGTGGTAAAGAACGGGCGGGCCCGCGGCATAACGGCCCGCAACCTGGTGACCGGCGCCCTGGAGGCCTACTCGGCTCACGCGGTGCTGCTGTGCACCGGCGGCTACGCCAATGTTTTCTACCTTTCCACCAACGCGGCTTCCTGCAACGTGTCCGCCGCCTGGGCCGCCTACAAGAGGGGAGCCGGCTTCGCCAACCCCTGCTTCACGCAGATACACCCCACATGCATCCCCCGCTCCGGCGAACACCAGTCCAAGCTCACGCTCATGAGCGAAAGCCTCCGTAACGACGGACGCGTCTGGGTGCCGAAGACCAAGGGAGACCACCGCCCCCCGAACGACATACCCGAGGAGGAGCGCGACTATTTCCTCGAACGCCGCTACCCCGCGTTCGGCAACCTGGTGCCGCGCGACATAGCGTCGCGCGCCGCGAAGACCGTGGTAGACTCAGGTTTCGGCGTAGGGCCGACCGGACAGTCGGTTTACCTGGACTTCCGCGACTCTATACAGCGAAAGGGCGAGAACAAGATCAGGGACGAATACGGCAATCTGTTCGATATGTACTACCAGATAACCGACGAGAACGGGTACAAGGCGCCCATGCGCATCTACCCCGCGCCGCATTACACCATGGGCGGGCTGTGGGTGGATTACAACCTGATGACCACGATACCGGGACTGTTCGCCATGGGAGAGGCCAACTTCTCGGACCACGGCGCCAACCGCCTCGGGGCCTCGGCCCTGATGCAGGGCCTGGCCGACGGATTCTTCATAGCCCCGTCCACCGTAGGCGGCTACCTGGCGGCCGGCAAGTTCGAAGCCGTTTCGGTCGGGGAACGCGAGTTCTCCGATTCAGCGAAACAGGCGCAGGATAAGATCAACCGCCTGATATCGATAAAAGGCAAAAAAACCCCCTCTGATTTCCACCGCCAGCTGGGCAACGTGATGTGGAACGACGTGGGCATGGCCAGGAACGAGGCCGAGCTGAAGAAGGCGCTTAAAAAGATACCGGCCATACGCGAGGAATTCTGGACGAACGTGACCGTGTCCGGAGTGGACAAGGACTTCAACCAGACGCTGGAGAAGGCCATGAAGGTGGCGGACTTCCTGGAATTCGCCGAGCTGTTCGTGAAGGACGCCCTTGAGCGCAGGGAATCCTGCGGCGGCCATTTCCGCGAAGAATCCTGCACCGCCGAGGGCGAGGCCAGGCGCGACGACGCAGCCTTCTCCCACGCCTCCGTCTGGGAATACCAGGGGGAAGACAGGGAAGCTGCGCTGCACAAGGAAACCCTCACGTTCGAACACATAAAGATGGCCGAACGCAGTTATAAGTAGCGCGGGAGCTCCCGCCGGATATATCCGAGGAACCAACTATGAAAGTTAAACATTTCAGCGTGACGGTGCGCGTGTGGCGCCAGGCCGGCCCCCAGGAACCCGGGAGGATGGTCTCATACCAGGTAAAGGACGTCTCCCCGGACATGTCCTTTTTAGAGACTCTGGACATCCTGAACGACGACCTTATAAAGAACGGCGAGAGCCCGATAACCTTCGAAAGCGACTGCCGCGAGGGCATATGCGGCTCCTGCGGACTTGTGGTCAACGGCGACGTGCACGGGCCGGACGAGCACTCGACCGTGTGCCAGCTGCACATGCGCAGGTTCAGGGACGGGGATGTAATTACGGTGGAACCCTGGCGTGTAAAGTCCATGCCCGTCATCAAGGACCTCGCCGTGGACCGCTCCGCGCTGGACCGCCTGATGGCGGCCGGCGGATTCATCTCGGTGAACACCGGCGCCGCCCCGGACGCCAATTCGATACCGGTCGAGAAGGACAAAGCGGAGGAGGCCATGGACTCGGCCGCCTGCATAGGCTGCGGGGCCTGCATCGCATCCTGCCCCAACGGCGCCGCGATGCTTTTTACCGGCGCGAAGATCTCCCAGCTCGCCCTCCTCCCCCAGGGCGGCCCCGAAAGGGCCGAACGGGCCCTCAACATGGTGGCCGCCATGGACAAAGAAGGCTTCGGCAACTGCACCAACGAGTACGAATGCGAGGCCGTCTGTCCCAAGAACGTAAAAGTTTCGAACATAGCCAGGATGAACCGGGAATTCCTGATCGCTAACCTGTTCTCGAAGCGCTGAGAGGTCTTTAAGCGGCATCCGCGGAGGGCTTATGCCTGAATTCAAGTACAGCGAGTTATTCCAGCTGCCGAAGACATCGTCCAAATTCCGCCTGCTTTCCAAAGAAGGCGTTAAGCTGACGGAAGCCGGGGGCAGGGAAATACTGGAAATAGCCCCTGAAGCGCTGGTTAAACTGGCCCGCGAAGCCGTGCGCGATGTATCCTTCCTGCTGCGCCCCGCGCACAACGCGCAGGTGGCGGCCATATTCGCCGACCCGCAAGCCTCGGAGAACGACAAGTTCGTAGCCTTCTGCCTGCTGGACAACGCGGCCATCTCGGCCCGCTTCGAACTGCCTTTCTGCCAGGACACCGGCACCGCCACCGTGGTGGCTAAGAAAGGCGAGCAGGTCTGGACCCGTTCGAACGACGAAGAACTGCTTTCCAGGGGAATTTGGGAAACCTATACCGGCGAGAACCTGCGCTATTCGCAGACGCTGGCGCTGGACATGTACAGGGAGAAGAACTCCGGCGACAACCTTCCGGCCCAGATAGATATATACGCAAAGCCGGGCCTGTCGTACGATCTCCTCTTCGTCACCAAGGGCGGAGGCTCCGCCAACAAGACCATGCTTTACCAGGAGACCCGGGCCACGCTGACCCCGGAAAGGCTCAAACCTTTCCTGACGGAAAAGATGAAGTCGCTCGGGACCGCTGCCTGCCCCCCTTACCACGTAGTTTTCGTAATAGGCGGCACTTCGGCCGAGATGTGCCTGAAAACCGTAAAGCTGGCCTCCGCGGGCTACCTCGACGGACTGCCATGCGACCCTGGCGAAACGGGGCGCGCCTTCCGCGATAAAAATATGGAGGCTGAACTGCTCGCGGCCTCGCGCGAGCTGGGCTATGGCGCGCAATTCGGAGGCCGCTGCTTCGCGCACGACGTCCGCGTGGTGCGCCTGCCCCGCCACGGGGCCTCCGCGCCTATAGGCATGGGGGTCTCCTGCTCGGCCGACCGCAACATACTGGCCCGGATAGACCGGGACGGAGTGTGGCTGGAGGAAATGGACAGGGACCCCGCGCGCCTGATCCCGGCTGAAATACGCGCCAAGTTCTCCTCCTGCGCCAACTGCGTAAGCGTGGATTTGAACAAGCCGATGAAAGAAATACTGGGCCAGCTTTCCCGGCACCGCATAGGCACGCGGCTTTCCCTCAACGGCCGCATCGTTGTGGCGCGGGACCTCGCCCACGCCAAATTCAAGGAACTGCTGGACGCGGGCAAACCGCTGCCGGAATACCTGAAAAAACATCCTGTCTACTACGCCGGGCCGGCAAAGCAGCCGAAAGGCAAGCCATCCGGCTCTTTCGGCCCCACGACGGCCGGCCGCATGGATTCCTACGTGGAACTGCTCCAGTCCGGAGGCGCGTCCATGGTCATGATAGCCAAAGGCAACCGCTCTCAGGCCGTGACCGATGCCTGCAAAAAATACGGCGGCTTCTACCTGGGTTCGCCGGGGGGGCCCGCGGCCCTGCTGGCCGAAAGGAACATTAAAAAGGTGGAGACGCTGGACTACCCGGAACTGGGCATGGAAGCCGTGTGGGCCATAGACGTGGAGGATTTCCCGGCTTTCATACTGGTGGACGACAAAGGCGGGGATTTTTTCAGGAACATGGAGACCGGCGCATAACCGCCCTTTGCAGCGAGCAGGCGGCAAGAGCCGTCAAATAGAAACGCCCCGCTTACCGCGGGGCGTTTTTTTGCGTGAACCGGTCCGATCCTTAGTCGGCGGTAGCGGGCTCTACCTCGGAATTAATGTCCGGCAGCTGCCCTTTCAGGCCGAACGCCGCCGGAAGGGAATTAAGGGTGTTATAGACCGCGGCCGAAGGCGCGCTCACCGCCGCGGGCTTAGGCGCGAAAGGCACCTGGGGCAGCACATTCGGCGTGGTAGCCATGAACTGCTCAAAGGGCGTAAGCGGCCAGCCCAAACCGGTCTCGTAGGAATCATCCGTGGGATTCAACCCCACATGCTCGTAAAGATACTCCACGTAACCCACGCAATCGAAATCCGTCGGACCCTTCTGGGAGACGTGCGAGTCGCTGTAATGGAGACCCAGCTTACCCATCGCGAGGGCCATCTTCACTATCTTCTCGCGCTGCGCGGCCGTGGGCTTGGGATTGGTGGTGCGGTTGCCGTAGAAGGGGAACTTGAAGTGGTGCGTAAAGTTTTTCCAGGAGGTTATATTGCGCACGCCCCCCGGGTTGAAACTGTCGGGCACGCAGTCCATTATCATCACGTTGATCTTCCCGTTCTTTATCTCGGTGCCGCCGAATATGCCGGCGTGGCCTATGGGCAGATCGGAGCTTCCAAAGCTTGCCAGGGTTCCGCCTATGCCGCCGGTAAAGATGATATCACCTTTCTCTATGCTGATATTTTTAGACGGGGCGACCGGGCCGCCCTTGGGAGCCTGGCCTATCTCGGCGAGCACTTCGAAAGCAGCCGCGCGCACGGCCTCGGATTCGTCGACCGAGTCCGCTATGGCGGACAGGTAGGGGCCGGCATTGGCGGCCTTTTTGAGCTTGCCCATGCTTATGATGAGGTTCACCTTTATTACGCTGTCGGTCTCGGAGTAGAACTTGGTGAGGCTCGCCATCAGTTTGGGGTCGCCTATCTCACCCAGCGACCAGATGGCGTCTATAGCCTTCAGCCTGGCTTTTATATTGTCCTCGTAGGGACCCTTCCGGGAAGCGGAATCCAGGTATGATTCCACCGTGGAGACCAGGGCCTCCTCGCTCTGCGTGTTATCCGCACCCGGCGATTTCATTTCGGAAGATCCTGGCCGGCCCTGCAATTCCGGGAGGTAGTCTTTAGGCCCGGCCGCTATCGCGGCAGCTGGAAGTGAAAATAAAGCTACGGCAAGCGTAAGGTTATTTAGAACTGTTTTCATTTACTACCTCCTTGGTCTTGCTACAGGTATAGTCTATCACCATGGCGGAAAACGGCAAGGTTCCAAGGGTCTAGGCACGAAATGGTAAATAGCCCAAGCCCGTGTAGGCCCTTTGGGTCTCCGGGAAGGGAACTGAACCTTTCAATATTTTTTCAGGGTAAGTATAGGCACTTCGGCCGGGGCCAGCCAGCGCATCGGGGGGCCCCAGGTGCCGGCGCCGGAGGTTACATAAAAAACGCTGTCTTTTATGCGGTACAGGCCGTAGAAATAAGGATAAAAGATACGGGTGAAGATGTGGAAGGGAAATATCTGGCCGCGGTGCGTGTGGCCGGACAGGACGAGGTAATCGCCTTCAGCGGCCATCAGGTCGTAGTAGACCGGCTGGTGGCTCATTATTACGGTGAACTCGCGGCTTTTGCTCTTTTCAAGCAGACGCGTGACATCGGCGCCCGAAAGGTTCTCCGTATGGATGTCTCCCAGACCCGTCAGCCGCAGTTCCTTAAGGTCTACGGATTCGTTCTTCAGCAATTTTATCCCGAAATCCTTATAGCAGCCAATAGACTTGTCCAGCCCGTAATAGTATTCGTGATTGCCAAGTGAACCGAATAGCCCCAGGCGGCTCTTTATGGAGAGCAGGATCCCGCGCAGACCTTCCTGACAGGTTAGCCCCGGGTCGATCAGGTCTCCGGTTATAAGCACCAGGTCAGGTTTTTCCCGGTTCAGTTCCCCCACTATCCCACGCAGCTGGCGCAGCTTCCACTCCGAATCCACGTGCATGTCGGATATCTGGGCTATTTTGAATCCCTCCAGCCCCGCCGGCAGGTTCCGGATAGGCACCGTTATTCTTTTAAGCGGAGGAGTTTTCAAACCCCCGTAAAAAGAGACCGCGAGGACGGCGGTCAGGGCGAATAAAGTCGCCGCCGGCAGCCGCCTGGCGGCGAGTTCCGCGCAGAAACGGCGCAGAGGGAAAGCTGCCAGGTCCGACAGGAAGAATACCATGGCGGCCACCATGATAATTCCCATCCAGGCGTAGCCGAAGTTGTAGAAGACCTCAAGGGCGGGGCCGTGATGGGCGCGCCGCAGGTACATGGCGAAGGGAGCGAAGAACGCGGCCAGGAGCAGCGCCGCGCGCAGAGCCTGCGCCGCGGCCGGGCCAAGGCAGAAACTCCGCGTCAGCCAGCGCGCTGCGTAGAAATGCAGTCCTATGTACGAGGCGGCCAGCGTCAATAAAACGGGAAGGAAATGGTATTGCTTCATAAGCGCGGAAATCTTCCGGCTTTATCCCGGCGGGCCGTCGGCCCCGGCACGGGAACGGAACATCAGCCCGCCCAGGTTGCGCAGCGTCCTGAACGCGGTCGGCAGCGCGTTCCTGTTTGAATATGAAGGCAAGGCATCGGAGATCTTTTCGATGATCCCCAGGCCGTCGCCGATACCCTCGAGCAGCACGGGATCCATGGCTTCGCCGTACGCGGCTACCCAGTTTCGCACGCAGATCTTTTCCATGCCCTCCCGGTTGGCATCGTCCGCCACTATGTATCCACCCGGCGCCATGGCCGGGAAAACGTCGTAGAACACAGACTCCCGTCCGAAATCCCGGCGCGGGATGTCTATCAGCGCCAGGTCGAAAGGCCCCAGCGCCTCAAGGAGACCCTTTGGCAGACTATAGGATAACAGCAGCCTGCTCCCGTAGAACCTGGGGCGCAGCGGAGCCAGGCGGAATTCCACCTTGGCCTGGCAGCCGGAAGACTCAAAAACTTCCCTGGCTTGGGCCGAATCCCGCTCCGAATCATCTACGGAGAGCAGGTAATTTCCTTCCAGCGCGGCTATCTCGCGCGCCATCATCAGAGTGGAAAAACCGGAACCGAATTCCAGTATACGTTTGGCGCCCGTCGCCCGTATGAAAGCGGCCAGGAAACGGCAGGAGGACGGGTCCAGAGCCTGGCAACCCGGATGCTCCAGCTTTGAAACATTGACCTTGTCCATTTCAGCCACGGCGGAAGCGATGTATCTGTTCATTATTTCGGCGACTCCCTGGACGGACTCCGTCGGGCATGCGGCTTAGGACTTTAACGCGGCAAGAGATCCTTGGCGCCGCTCCGGCGCGCGGTTCAACTGAGGCTTCTTCTCTCACCTTCTATTTTATAAAATTAAAACTATGGTAAAAAAACTGTTTTGGACGGCGGCCCTCGCCGCGGCCGTCTTCGGGGCCTGGCGTTTCGGCTATCCCGAAGCGCTGCGCTACTTTTTCAAGGCCTCCGGGACAGTGGAACTGGGAGGCGCGGCCTCTCAAGCCCTCCCGGCGCCGAACAGCATGCTGTTCGTGGTGGCCAGCAACGACGGCGGGGTTCCGGTGGCCGTAAAGAAGATAATAAACCCCGTCTTCCCCGTGGAATTCGAGATAAACTCGTCCAACCTGATAATGCCGGACCTGCTGACGTCCAGGATCTACCTTGAGGCGATGCTGAACACCCACGGCAACCTCGGGGTTTTCCGCACCGGCGACCTGCGCGGGAAATGCCCCGGCCGCGTATACATCTTCACCAAAGGACTTTCCATAAAACTGGAAAAATAAAACGCGGCCCTGAATTAAGGGCCGCCGCCGAACCGGTTACCCGCCCTTGACCGGCCCCCTCCTTTTATTGGACAAGGCGAAAAGCCACAAAAGCTTGTCCGTGGATCTTACCAGCTTTTCCCAGTTGTGATCCAATCCCGCAGCCTTCTTCCCGGTCTTTGTCACGCGGGACTCCCGCTCGTACTTCTTTGTCATTTCCTCCCAAGTCATACCTGCCCCCTTTGCCCGCGATCTCGCAGGCTCCCCGCGGATATTATACACGGCCGGCGCCTCAGGCCAAGGGCCGAAAGGCCCAAACGCCAGTGCGCCTAACGGGGCAGGTGACGACGGATTTTATTATAAGCAGGACTGGTATATATAGCAGGATAACTTCAGGTTCAGAGCCGCAGGTTAGCACAAAGGCGCCCGGGGCATACCCCTGCCCACCCGGGCCGAGGAAACGCTACAGTGTCCCGGAGTCCACGCTTGCGTCGGTTTCCCCCGCCAAACTTTGATGGCGGGACCCCTTTCCGCAACGGGTGTTCAGGGGTATGTCCCAGCCGCCTCACCCACAACGACTTTGTCATTTGAGTTTCTCTAATTTTTTTAAAATTATTTATGGAGCGGGGGGTGTGGGGATGGGGAGCAAAACCCTGCCGGGGTGGACTGGGCTACCAGAGGTTTGCCACGGACACCGTAGCGCACCCGCCATCAATGTCAGTGGAGCGGGTGGCTGGAGGTCAGGGTTCTGAAGGCCCTCACGGAAACCACCGCTTGCGTAAGCGCGGTGGTTGAGCGCGGAGCGCGGCTACGGTGTAGCCGACGCGGTGCCTGAAGAACCCTGACCTCCAG
>CAISZM010000046.1 GCA_903889965.1 uncultured Elusimicrobia bacterium
AGTACATCAGCAGCGCGGGCCTGCGGAGCATCCTGGCTTCCGCGAAACTCCTTAAAGAAAAGGACGGGAAGCTGGTTTTTTCCGGACTTCAGGGACACGTCAAGGAAGTTTTCTCCATTTCCGGCTTCCAGGGTATCTTCAAGACCTACGATTCCGACGCGGAAGCTCTGAAAGCGCTTTAGCCCTATGGACGCCACCGGGCACCTGAAGCTGCCGGCCCTGCTGGAGAATCTTCCGGCTATAACGGCCTGCGTTACCGCGGCGGCTTCCGCGGCGGGGTTCTCCGCGCGGCGCATAGGCGAGATAGACCTGGCGCTAGAAGAAGCCGTTACCAATGTTTTTAAATACGCCAGCCCCGGCAAGGCCGGCGAGATAGAGATAACCTGCTCCCGCGGCGCCGGGGCGTTCACGGTCGAGCTGCGCTATTCCGGCCGCGAATTCGATATCACCAGACTTCCGGACCCGGATCTGGCCCAGGACATAGCCGAGCGCCCGGTCGGAGGGCTGGGGGCTTATCTGATAAAAAAAATGGCCGACGGCGTAAGTTACCGCCGCCTTTCCGGGCTGAACGTTCTTACCCTGGTCTTCCGGGAAATTAAAACACCATGAAGCTCCCTCGCCTGTTCCTGTCGCTCTGCGTTTGCGCCTGTATTCTGCCGGCGCCGGCCCTGGCTGCGCCCAAAAAGCTGTCTTTCATACCGCTGTGGAGCCCCCAGGCGCAGTTCGCCGGCTACTACGTGGCCCTTGAAAAGGGTTTTTACCGCTCAAAGGGGCTGGAGGTGGAAATTCTGAAAGGCGGCCCCGAAAGACCGGCCGATGTTTTGCTTAAAGAAGGGAAAGCGGACATCGGCACGCTCTGGCTTTCCGAGGCCATTAAAGAACGTTCGCAGGGCGTACGGCTGGTGAACGTAGCCCAGATGGTGCAGCGCTCCGCGCTGATGCTGGTGGCCAAAAAGTCGAGCGGCATCCGCAAACTGCAGGACCTGGACGGGAAAAAGGTGGCGCTCTGGGAAAGTTTCCAGCTGCAGCCGCTTGCCCTTTTCAGGAAATACCATCTTCATGTTAACGTTATCCCGCAGGCGCATTCCATAAACCTGTTCCTGCGCGGCGGGGCCGACGCCGCCTCGGCGATGATCTACAACGAGTATCACACCATACTCAACTCCGGGCTGAACCCAGAAGAGCTGACCACCTTCTTCTTTTACGATTATGGGCTCAATTTCCCGGAAGACGGGCTCTACATGCTGGAGAAAAATTACAACCGGGATCCCGCCGCAGCCGCGGCTTTCGTCAAAGCCACGGTCGAGGGCTGGAAATACGCCTTCGGGCACCAGGATGAAACTATAAACATAGTGCTGCGCCGCATGGCGGACGCGCACCTCCCCGCTAACCGGATGCACCAGAAATGGATGCTGGAGAAAATGCAGGGCCTGATATTTCCCGGGGGGGCGGGCGCGCGCGGCGGGGAACTGAAGCGGGCCGATTACGAACGCGTAGCCTCCGAACTGGCGGCGGCCGGCGGCTGGAAAAGCGTAGATTTTAACGCGTTCTACAGGGATTGTGTAACCAAGTGATAACCTTCAAGAAAGGCATAGCTTTTAAACTCGCGCTGATATTTTCGGGCAGCGTGATGCTGATCTTCGTCCTGATCTTCGGGACGTACTACCGCTTCACCAGGAAGCTGATAGAGAAGAATACCGCCGAGAACGCCCGGAACCTGACGCTGGGAACGGTGGCGCGTATCGACGGGATATTGCGCTCCGTGCAGCGCGGCCCGGACAATATGGCGGGAACCATGGAGCGCGGCCCCGTAGCCAGGGAGGAAATTCTCGGGCTGCTGAGGTCGGAGCTGGAAAAAAACCCGGAGATCTACGCTTGCGGCGTCTCCTTCGCTCCCTACGCCTTCGGGAAGAACGAGCAATACGCCTTCCCGTATTATTACCGCACTAAAAAATCCCTTACGTACTCCTGGCTGGGAAGCAGCGAGTACAACTATTTTCTGGCCGACTGGTACCAGATCCCTAAAGAGAGCGGCCACGCGCAGTGGTCGGAACCCTATTACGACGAGGGCGGCGGCAATATACTGATGGCCACCTATTCCGTGCCTTTCTACCGGCTGGTCAACGGGAAGCGTACCTTTACGGGCGTTGTCACCGCCGACATGTCGCTCGGGTGGCTGCGCGAGCTGGTGGCCACCATAAAGATCCTCGATACCGGGTATGTCTTTCTGATCTCGAAGAACGGGGATTTTGTCACCCACCCGGACAACGCATTCGTAATGAACCAGAGCATTTTCGGGCTCGCCGAAGAGCTCGGCGACACAAAACTGCGGGCTATCGGCCGCGGCATGCTGGGCGGGCGGACGGATTTTGTGCATACGCCCAGGCTTGACGCGGGGAAACCGGGATTTTTGTATTACACGCCGGTCACTTCCTCCGGCTGGTCCCTTGCGGTCCTGTTCCCCCAGGTTGAATTGCTGGCCGACCTGACCCGCCTCAATTGGCTGGTGCTGCTGCTCAGCGCGGCGGGCATGCTGGTCCTTTTTGTAGTGGTGGTTTCCGAGGCCCGCTCCATAACCGGCCCCCTTACGCACATGGCCGACGCCACCGCCGAGATCGCCGCCGGGAACCTGGACGTCGACATGCCCGAGACGCGCTCGCAGGACGAAGTGGGGGTGCTCTCCCGCGCCTTCGCCGCGATGCAGATGTCGCTGAAGAACCATATAGCCCGCCTTACGGAGGCTACCGCTGCCAGGGAGAGGATAGAGAGCGAGCTTAACATCGCCCGCGACATCCAGCTAAGCATACTCCCCAAGATCTTCCCGCCTTTCACCGGCATGCCGGAACTGGACCTTTTCGCTGTCCTTAAATCGGCCAGGGAGGTGGGCGGTGACCTTTACGATTTCTTCGCGGCGGACCCGGAACATTTCTGTTTCGTCATCGGCGACGTCAGCGGGAAGGGCGTGCCGGCCTCCCTTTTTATGGCGGTTACAAAAACCCTTTTCAAGGCGACTGCTGTCCGGGGGACGCCGCCCGAAGCCGTGCTTGACCAGGTTAACGCCGAGCTTAGTAAAGGCAACGATAAAGCGATGTTCGTTACCGCGTTTTTCGCTATCCTCAACACCAAAACAGGGGTGGTAGAGTTTTCTAACGGCGGGCACAACCTGCCGGTGCTCATAAGGAAAGACGGCACTGTAGAGTACCTGTGGCGGACGAAAGGCATGGTGGTGGGCGCCATGGAGGGGATGGAGTTCGAGCGGGGGACGCTTACTCTCGCCCCCGGCGACAGGTTCTTCCTGTACACCGACGGAGTTACCGAGGCCATGGACAGGAACAAGGTGCTGTTTTCGGACGAGCGCCTGCTCAGGGAACTTAAACTTCTGAAAGGCCTGCCGGTAAAGGAAGTGCTGGGCCGGCTGCTGACCATGCTGGTGGATTATTCCGGGGGCGACCAGTCAGACGATATAACCATGATGCTGCTGGAGTACAAGGGCCCGCAGCCGGGTTAAACATCCGCCGCGCCGCTCTCCCTAATCCAGTTTCGCGGCCGCTTCTGGATCTATCTGCCGTATAAAGTCGATGAAAGAGCTTTTGCCGTCGAATATGCTTTTCAGCTTCATCTGCCCTTTCTGATTGTATTTTTCGAAACAAACCTTCTCCAGTCCCGCCGGGAGGATCTTAACGATGGGCGCTCCGATCGTGGCGCTGTCGCGGCGGTCTTTATATTTCGGCGCGAGCGCCATCAGTTCCCTGTCGAGGGCGCCAGAAATCGTCTCCGTCGGTATATTCCCGGCATTGTCGCAGATAAGGAGCCATTCATAACAGGGAATGTTTTTGTTCTGTGAAGGGTAAAGGAAATAGTGGCGGATGGCAATCCGCAGCTTCTTTCCCGTTTCGGCTATGGCGCTGTTCGTCACAATCAGCGGGACTTTTTCCGTAGCTATATTGATGTCCGGGCCTTTGCGTCCTATCACCTGGAATTCTATGCAGGGCTCTGTCCTGGTGACCCGAATCACGTCGTTCAGGGCATATTTAATGAACCCGTTCGGCGTGCCGATGTTCACCAGGTATTCCCCGCCCGGCGCCAGCTCATGGATACCGAGGGTTTTGCCGTCCGGGTCGCTGAAAAGATTGAAACTGTAGAGGACCAGGCCGGTGTTAAATGAATAATCGCCCGAGGCCGTCCGCGTCAGGCCGAGGGGGGCCTCGGTAGAAAGATACACCCCTGTGTATTTAAGGGGCAGTCCCGCCAGCTCGTCTAAGCGTTCGCGGTAGTTCTGTATGGAAGTTCCGGAATAGCAGCAGGCCTCGAGATTGGGCCAGATCTCCCGCAAATTATTTATTTTCAGCCTGCGGTTTATTTCCTCTAAAATATTTATCAGGTACGACGGCACGCCCGACATAACGCGTATGTCCTTGTCTTTTACTTCCTCCGCGATAGCGGCCATTTTCTCCGCCCAGCCGGGAATGCGAAGGGCGGCGATGCTCGGGAACAGGAGGTCGGGCCTGAAGTTCTTCGCGGCGAAGGCGGCTATTAATCCCGAGATGTAGCCCCGGGGGATCTTCCCGGCCTCCCGGGAAACATAATGGGAGCCATATGTGAACTGCATGCTCGTAGCCGGGTTCACGCCGGCGGTCCGGGCGGCCACTATACAGCCAATGTCCCTTTGGAAAGACAGGAAGATACCGACCATGGCCGAGTTGTACGGGATCTTTTTACATATTTCGCCGCTTGTGCCGCTGGAGACGCCGTAATATTTCAATTCGTCGGTAAACAGGAGGTTCGGGACGGTTTCCAGCTCTTTAACATAGCTTTCGTAAAATTCGTGATCCCTGGCGGGAACCTCGCGCACGTATTCTTCGTAAGTATTTATCTGTTCCAGGCCCAGGTCCTGATAGATCTTTGTTCCCTTAAGCGCCTGCTTCATTTTCCCGTAAAGACCGCTCTGAATGTCAAAAGAAACCGCCGGGTTTCCCGGGCTGGAGGGAGGAAAATTGGTTCCGGTCATGTCTTTGTCCATAGCGTGCGCTTAAAGGCCGGAACAGGTCCGGATTTCGCTTAATAATGATACAAAAACCGGGAGGCTTTCCCGCTTCGGCTTTTCGCTCCCGGAGGTTTATGCCGCCGCCGCTCGCCCCAGTTTTAACGATATTTTGAGACTGCCATGGCGATGCTGTATAATTGAGATACAGCGCGCGCAAAATATGGCGCATTCAGCGGGAATCGTAAGGCTTATGCAGATATTCACCCAACTATCCGAGTCGATACACGCTAATTTAATAGCGGGGGACTCGTACCTGTATATACTTTCCGGCCTTAAGGTCACGCTGCTCATCACTCTTGCCGGTCTTTTCTTAGGCACCCTCCTCGGCGCCGTTCTTTGCGCCATGCATTACTCCGGCAGCAAGGCGGTAAGGTTCGCGGCCAGAACGTACATAGTGGTAATGAGGGGCACGCCTATCCTGCTCCTTTTGATGCTACTGTTTTACGTGGTCTTCGCCAGGACCAGGCTGGACGCTATCCACATCGCTATAATCGCCTTCGGACTGAACAGCGCGGCCCACATCGCCGAGATAATGAAAGCCGCCCTGGCCTCCGTGGACCCGGGCCAGGTAATGGCGGCCAGAACCCTCGGTTTCACGCGGCTTGGCGCTTTTTACCATATCACCCTTCCCCAGGCTGGCGCGTATGCCAGGCCGGTCTATCAGAACGCCGTCATCAACGTCATCCAGTGGACTTCCGTCGTGGGCTACATCACCATCGCCGACCTGACGCGGGTTATAAACGCGACCGGCGCCAGAACGGCTGATCCTTTCTTCGTCATTTTCCTGGGCATTGTCATCTACCTGTTCCTGGCTTACGCCACCCACCTGCTGTTCACCCTGGCCGGCCGGAAAACAAGGACCGCCGGATGATAAAAGTAGAGAATCTTTCAAAGAGCTTCGGCGGGCTGCGGGTGCTGTCCGGCGTGGACCTGGAGATACAGAAAGGCGAATGCGTGGCTATAATAGGCCCTTCCGGCGCCGGCAAAAGCGTGCTGCTGTACTGCCTCAACGCGCTCGAGAAGCCCGACTCGGGCCGCGTAACCCTGAACGGCGTGGATATTACCGATAAAAGAACCGATATAAACAAGGTCAGGGAAAAAGTCGGGATGGTTTACCAGAACTTCCACCTTTTTTCCCACCTCACCGTCCTTGAAAATATAATCCTGGCGCCGGTCAAGGTGAGGAAGCTCCCGCGCGCCGAGGCGATATCCCGGGCCTGCGGACTGCTGGAAACCGTAAGCCTTCTGGATAAAAAGGACAGCTACCCGGACCAGCTGTCGGGCGGACAGAAACAGCGTATCGCCATCGTCAGGGCCCTGGCGATGGACCCGGAGATCCTCCTTTTCGACGAGCCCACCTCGGCCCTGGACCCCTCCATGGTGGGCGAGGTGCTGGCTGTCATCCGCGCGCTGGCTAAACAGGGCTTTACCATGGTCATAGTTACCCACGAGATGAATTTCGCCCGGGAAGTGGCGGACAGGGTCCTGTTCATGGAGGAGCAAGGCGTTTACGAAAGCGGCTCCCCGGAAAAAATACTGGTAAACCCTGAAAGGGAAAAAACCATAGCTTTTATCAGGAAATTGAAGACCTTTAACTATAAAGTCGATTCCTATAATTTCGACCTGATCGGGATGTGCGCCCGGCTTGAACTGTTCTGCGCCAAGTACGCCATCGAAAAAAAACAGGTCAACGGCGCCAACCTGGCGCTTGAAGAGGTTATTACCTATATCTTAAAGTATTGCTACGAAAAGCCCCGGCAGCCCGACATAAACGTCACGGTGGAATACGGGGACGCGGATAAAAAGATAGCCGTTGAAATAGCACATGACGGGAAGAGTGTAGACCCGTTCGGGAAGGTCTCGGCTTCCGCCGGCGGCGCCGTGGACCCCGACTACCTGGGCATCTTCATGGTCAAAAAGATGTCGGCGGAGATAGTGTTCAGCCACGCGGACGGTCTCAGCAGGTTCAAAATTAAAATATAGGAGTTCTTTAAATGAAAATACACAAATGGATGTCCGTACTGGCAACGGTCGTAATGTTAGCGGCGCCCGCGGCGCTGTCCGCGCAGGCGCAGGCCGTCAAGACGCCGCGTCCGGCAGCCGCCGTTAAAAAAACCGCGGCAAAGCCGGAATTTTCTTTCCTGAACGGCAAGACCGGCACAGCCAGCGCCTCCGTGTTCAGCGAAGATCAATTGACGGCCGCCATGAACGACTACCTTGGCACCCAAATAAAAAACTTCGTTTACACCGATTCCCTGGCCAGCGGCCTGGCCATGCTGAAATCCGGCAGGGCCGATTTTATGCTGACCGGGGATATCGCCGCGGATTATATCAGCCAGCGGAACCCGGAATATAAAACCGTTATTTTCACGCGCAACAACAGCCTTTCCATGGTCTTAAGGCATGCCGACGTCAAGCTGAGGGATTCTCTCAATTATGCCATAGGCAAGCTTAAAGCTTCCGGGAAAGGCGCCGAGCTGTACAAGACCTGGGTCACCGGGCTGCCTGTGGGCCGTGAGCCCGCCATGCCGAAAACGGAGAAAACGGCTTACAAGGAAACCGTCTATGTAGGCGTATCCGGGGATATGCCGCCGCTCGATTACGTGGCGGCCAACGGCAAACCTGCCGGCTACAATATCGCGCTATTGGCCGAGATCTCGAAAATAATAGGCAAGAACATCGAGGTTATGTCCATCGAGTCTTCGGCGAGGTTCGCCGCCCTGCAGGCCAAGAAGATAGACGTTTTTTTCTGGGAAAGGCTGCCGGGCCCGAACGAGCAGAATTTAATGAAGGATATGCCCGCCGTGCGGAATTTTCACAAGAACTTCATCACTACGGCGCCGTATTGCGCGTTCAAGACCGTCATCCTGTTGAAAAAATAGGACCGGCTTGGCAAATCAAGGCGCCTCCGCGCATGCGCGGGGGCGCTTTGCTATTTCAGGATGGTCCTGAGGGCGTTCCAAAGCACGCCGATATGGCGTTTTCCCTTGTAGATGGGTTGCACCTTTTTGCCCGGCTTCAGCAGCGCGTAGACCGCCGTCTGCGCCGAGCGTACCGAATATTCCACGGTGAAAACCGTATCGCCGGGAATCTCGCAGAACTGGCCGAGCAGGGCCAGGTTGGGATAGCCCTTCTGGACGGGCGGAGGGCGGTCGCCCGGCTTTCGCGCCATGAACTGGCTGGTTATATACGGCATCAGGCAGGGAATCGCCGTGGCGGTTTCGCGCAGCAGCGGCAGTTCGCTCTCGAACCCCAGGTGGCCGCAGAGCTCGGTCAGGATTTCTTCGCCGGTGCATTCGTACATCTTTTTCTGAACAAAGTTGCCGGTCCTGTCGGGGAATAAGCCGTAACCCCAGAAGACCTGTATGTTCTGCGGCTGATTTATAAAATGCGGCTGCCGGAACAGTACTACCGACATGAGCCAGTTGGAATCTTTTAACGTGACCAGGCCGCCGGTCCCTGCCTCGTTCCCGGTGAATTCCTCCATTCTCCTGAAGAAGGCGGGGTCGCGCAGCGTTACAGTGAAAGATTCCCATTTTGATTCGTTGGGATGCCCGCAGAACACGGCGGGCCGGCCCAGGTCCGGGTTGTCTTTTGCGAGGCTTTCCCACAAGGTCCAGGCGCCGTCCTTCTTGCCTGTTTCAAGCAAGGGCGCCCGCGTCATGGCCCCCAGGCTGGAGTCCGCGGTCATGGAGCCTATGGTGGCGAACACCAGGTCTTCCCGGTTTACCGCTATTTCAAAACTTTCGCCGCGCCGCGCGTACCGTATCCGCTCTACGGTCCTGGTATTTCCGTCCGTCCTGAAGTCGAGTCCCGTCACCCGGCTGCCCAGTTCGAACCGGACGCCCTGCTCTTTCAGCCATTTAGAGAGCGGCAGGACCAGCGAGTCATACTGGTTGTATGGCGTGCGGGACACGTCCTCAAGCGTGTGAAAGTGCGGGAAGATATGCAGGAACCTGTCCGCGTACCGCCGGAACTCGGCGGCGCTGTGCCAGGGCTGGAACGCGAAAGTAGTGGCCCACAGGTGCCAGAAAACGGTATTGAAGAAAGCCGGCTTAAAGCAATCCTCTATCCGGCTGTCCCCGATGGCCGCCTCGGACCGCGCCGAAAGTTTAAGCAGGTCGAAACGGTCCCGCCAGCTCAGTCCGGGAGAGGCCGCGTTCACCTTTTGCCGGTTCCCGTCCACCAGCCGAGCCCGGCAATGCGTTCTTCCCTTTTTATTGAACTCGACGATCTCGTCCATGACCGATCTGCCGGGATCGCCCAGCGAGGGAATGGAACGGAGGAGGTCCCAGGTGCATTCGAAAGTTTCAAAATTGAGCATCCTGCCGCCGCGGATTACATAGCCGCTCTCCGGCGAGCCTGCGCCGTCCAGGCTGCCGCCCAGCGTACCGCCCTCTTCGTACAGGCTTATGTTACCCCCGGGGACGCGCCCGTCCCTTATAAGGAACGCGGCGCAGGAGAGCGACGCAATACCGCCCCCGACAATATAGACATTCTTTTTATTCATGGCCGCCCAAGTTTAGATCCGTGATCATAGCCTTCAGCATAGTATTATACATTTCTGATCCGGAGGCTTTGCTTCACAAAAAGGCTATCCCAATAGTACAAAGGTATAAAGGAGCCTGCTACCTTTTGGTTCCTAAAATTAACAACTGTAAATAAATTCTTACAATTGTCAGCCGGATTGTTCGCTGGCCGCGGATAACTTAACGGGCGTGATGATGCGGATGGGAGGGCTTGAATGACATTTCCAGGCCTGAAGCGCTTAATATCCCCATTGCTGAATAGGGGGCAGCGACCTGTTTCGGTTGGTGAGAGTAAATTGGAATTAAAAACAGGTCGCTGTTGCCAGTTTCCCAAAAACCTTGCGACCTACAGTTGCTAAATTTCAAGACCCGAGTCAGGACTGACCGGATTGGCTGAGCGCATGCACCTGCGGCTTATAAAAAGTATAGGCCCAAAGACCGGCACAATATGCCCCTTTAGCCCTTAAAGAAGACGGCGGTTTTCCACTACAATAGAATCATAGTATGGTGTTGGAGGTTGCTGCGTATCTGCGCCCCGCCAACACTGGAAGAGCCGGAAGCCGCACTCCCGAATAAAATGCAGTGTGCTGTATATCATGAACAGCGGCAAATTCCCGGACTCTTCGCGTAAAAGGAGCCCTTCGATGAATAAATTTCTAACGTTGGCTACAATACTTGCCGCGGCCTGCCTGGTATCCGGCGGGACGGCATCGGCGCAGTCCGTCAGTATTGCCACGCAAGCTGCAGCTTCCTCCGGTGTTGTTACGGCCGCGCCGGGCCTCAAACAAATGCCATTTGATGATGACTCATTTTACTGCCAGGACGGCACACTGCACGGTCCTGGCGGACTGCAGGAATGGTCCGGAGATTCGGATGCCTGCAACAATCCGAATAAAGTCATAATTGGCTACAATTACGCCTGCTTCAACGGTTATTTATTTGGACGAAACGGCTTGAAGGAATGGTCGGGCGACTCGGATGTCTGCGGAGATAAGAACAGGGTTGTTCTGGCCGGGCGACACGCCTGCTTCAACGGTTACTTGTTTGGCCCCAGAGGGATGAAGGAATGGTCGGGCGACTCTAACGCATGCGGCAATCCGAAGGTTATTAAGTTCGGCAATCGTTTTGTTTGCTTCGCTGGTTACCTTATTGATCATCAAGGCAATGAGCAGTGGACCGGAGACTCGGATTATTGCGGCACCCACGATATTCCGTAATATTCGGGTAAAGGGGTAAGGTCTTTACTTTTGACCTTTGCTGAAGGGGAAAGGGCGGGAACCTTTTATGGTTTTACCTCGGTGAGAGTAAATTGAAATTAAAAACAAGTCGCTGTCCCCCAGTTTCCGGGATAAGCTTAAGAAGCGGCTATCTACGGAAGGCAGTCAGTCGGTGACAGAGTGTTGCCAACTGAATTGGAAGCGGCTGACGAACAAATAAGGGGGCAGTGACCTCTTTCGGTATTGATGCACCACGGTCCCATTTTCCCGCGCTCGCTCCGGCTTCGGGTTACTTCGCCGACAAATAATCCAGGATCTGTTTTTCGAGCTTGCCGGTGGAAACGCAGTCCTCTTTTACGCTTGATTCAAGAACATAGTTAGTGCTGAGCAGGTTCTCGTACCTGTATTTTTTAACCGCGCAGCTGAAAAAAACGTTCACGACCACTTTAGTGGAATTATCGTCTATCTTTTTGATCAGCACATTGAAATTGCCCAGATAATTATCCATCTCCACTTTCCCGGTCATGGTGGAATCGCCGCGGCCGCAATCCATGAACACCAGGGCGTCCTTCATCGACATGGAATATTCGGTTGAGATCAGCCCCGAAGATTTATCGATATTTTTTATCGGGGTGTTATGTGTAGCGAACCATTCAACCGCGCTTTGCCAGGTTGCATCGAACGGCCGTTCTACCCTGCGCTCGTTCTCCACCGCATAGGGGGTAGGCGCGATGCGCTGCGGGGCGCTGCAGCCGGAGATGAAAACAAACGACATAAACATATTCACTCCCGCCAGAATCCGTATTGCTTTCCTCATATTTATCCCCTTTATGCGCGCTCTATCCGTTCTCAAGTTTATCATTTTCTAAAAGCCTCTTCAGGCGGGTTTGCTGGCAGCGGCTGCTTATGCGGAACCAGTAGCCGGCCACGGGGAAAGGCAACATGAGCCCTTTGTGGTTTAAACCTGTAAATCCTGCATTTCACGGGCTAAAATCAACACGACAGACCTTTGTCGCGGTGTTGTGCTATCATTTTACTGTGCGGCGGGCGGATCCTGTAATATAATTATAGCGGCCTATGGTTAAGAAAAGCGAGATCATACTTATAAGCGCTTCCGCGGGGTCGGGGAAAACGCACGCGCTTACGCGCCGGTACGTGCGCCTGCTGCTGAACGGGGCCGCGCCGGAAAGCATCCTTGCCGTGACATTTACCAATAACGCGGCCAAAGAGATGAGGGACCGCATACTTTACTGGCTAAAGAGGGCCGCTTCGGGCGCTGTCTGCGCCGAAACCACGCAGCTCATGGAGGACACCGGCCTGGCGATGCCGGACCTGAAGGCTAAGGCCGCAGCGATACTCGAGAACCTGCTCTGCAATTACTACAACCTGCACGTGCAGACCATCGACAGCTTCCTGAACCGTATAGCCATGTCCTCGGCCGGCGAGCTGGGCCTGCCGCTGCACCCGGACATCACCATGAGCCACAAGCGCCTGGTGGACGTGGCGCTGTATTCCATACTTTCAAAAGAAACGGGGAACCACCTTTCCAAACAGGAGATAGAGGATTTCCTGAAATCCCTGCCGCCGGGCAATGCCTATCCATGGGACCCGGTGGAGAAGATGCGCGAGATCTACGCTAACCTGCTGGCCTTCGAGGGCAAAGCCGAGGGCCGCATAGTGCCGGCCGACACGGACGAGCGGGCCGTACAGGCCGCCAAGGACGCCGTTGCCTTTAAAAGCGCGGCCTTCCTGAAGGCGCTGGACGAAGGCAAGTATACCTACGCCAACAAAAGCAAACCCGATGTCCTCAAACTTTACGCCGACGCGCTCAAGGGCGGGGTCCGGGAGGCTATCGCCTCAGGCAACCACGTAAAGATAGCCGGGAATTTCTCGCAGGACTATGGTTTCTTCAACGGCGGCAAGGTGAGGAGCGTCGGCATATGTCCCGGGGTGGCCGGGCCGATGGGCGATGTGCGCGCCGCCATAGGCGGGTACTACAGCCTGTACGCCTATCACCGCCTCAACGGTTTTGTGCGGCTTTATCCCAAGTTCAAGGCGGAGTTGGAGCGCATTAAGTCCGGCCTGGAAGATGTGGCCCACATAGACGACATAGCCAAGAAGATAACGAATTATTTAAAAGCCGGTGGCGGGCAGTCCGTGCCCGAGGTTTATATACGCCTGGGCGAGCGCGTGCAGCATTTCCTGATAGACGAATTCCAGGATACGGACCCGCTGCAGTGGCGGGCCATGCTGCCGCTGGTGCAGGAGGCTTTGTCGCGGGGCGGTTCGCTTTTCGTGGTGGGCGATATAAAGCAGGCTATTTACATGTTCCGCTACGCCGACTACAAGATAATGCGCCAGTTCATGGAGGCCCTGCACGGCGTGGGGGCCGACGGCGACCCGCTGGGTATGACCGCACTGGTGAACATGACAGAGGACGGGAACCACAGGGTGGAAAGCCTGAAGTGGAACCACCGCAGCGGCGGCGTGATAGTGGATTATGTGGACGAGCTTTTCCAGGAGCGCCTGCCGGCCTACAGGGGCGGCGAGATACTGGCGGAGGGTAATGACCCTACGGGGCTGACCTCCTGCGCGCAGCAGGTGGAGGAAGATAAGAAGGGGGCTGGGCTGGCGCGCGAGATAGTCTTTTCGCGCAAGGCCGTAAAAGACGCGGCCGCCGGGGCGGATCACGGGGACGACGAGGACGCGGGCGACCCGCTAGACCGGCAGGTGAGCGATAAAGTAGTGGAGCTGATAAAAGACGCGCATAAGCGTTACCGCTACGACCAGATAGCCGTGCTGGCGCCGCAGAACAAGAATATCCGCGGGGTGGTGTCCTGGCTGAACGCCGCCGGCGTCCCCGTGGCTTCCATGAGCTCGCTGGATATACGCGAGCGGCCGGCGGTGGCGGAGCTGATAGCGCTGTTCACTTTCCTGGAATTCCCGGCTAACGACTTGGCCTTTCTTAATTTCGCCTGCGGCGACATCTTTCTGAGTGTTTCGGGGCTGGACAGGGAAACGGTATTGGGCGCGGCCGACGGGCAGCGCGAGCAGCGGAAGGCTAAGGGCCGGCCGCTTTACGCCGCCTTCAAGGAGCAGCAGCCCGCGGCCTGGGCGAAGTTCATCGAACCTCTTTTTTCCAAGGCGGGCTACCTGCCCGTATATGAACTGGCCTCGCTGGCTTTCTCGCTGCTGGAGATCTTTAAGCGCTTCCCGCAGGAGGCCTGCTTCCTGGTTAAATTCCTGGAGGTGCTGTCCTCGCTGCAGGGGAAAGGCGCGGCCGACGCGCGCAGCTTTATAAATTTCGCCTCGGACGAAGGCGAGGACTCGGCGGGGGCTTTCAGCATCGAGCTGCCGGAGTACGTGGACGCCGTGCGCGTGATGACCTTCCACAAAAGCAAGGGCCTTGGCTTCCCGGTGGTTATCAATTTGCTCTACGAGAAGCGCGGGCTTGGCGGCAGCGCTTCCGACCGGAATATATTTTACGACAAGAGCGATCCCGAGCGCGTGAAGATAGTTTACATAAAGAAAGACTACGCGGAGTGGGACGCTAAACTTAAAGCCATCAGCGAGGCGCGCGAGGCTGACGAGAAGGTGCAGGCGCTGAACGAGCTCTACGTGGTGACCACGCGCGCGAAGAACGAGCTTACGAACCTGGTGGTGCGCGGCGGCGACGAGCAGGGCGAAGGCTCCGGAGCCAAATTCCATTATGTATTCGCCGACGCCGAGAAGGGCGCCCCGGATCCCGCGGCCGTGGCCGAGCCGCGCGCGCACAAACCTTCAGTGGTCAAACAGCCGGTTTTCCCCGAGCCGGAAATCCCGGCCGCCGGTACCACCCTGGAGGGCTACCGCGCCGCCCAGCGCGGCCTGCTCTACCACGAAGTGCTGATGCGCGTGGACTGGATAGGGAGCGGCCTGATTGACAGGCTTGGGCTGGCCTTCGACGCCTGCGCCTGGAAATACAGCCCTGCGCTGCGCGCGGAGAAAACGGGCGTGACCGCAAAGCTGCTGAGCCTGCTGAACAAGCCCGAAATAGCCGCTTTCTTTATAAAAAAGCCCGGGCGCGAGCTGAAGCGCGAGACCGAATATCTTTCCGGCCCGGAGGGCGGCAAACTTAAGCGGGTGGACCGCCTGCTGATCGAAGGCGGCCGGGCAGTGATAGTGGACTTCAAGACCGGCGGCGAAAGCGCCGCTTACCAGGACAAGATAAGGGCATACGCTGCAGCCGTGAGCGAAGCCACCGGCCTGCCGGCTGAGGGCTGGCTGATATACCTGGACGAAGAAAGCGCGGAGAAGGTCTTATGACCGGAAAATTCACCCTTCTGCCGCAGGACGCGGACCTGATAGACCATATAGCCGGCCTGCTGGCCGGGCGCAAAGATCTTGCCGACTGCGTTGTGGTTTTCCCCGGCCGCCGCCCCGCGCATTTTCTCCGCAAGCGGCTGTTTGAAAAGCTCGGCAGGTCTTTTGAATGCCCGGCGCTTTATTCCATGGACGAGTTCGCCGCTTTCCTCACCGAGGCGGCGGGCGGCGCAGGGCCCGAGATAGGGGAGCTGGACGCCGCGGCCATAATGCTGGGCCTGGAAAATAGCATACAGGGCCTGGGGCCGCTGGCAGGCAAGTCCAAGACCGAGCTGGACTGGTTCCTGCCCTGGGCCTTCAAGGCCTACGCCGATTTCGAGGAGATAAAGAAGGAGCTGATAACCGCGCGCGAGCTGGGCGGCCTGGACTCGGGGCTGGAGGCGGGCGAAGCCGCCGGCATGTTCGCGCGGGCGCGGGACTTCAGCGGCAAGTTCGGGGGCTTCTCCAAACTTTATGGCGCTTTCTACGAAGCCTTGGCGGCTCAGGGCCTGCTGACCCCGGCCCTTAAATACGCCGCGGCGGCCGCCCCCGGAGCGCCGGAAAAAGCGGGGCTGGGCGGTAAGGGGCTGGTTATAGTGGCCGGTTTCTTTCTGCTGTCCCGGTCCGAGCAGCGGCTGGTGGAGAACCTTTTTAAACTGGCTAATTTCCGACTGATAGCCCAGGAAGGCCCGGGCCTGGACGAGCGCCTGGCTTTCCTGGTTAAGAAGGCCCTCATCCCGGCGCTTAAACCCTATAAGCCGGCGGCGCCCGACGCGGCCAGGTTCACCTTCCACAAGGCGGCGGACACGCACAGCGAGGTGTTCGCGCTCGGCGAGATAATAGAGAAGAAGGATTACGACGAGCGCGACGTCATAGTGATACCCTCGGCGGACGCCCTGTTCCCCGTGGTCCACAATATACTGCCGGACTTCGACAATAATAATATCGCCATCGGCTACCCGGTGTCGCATACGCCGGTCTATTCGCTGGTGGAGTCCATCGGCAAACTGCTGGACCGCGCGGACGGCAAGGCTTATTTCATACCCGACTACCTGGACCTGGTTTTCCACCCTTATGTCAAAGGCGTCCTGCGGGAGGGCAGCCCCGAGCTGACGCGCATACTGTTCCAGGCGCTGAACGAGCATTTCCTCGGCCGCATGAGCCGCTACGTGGAACTATCCGCCATAGAGACCGATAAAGATTTCCTGGACGCCGCCCTGAAGAGGCTGGAGCATTACCCGGACCACCGTGCCGTTACCAGGGCGGAGATAACCGCGCACATAAAAGGTATACACGACGCTTTTATCCGCCCCTTCGAGGACATCCCCACTATAGGGGCTTTCGCCGGCGCGCTGCTGGAGCTTATCTCATATGTTTCCCGCTCCACTACCGCGCACATGCACCCGTACTGGCGGGATTTCTC
Organism: uncultured Elusimicrobia bacterium; assembly: GCA_903889965.1. Taxonomy (GTDB): domain Bacteria; phylum Elusimicrobiota; class Elusimicrobia; order Elusimicrobiales; family UBA9959; genus UBA9959. The sequence continues at coordinate 16,555 of CAISZM010000046.1, forward strand.
CGGGCGCTTCCTTTCGCTGCTCGACGGGGTGTGCGGGTCGCGGCTGGCGGGGGAGAGCTTCGGGAGCAGGCAATCCTACTTTAAGTTCTTCGGCACGGCGGTAAAGGGCGCGGTGTATCCCTTCGAGGGCACGCCGGTGAGGGGGCTGCAGGTGCTGGGCCTGCTGGAAACCCGCGGCCTTAAGTTCAGGCGGGTCTATTTCCTGGACGCCAACGCAGACGCCCTTAACGTTACCGGCGCGGGCGACGCCGTGCTGTCTGACTTCATGCGGGCGCTGCTTAAGCTCCCGGCCTGCCGCGAGCGCGAGGCGGCGCGCAAGTATTATTTCGAAACACTGCTGGGCGGGGCAGGCGAGGCGCATATCTTCTACCGCGACAATTCCAAGGCCGAGAAGAGCCCCTTTGTGGAGGAACTGCTGTTCCGGCTGGAGAGCGCCGGGGCCGACCGGGAAAAACTGGAGAAACGCGTCTTTTTCGACCTGACGTTCAAAAACAAAGAACCCTCGGCCGCGGTTAAGAACGACCGGGTGATGGAGAAGCTGGCCGGGACTGTCTTCTCGCCCTCGGCGCTGAACCATTACCTGGCCTGCCCGCTGCGCTTCTACTATATCAGCGTGCTGGGCCTGCGCGAGCAGGAGGAAATTTCGGAGGAGATCAGCAGGGCCTCCATCGGCAATATAGTCCACAAGGCGCTGGAGCTCTACTTCCTGCGCGGCAGCCGCCTGGGCCGGCCCTTCGCGGCGGGGGAATTTAAGGAAGAGCTGGCCGTCATGATGGCTTGCCTGGCCGAGGCCATGGCTTTCTACCACCTAACCGATACGGCCAAAGGCTACGGCTATGTTATGCGGCGGCAGCTGGAGAAGCGCCTTGAGGATATACTCCGTTACCACATCGAGAAGCTGGGCGGCTTTACGCCTCTGGCCGTGGAGGCCTGGCTTGAAGCGGAGCTGGAGCTGCCGTCGGGCAAAAAGGCCAGGCTGGCCGGCAAGGCCGACCGCATAGACCTGCGCCCCGGCGACGAGGGGGCTCCCGAGAAAATAGTGATAGTGGATTATAAAACCGGCTCCGGCGCCAAGGTTCCCGCCTGGCAGAAATTTGACCTGGAAGGGCCGCGGTCGGATTGGGGCAAGACCCTGCGCTCGGTGCAGCTGCCGGCGTATGTGCTGATGGCCATGACCGGGAAAGTAAAGCCCGCGGCCGGGGTTGAGGATAAGGTTAACCCTTTGATAAGCGGCCGCGCCGTATCTGATTTCGACGCCAGGCTGATGATGCTGGGCAGGGAAGAAATTACAGAGGAAAGCCTTTATAAGCAGTTCAAACACAAGTCCCCGGATGTGCCTTCCACTTTTGAAAAATATAAGGGCGCCGTCTGTGTTCTGCTGGACGAGATCCTTAACCCGGACCTGGCTTTCGAGCCGACAAAGAGCGAGGACGACTGCAAGCATTGCCCTTTCAAAGTAATGTGCGGCCGCTTTTAAGGGGTCAGGTCTTTACTTTTGACCTTTAGCGGAGCTGCGCGGTCGGAGCTGGTTATTATTGCGTTGTTTTAGGGGGCGCCTTTGTACGCGGTTCGCGGACCTGCCGGCTTTAGACGGCGAAGGCTTGTTTTCCTCTTGATAAATCGAGGCGGAGCGGGTATACTTTCATATAGGGTTAAACATCTCCGCGGGAAAGAGGGGTTTATGAATAACTGGAAAAAATATTCGCTCGTTTGCCTGGTGGCGGCAGTGTCCTTGTTCGCCTACGGCAGGAACGCCCGCAGGAGCCTTCCTTCCGATTTCCGGGACGCGCCCCGGGATGTCCGCGCCACGGATTCGCTTAAAGAGGCGGGCCCCGCCAGTTCCGCCGCCGACGGGGATGTTCCCGACGCGTCCGCTCACAAAGGCTATGTTGCGGGGAACGATGCGTCCATCCCCGGGCCCGCAAAGCCGGTGGAGTGGATCGCTCTCGATGGCGGGAGGTTCACGATGGGCACCGACAGCGGGGAAAATTTTTTTGCGGACGCCAAGCCGGTACACGAGGTCGTCATCAAAACCTTCGACATGTCGCTGACGGCGGTCACGGTGGAACAATACGCGGAATGCGTGAATAAAGGCGGCTGCACGGAGCCGGCCATGGGAGAATATTGCAACTGGGGGAAGGCGGGGCGGCAGTTCCACCCGGTCAACTGCCTGAACTGGGACCAGGCGAGCCAGTACGCCAAATTTAAGGACGCCCGGCTGCCCAGCGAGGCCGAGTGGGAATACGCCGCCACCAGCGGCGGCAGGAACCAAAAATATCCCTGGGGCAGCGACGAGGCGACCTGCGACAAGGCCGTGATGTTCGGCAACGGCAATTACGGCTGCGGTAAAAACAGCACCATGCAGGTGTGTTCAAAGCCCGCCGGCAATACCGCGCAGGGCTTGTGCGATATGGCTGGTAATGTGGCGCAGTGGGTGCAGGACAAATACCAGGATTCGTACAAGAACACGCCGGCTGACGGCAGGGCGTACGAGGCTTCCGGCGTCGCCAGGGTTGTGCGCGGCGGCTCCTTTTACTTAAGTGAGACCAGGGCTATGAGGGCCGACTTCCGCGACCGCGTAGACCCCGGGTTCCGCGGGCCCACCCTCGGGTTCCGCATAGCGAGGTAATTTTCAGCTCATTAGTTCTTCGGCGCGAGGCTGTCCAGGCAAGTTGGCGCGAAAATAGAACCGGGCGCGTTTTAAACGCGCCCGGTTCTGTTTCTTCCCGTGCCGCGGAGGTTTTACGGCGCTTCGGGGTCCGGTGCCGGCTCTTCGCTCTTTTTTGTCATCTCCTGCGCGTATTTCTGCGTTGACCGGATCATCTCCGCCCAGCCGGTCTTCGACATTTTGAGCGAATCAAAGTCGGTATCGTAATCGGCCAGCGGCAGGTAGGCCGATACGCCCATAGCCCCGCTGTGCTTGCCGCTGGCGGTGTTGGCGAATACCAGTTTCTGGCGCAGGGTTTCCACCACCTGCCTGGCGGCGTCCTGCACGGCCAGTACCTTGCTTTTCCCGGCCAGGCAGGCCGAGAACTGGCCGAGGTCCAGCTGGTCGTAATTGTCGAAATGTGTCACGCTCTTGGACAGGGCGCAGCCGATCACCGCGCGCTGGTCGGAGTTGTCCACCACCGCATTAGCCAGCGTCCCTTCGGCGGAGGCCAGGGCGGGAACCTGGTCCGTCAGGACCGCCGACTGCGTAACGTCACCGTTGCCGTAGAACTCCTTCCAGGACTGTACCACGTTGCGCGCCGCTTCCGCGGGGCCGGCCCCGGGCATCCTTGAAAGGCGGCGGAGGAAGGTGGCGTAATCGTAACCGTCGCCGGGCTCGCTCTCCTCGGAGCCCAGAATCACCTTGGCGTAAGGGGAAAGTTCCTGGAGCACCGCGGCGTCCTGCATCAGGCAGGCGTCCGAGCCGTAAACATCCAGCGGCCCTATGGCGGCCAGAGCCGCCGCGTGTTCGGCCATGGTGATGTGGTTCTTGGCCGCGTCATCGTAGGAGATGCCTTTGTCCACCGAACCGGCGGGTTTGGCGTATTTGCTGCCGGACTGCCAGCCGGAGCCGTGGTTCCAGACCACCAGAATGTACTTCTCGGCGGGGAAGGACTTCTTGGCCCATTTAGCGAACTCCACCAGGTGCCTCCAGTCGCCCATATCGGCGTTGGGCAGTTCCTGGAGCAGGCGCGATGAGGCCGCGCCCTTTTTATTTATGAGGATGCGGCGCGAGCCGTCGAAGGGCCCGCCCTCCGACTTAAGAGAGGCGTGCTCGACTACTATGTTTATGAAGGCGTTGGAACCGACCTGCTCCATTTCATGAACGTCATTGGCGCCGGCCAGGGCCAGGTTGTTCTTGCCGTTAATATAGACTATCACGGTCCAGGAGGCGCGGAAGTTGGCCGGTTTGGCGAAAGAGACGTTCTGCAGGCTGTTGGCGCTTACATTGGACACCTGCGACTGCGCCAGGTTGGTGTCGATGTCGTCAAAACCCACGGGAACATTGTTGATGTCGGCCAGGGAAGGGGCGCTCATCCCGGAGACGTCCGAGGCGTGAAGGGCGTTTAGGTCGAATTGGCTATTGTCCTGCGCCGCCAGGGAGCCGGCCAGGGACAGGGCAAGTGTAAGGGTCGCGATAATGTTTTTCATAAGTTGCACGCCTCTTGCGGCTTCCGCGTCAATAGTATACACCGCCCCCTTGACATGTCAAGGTGTCTAAAGTCCGGGCGCCGTATAGGTCCTTGGACCCAGGGCGGAAAATGTTAGAATAAACCGTGTTAAGACGCCACCGAAATTGTATTTGCCAGGCGGCAACTGGTATTGCGCGGACATAACGGGGGTTTTTATGAGGAAGGCTATCGGGACTAAACTTTTCGGCTCCCTGCTGATCTTTATAGCGGTATTTATAGCGGCGGGATATTTCACTATGCCCGTGAACCGCATAAATATGCGCTCCAGGCTCGTCATGCTGGGGGATTTTAATTCCGATAATAAATGGGACCAGAAGGACGCCGGGCTTCTCTCCGCTTTAATAGCGGACCCTTTCTCCATGCCCGAGGAGGCCGCCTACAAGGCCGACATCAACCACAACGGGCTCCTTGACGACGAGGACGCGGCCTTCCTGAAAGAGCTTTACAAGACGGGAGACCCTTACAAGGCGCGGGAAGAGTTCGCCGGGAAAGTGTTCCCTTACCCGCGCGAGTTCTTCCGCTACGTGCCGGAAAGCGAATATATACAGCGCCCGGTCCTGGACATAAAGAATAAGGCCGAAGACACCTCGCCGCTCAAATTCCTCAGGCAGGCGCGCCTGAAGGCCGCGGCCGGTTATGAGGGCGAACTGCTGCGCGAGATCTACGGCGAGGGGATAAGGTTCTCGCTGGCCTACGCCAGGAGGGAGCCTGGCCTGGCGCCCAAAGAAAAGGAATACTCCGACGCGAAGATAGCGCGCTGCGCGGCCATGTGGGGGGCCGGGCGCTATTACGAGCTTCTCCTTGAGATCATGGGGCTTACCGAAGACGCCGAGACGCTTACGATAAAAGGTCAGCCGGCTTTTGTGGCCCAAAGCCTCTATTTCAGGGACCATTTGCGGGCGCTGCTGGGGTCCGCGCTTTACCGGGACTACGCCGCCGGCAAAGTTCCCGCCGCGGAGGTGTTCAAGCTGATCGAAAAATACGCGCTGGAGGACATGCATATACAGGTGGACCTGATAAACCTGGCCCCGCCGCGCGACTTCCTGGAGCTTAAAAATTACTCCGACAGGGCGAAGTGGCAGTATTACAAATCCACTTCCACCAGGAAGGATTTCAGGCGGCTGCTGCTTTTCGCGCAGTACGACCGGCGCTATCTGCGCGCGGCCGCGCGCACTACCCGCAAAATGACGGACGCGCCGCTGGACAACCATAACCTGCCCATGGTGCTGCTGTTCCGCGAGGCGCTGGCGATAAAAGGCGGCGACAAGCTGGCCGCTGTCGGCCTTGTGGACGAGGCGGTGCGTATACCCTTCAGCTGGGTGAAGGCCATCCCGAGGGACAAGCTGCCGGCCTCCGTGGCTCTCGAGAATTTCCTTCTGCCGGGGAATAAAGAGGACGGTTCGGACAAGAGCCGGCATTGGAACGTTTTCGGCGGGGTAAGCCTGTACAAGTCGCCGGAGGAGTCGCTGCGTCTGGCCCTGGCGCGCGAGGTGAAGGACTTCAGGGATGAAGGCCGGACTACGCACGCCATGACCGAATTTATCCGGGACACGATGGCGAATCTTAACGGCATATATTACGTGGTAAGCATAAACCCCGGCCTGCTCGTTAAAAAAACAGGGACCGGGCCGGAGGGAATATGAGATATTTGATCATTGTCCTGCTGCTGGCGGCCGCGGTAGACGCGGGCGCCAAGCCGCACTCGGTGGAAGTGCGAGTCTCGGACGGCAAGGCCGTGTACCTGAGGACGCTCAGCGTGGAGACCGGCAAACAGACGGATTATGTGGGGCCGGTTTCCTCCTTCGGCGCGCCCGGCAGGATGCTGCTCGCCAATGTCCTGCTGAACGAGGATAAGGGCTTCGGCCTGCAGTACCAGGTGGAACTTTCCGGGGGGAAGGGCAGCTCTGACCCCGTTATACAGGGGCAGGGAGAGGTTTCCATACGCTCAGGCAAAAGCGCGCGCGTGATAGAGTGCGGGGTCTGGACTGTGGAAGTCAGCCTTGACGGCACCGGCACGCTCGGGAAGAAAAATAAAGCGAAGGAGTGGAATCCCGGCGGTTCGGACAATTACCGCCTGACCGCCACCGTGCGCGGCTTCAATGGCCGGGTCTGCCGCCAGATCGGGCGGAACAGGACGCAGGGCAATGTGGTGGATGGTTCTGTTTCGGGCGACAGGAAGTTCGGCTTCCTCATGAACAGTATCGTGGCCTCCGGGGCCGGCTCCGGCCCGGTCAACCTGCAGTACCAGGTCGAGCAAAGTCTGGCCGATGGAAGCGAGGGCTTTCAGCTCCAGGGTGAAAACACCGTTATCCCCGGCGTCAAGCTGCCGCTGAAGTCCGGCAGCCGCATCATAGACCTCCTGGTGGAAAGCGGGAAGTAGCGGGGCGTATGTCGGTTGTAAATTCTGAACGATAAAAAACCGGGCCCCTTAACGGAGCCCGGTTTTTCGTTTAAAGGCATTGCTTGTTACCTATATAGGTGCCGGCTACCAAGGCGCCGGTGGCTGCGCCGACTATCTAGCCTAAGTCCATCATTATACCTGCGGCTGCACGGTAAGCCGGAGATCTTTGACAGCGGCCCCGGGCGGCCAGGTCACAAGAGAAGTGTTCCTAACCCGGTTAAAGGCTGAAGAAAATGTTAAAATAAACAGTGTTGTGGTTGGCGATGAGCTTAATCGGGTGATATAGGGAAGCCGGAAAAAGTGCTCGCTGGCAAAACCAGACATAACCGTATCCCTGCCCTCCGGGACGGCAAGGCAACCTTCATAATTCCTATATATAATTGATACAGAAACGAGCGGCTGAACAATGAGAAACCTGTGAAAAAAATTCTGCTTGTCTTCGGTACCAGGCCGGAAGCCATAAAAATGGCTCCGCTGATCAAAGCGTTTCAGGGGCAAGGGCAAAACTTTGAAACCAGGGTGTGCGTTACGGGGCAGCACCGGGAAATGCTCAATCCGGTCTTGTCATTGTTCGAAATTAAAACAGATTACAATCTTGATGTGATGAGGCCGGACCAGGACCTGTACGATATTACCTGCAATGTTTTGAAAGGCATGAAAACCGTTTTTCAGGCTTGGCGCCCCGATTTCGTCTTTGTTCAGGGTGATACATCGACCACATTCGCGGTCAGCCTGGCGGCCTTCTATGAAAAGATCTTGGTTGGACATGTTGAAGCGGGGCTGCGGACGGGCGACCTTTTTTCCCCTTGGCCGGAAGAAGCCAATCGCAGGCTGACATCGCAGTTGGCCTGCTATCACTTCGCCCCAACCGCGCGCAACCGGGACAATCTGCTAAAAGAAAATATCGCGTCGGATAAAATTATCGTTACGGGGAATACGGGTGTCGACGCCTTACTTCTTATGAAAAACAAGCTCGACAGCGATGCTTTTCTCCGTGAAAGAACGCGTAAATCCATAAAACAAAAGGGGCTTGATCCTGACAGCGCCGAATTTGTCCTGGTCACCGGGCATCGCCGGGAAAACTTCGGGCAGGGTTTAACCGATATTTGCGCGGCTTTGAAAACAATAGCGTCGGCAAGACCGCATATCAATATAGTCTATCCGGTTCATCTGAATCCCAAAGTCTGTAAAACAGTTAAAGAATCATTGACTGGTATAAGGAACGTCCATCTTATTGAACCCTTGGACTATAATGATTTTGTTTACTTAATGAGTTCGTCAAGGTTGATCATTACCGATAGCGGCGGGATTCAGGAAGAGGCGCCCAGCCTGGGTAAGCCGGTATTGGTTGCGCGCGACAAAACCGAGCGTCCGGAAGCGGTAGATGCGGGCACCGTCAAACTCGTCGGCGCAAATGCGCGGCGGATCGTAATAGAAGCCAATGATCTGCTGGATAATAAGCAAGCTTATGAAGTTATGGCCAAAGCTCATAACCCTTACGGAGACGGCAAAGCGTGTGAGCGCATCGTGAATTTTATGAGGGGCGTAGAATAATCACGTTAAAAAAACGACCCGCAACAAGACAGGGTTTATCCGGGTGTCTATAGCGGAAGTGCTGCATAAATGAAAAAAATAGCTCTTGTCGCATACGCGCTCAATATCGGAGGGATGGAAACATTCCTGCTTGGTTTAGCGCGGCATCTCAAAACAAAAGGAATGGCGCCGACTTTTGTTATTACTGATTATATAGGCCCATGGCATAAAAAACCGGTCGCCGACGGGTTTGCCGTAGAGGCGATCCTTCCCCGTATCTGGCAAAGCCGGGCCCGGCATGCCAGGCGAGTGGCGGCTTGCTTGAAAAAATTTGATATTGTCCTGATAAATCACAGTGCCGCCGCCCAAAGTTCCCTTGGGTTGCTGCCAAAGTCCGTAGTTGCAATTCCTGTGCTTCACAATGATTCGGCGTCAATTTACACTGTCGGTCTTGCGAACCGGCAGAACAGTGATCTTGTAGTGGCTGTAAGCGAGAGGATACGTCTTCAGTCGATCGCCCGCGGGATTTCTCCCGAACAAATTAGATGTGTCAAATATGGAGTAGAGGTTGTAAAAGATCTGCAAAATGCGGCTCGTAATTCTTCAAAAGATACTTTGTTGCGTATCGCGTTCGTCGGGCGAATTGAGCATCGTCAAAAAGGCGTGCTTCACTTGCCTGGAATACTTCATGGAATGACCGCCCGCGGCATAAGGTTTCACTGCGACATAATCGGCGGCGGGGGTGATATGGGGGAGCTGCGGGTTCAGATGATGGCGGCCGTGCCTCCCGGCGCGGTAACTTTCCACGGGCCGCTTCCCCATGAGAATGCCATGCGTGTCTTGCAAGACGCTGACGCGCTGCTTATGCCTTCAAATTATGAAGGTCAGGGAATCGTTATCTTTGAGGCGATGATGCGCGGAGTTGTGCCGGTTGTGAGCAATTTGCGGGATGTGACGGATACAGTTATTGCGCACGGGAAGAACGGGATATTGGTTAAGGCAGGCGATGAATACGGATTTGCCGATGCGCTGGCGCAGCTTGCAAATGACAGGAAGTTATTGGCGAAGATGTCCCGGGCCGCCCGGCAAACCGCACTGGAAGAATACGGTGTCGGAGCGATGGTACAGCAATATCTGGATATCTTCGCTGTCTGCGGCCAAAAGCATGACAATCCGGGATTCAATGGAAGAACCGGCACGCTTCACTATCCATTGTTGGGACGGTGGCCGGGAATCCCTTCCGGGATAGTGAATATGATTGTGCGTGCAAAGAAAGTGCTTAAGAAACTGTTTAAAATCTAATATTATCCGGGCAAATACTAATCAGATGTCGACAATATTTATCTTAATATGCGTTATGGTGGCGATGCTGTCGTTCAGACATGTGTTTTTAGGTATATGTTTCATATTGCTGACGAGATGTGTCGTGTCGATCCCTATGACATTCGCTGCGGTGGATATCGGGGCCGGAACAATAACGGGACCTGATATCGTTATACTTGCGCTATTTCTTCGGGTTGTATTCGGCTTATACAAAAAAGAAATCAAGCCCGGGTATGTGTTGCCGCTTTTATTGATGCTGGCTTTTATCTTCTTTGGAAGCACGCTGGCTTTCCTGCATGAGCATAACATGAAGGTGGTTTATTACCGATCAGTCATAGGTATAGCCTGCTATTATTCCATCTGTTTAGCCATGTTATTGCTGACTGAAAAAGAGGCAAAATATGTGATTAATTTCGCCATATTTACGGCATGCGCCGGGATCGGAGTGCAAACATATCTTATTTATACCCAAAACAATGAGCTCCTTATAGCTTTTAACCGCTATTATCAACAAATCGAAACCGCCGGGCAATTGCAGGCTGCGTTTAATAAAGGGAATATACCTCGTGTATTGCCCAGCGGGACGCTTCTTATTGCCATGTGTTCCGGATATGCGTTGGCGAGATCGATTACCAGCTCGCGCATTTTTTTGGCTATAAGATTCGCTATTTTGTACCTTGTGCTTACTTTTTTCCTGCTGACGACAGGTACCAGGGGGTTTGTGGCGGGTTCATTGGCGGTGTTGTGTTATACAGTCTATTCGGTTAGGAAGACCGTGACGATATCGAGAAAATTAATACTATTCTTTTTATTGCCTGCCGGCCTGTTTTTATCGGCTACCCTCGTAATAAACAACAACATTTTCAGCACTTTAGTCGAAAGATCCGTGGATTTTCAGCAGCGGGGTTACTATGATGCCGGTCTGGAGTATCGGTTTCAACAGGGTCTGGAAGCCTTGGGTGTAATTGCTGACGCGCCATTGGGTATAGGCGCGACCAGACCTCTTAACCTTGGCGGTGATGTGAGCGACGGAATGTGGGATATAAATAGTTTCCTCGTAATCGGTTTTTTGGGGGGAATCCCCGCTATTATATGTCTGTTCTGGTTTTTAATCAGACTTTATAAACAGTATCGGAAAAGAGAGGTTTCTGTTGAGATCCTGGCATGCGGCGTGGCGTTATCCTACGCTATGATCCTTACCGTGTTCAGTTTAAGCTTCGCATTCACTATTGGGGAGAATGTTATTGCTTTTAGCTTGTTCGCCGGCTACATATTAAGAAACCGGCTGCGGACGTCTGACGGTATAACTGCCGGGACTGCGGATCAGAACGCTTAAGGTTCATGATTAAATATCTTCTGATTCACAAGTATCGTAACCCGGATGATGGAGCCTTTATCCGGGTAAAGAATCTTAATTCAGCTATTGCGGGAATTGCTTCCGCCGATTGCCGGGAGATCGTTCTGGTTTCTTTGCGGCATTTCCTCTCCGTATTCAATAACGATTGGGCGTCGCGTATTTTCCGCCGAAGAATTATTCTTCCGATTGTGTGGACAAATCGTCATTTAATTGCCCGGATCTGGAACCGCTTAAGTTCAGATCTGGCGGGTATAGTAGTGGCTTTCGCCTTCCGGCCGGACATCATCGTCGGTGAGAACCTCAGTTCATTCAGGCTGGCCCGGTCCATCAAGGCAAGGCTGCCGGAAGCTAAATTAATAACAGATCTTCATGGAGCATGCCCGGAGGAGTGTCTGTTTAATTACACTGATCCGGTAAAGCGCGAAATGGCCATTTTGGAAGCAACGGCTTCGGAGAGGGATATTGCCCTGAATTCTGAATTTGTAATCTGTCAATCGGAGAACATGATCGAACATTTAAGGGCTAAATACCCCGGCACCAAGGCCCAATTTCATCCTTTTCAATGTTCGGTACGGCTGGAATTATTCCAATATAAGGAGGCTATGCGGGAACGCTATCGAAAAAAACTTGTTCTAAAAGATGAAACACTTTTTATTTATAGCGGCTCATTCAACAAATGGCAGAATATCCGGTATGCCGTTGAAATATTCGCGAAATACCTTAAGGCCGGCGGGGCTTCCGCTAAACTGCTGATCCTGAGCCCAAGTCCGGGAGATGAAATCCTTGATTATGGCTATTCAATAGGTTTAACAGAGAACGAAATTAACATCTTAAAAGTTCCACATGAAGAGGTTCCCGGCTATCTTAACGCTGCCGATATCGGATTTCTGATCCGTGATGACAGTGTGGTGAATCGTGTCGCGTCGCCTACAAAATTGGGGGAATATCTTGCCTGCGGACTGCCGGTTATAGTAGGGCCTGTCGCCCATTCCTGGCCGGTCGCAAAACTGGATGGCACATGTTTCTGCTTTGTCGGTCTGGAGGATGCCGGAGTCGCCGCGCTTTCGATCCTGAATTTTCTGAAAACATGGGGCCTGAGGCCGGCAGATTCAAGAAACTCCGCCGCTTCTCTGGCGGCGCGAGTTCTGTCAAATCAAAAGGAAACAGAACGCTTAAACAGCTTTATCTTAGACAATGTCCTGGAGCGAAAACAGTGAAAATAGCATTGGTCACTAACTGTTTCCTGCCGCAAGTGGGAGGTGTTGAGTTTGTCGTTCATCATCTGGCAAATCAGTGGGCCGGGCAAGGCCATGAGGTTTGCGTTTTTAACTCTTTGGCAGATAAGGCTGTACACCCTGAAGCGCTTTACAAGGTGAAGCGATATGCAATCCTGCGCGGAGCCACCCGGTTCGGCTATCACAGTTTTCCGTGGTTGAATATAAGCGTTAGAAGTCTGAGTAAATTGATAAATGATTACAACCCTGACTTTATTTCGGGTCATGTGACCGTTCCTGTAGCTTTTTATCTCGCGAACTTGAAACCAATGCGGGAATGGATAATTACCGGACACAATTCAGGCCTTACTAGATATAAATTCGATCTGGAATTGGCGCGGGCCCTTAATGCGGCGCGTTCGGTTGTTGCGATAAGCAAAAAACAAAAAGATAACCTGCTGGCAATAGGAGTGGCGGCATCAAAAATAGTAATTATTCAAAATGGCGCGGATCTGGAGCGCCTTCAAAGTCCTGTGTCTGTTGATATCCGCAAGTTGTTCGGCATTCGCAGTGATAAAAAATTGGTTTTAACCGTCGGAAGCAATAAGCCGCAAAAGAATTTTCAATTGGGCCTGCAGGTCTTTGCTGAAATTGTGAAAATAAACAGGGATGCCCACTACCTTATTGTCGGGAAGGGTACGTCCGCGTTGCGCGAATCAATCCGGCGGTTTGGTATAAGTGATAATGTTACAGTATGTGAGGGCTTGGCTGGAGATTGTCTGGTAGGGGCTTATCAGCAATCATGTGTGTTTCTTTCAACGTCCTTCTGGGAGAGTTGTCCTTTGGTGATTCTTGAATCAATGGCTTCGGGGCTTCCTCAGATAGCCACCGATGTTCAGGGTAACAGGGATTTGATAGATGATGGCGTGACAGGGCTGCTAATTGAACTGAATAATCCTCAGGCCATGGCAAGGGCAGCCGTTTCTCTTTTGGATAATGCCGAGTTGAGAAAGCGGATGGGGGAAAATAATTTACAAAAAGCGAAAGAATTCAGCTGGCAGAAAGTCAGCAGAAGATATCTGGAACTTTCCTGAAGAATTGCGGGGTAAGGTTACGGGTTCCGGCAGGGTTTCGCTTATCCGGATCTGCCGTCAATCGCTCCCGTTATTTGCCTGCCTACTTAAACTTGCTAAATTGTAAATACAAAAACCTGGAAGATGTAAAAAAAGAAGCCACCGGAGTGGCTTCTTTTTTTTACTGCGGCTTCGGTTTTATTCCAGCTGGCTTACGTATTGCTGGGCCGTCTGGTTGGAGGGGTCGATCTTGAGAACTTTTTTATAGGCCTTCAGGGCCCTGCGTTTGTCACCCGAGTGCCGGTAAGAATCGCCCAGGTTCAGGAGCGCCCTGACCTTTTCTCCGTCCGCGCCGGCGGCTTTGTAGGCGAGCTTGAAGCAATCCTGTACAAAAGGGAAATAGGCGGGCAGGTAATTCTCCGCCATTAATTCCATTACCGCTCCGGAGTCCAGGTGGAAGGTGAAATTGCGCATATGAGTGCGCCTGCCCTTCATTATCTCCCGCTCCGCCGCCTGGTCCTTGTCCTTGCCGTAATAATTATGGACCGGGTCCTGGTGCCAGGCGACCCATTGCGAATAAAGGAGCCACGCGGCGGTGGTGAAATTATCCCATTGCGACGGGTCCAGTTCCTCCGCCCTGTCTAAAAGCCTGATGATGTTCGTGTAGCTGCCAGGCGGGTTATCCTGCTGTTCGCCGTGCCAGTAAATGTCCATGCAAAGATATATCTGGCCCAGATCGGTGCCGTGCTCCGTCACCGCCGCGCAATCGACGGGAGAGCCGGGACGCCAGGCCTCGGGAGCCGGGGGTTCGGGGGCTGCCGCCGAGCGGTAAGCGGCGGCGGAATCTTTTATTCCGGAGAGGGGAAGGGAGTCAAGGTTGAAGCCGGCGGCCATAGCCGCCGCGGCCATCAGGAGGGCTGACGAGGCTATCAGCGGTCCGGCGCAACAACGGATCTTGTGTGTCCGCATTTTTCCTTTTTACCGGGCTTCCGCCGTTTAATTGTTCTTGCTTACCAGGTCGATGAGTACCAGGCGGTGGTCCGGGCCTATTTTAACTTTTGCCAGCACCGAGCCGGAGCTGGCGGTCTTGCGCGGGTCGTTCTCGTTCAGGTAAAACTTCTCTATGCCATATTGGACGGAGGGGCTGCCGGAGGGGAAGGCGGAATCCAGCCTGGAGGCGCGTACCCAGCCGTAGTCTGCGGTCGGGGACTGCGCGCAGTCGGTATCTTCATAGACGGACAAAGGACCCTTTGGGGTGAAGATGGTTCTTCCCCGGTTATCCAGTTTGACGTAAAAATCCGTGCCGGTGGCCGCCGACATCATCTGGGTGCAGGAGTCCGCCCGGGGGGTGGCTATGGGATATCTGAGCGCCACATAAGTGCCGGCGAGCATGTCCCGGGGGTCCACCGGTTCCGTTTCGAGGTAAAACTCCCGGGTGGGCGCGTTCCTGGAATAAAGCAGGAAGGCTCCCCAGCCGAAGAAGAACAGCAACTGTACAGAAAGGACGATCCTTAATTTGCTCATTTGGAATCCTCCGCCGGGGAAGGCGTTCTCGCGGCGTTGATGAGGGCTTTGCGGCCCCGGTTGACAAAATAAGCCAGCGCCGCGAAAGCCAGGCCGGTGACTATGAAGGCCATGCCGCTCCTGAGGAGGTTGCCGAAGAGGTCCACGAAACGGGTTACGGCGGTCAGCGTTATTACGGCCACGCCGCGGTTTATCAGTTTCTCATTGGAGTTCCTGGCCCCGCTGATTATGCAGCCCGCGCCGAAGGCCGCCAGTATCAGGTTGGCGATTACCGCCAGTATCTTCGCAGAATCGGCGGTGGCGTTGAACAGGAGGAAGGCGCAGAGCACCGAAGCCGCAAGCAGGCCCTTGGCCAGGTAGTCGTCTGTTTTCCCGGAGGGCAGCAGCGGCTGTTTGCGCAGCGCAAGGGTGGCCAGGGCCGCGGCTAAGGCCCCGTAGGCCACGAAGCCGCCGATGGCCGAGTCCACATCCCCCGCGCGGGGGAAAGTATCCGGCTTATAGTGCCAGAAAAAAGTCATCAGGTACACCGCGGCCGTCCAGAGGGTAAGCGGGAAGGCGGACGCCGAATCATCTTCGTTCCTGCCCCAGACCAGCCAGAGCACGGCTAGGGACATGCCGGCCAGCAGCAGCATGGCGGGGGTGCGCAGCCTTATGGATGTATCGGCGACCAGCATTATGAAAAGCCAGATGAGCCCGGCGCCCAGGGGCTTATTGAGCCTTTGTGACGGGTACAGAGCGAAGGCCGCTCCGAGCGTGACCAGCGCCAGTATCCAGTGCGCGGCCGGGGCCGCCGCCTGGTTGTAAACATACGAACCGGAGAGCGTCAGCATGTTTCCCGAGGTGAGCGTGCCGTAGTACAGGACCGCGAATAGCAGGATAGAGCAGAGATAGGCCGGAGTTTTCCTGGTGGCGAGGATGGCCAGCGGGGCGGAGATGCCGGCCCAGGCCAGGTAAGGTTTTACGGGGTCGCCGCTGAGATTGAATATCTGGGCGTAGAGGCCTATGCCCAGCGCCGGCATGAAAAACCATAATATTTCCAGCATGGAGGCGCCGGGTTTGTCCCCGAGGCGCAGTGAGGCTTCGGACGCGCCCGCGAAGAGCAGCAGGTAGGCGAGTATCTTGGCCGAGGGGCCGATCTTGTCCCAGTTGTGCGCGGCTATCAGTATCACGCCCAGCGAGATGAAAAGCCCCGCCGCCGCGGCTATCCAGTGAGTCGCCCTTAAAGAGGAGAAAGGCCCTCCGGTGCGGGAGTGTTCCCAGACCTTGTCGGCCTGCTCGTTGGTAATTATCCCGGCCCCCGCCGCGCGGGCGAGGTCCGCTTTTAATTTTTTGTAATATGAAGCCATTGTTTTTTATTATATTAAAAATCACACCGATATTATGAGGGAAACCGGCTCAGGCCGGCATCCTGTCCACCTGCGCGGCCAGCGCCAGCGCGACGATGCCCGCTACGGCCTTCTTCGAATATTCATCGTCGTCGTAGCTGCCGCCTATGCTGTTGCCGCTTATGTTCATGCTTAAACCCGCGCCGCTTGCGTTAAAAGAGTAGATATCGAATCCCTTATAAAGGGTGAGGTTTATGTATTGCGTCCGGTTGTCTTCCCCGGTTACGGTGCCGGAGACGCTGTAGTTCCCTCCCCACTCGCTCATGCTGAGGCTGATACCTGAGCCGGAGAGGCGGAAGCTGCCGCCGAACTTGCTGAGGTTGAGCCATTCGCTGTTCGTGCCGACGCGGACGTCGGCGCTGAACATGGTGTCGAGGCTTTTGCTCACGCGAACATCTATACCGGCCGAGTAATCGCTGGCCTGGGCTTGTTTCATGGAGGTGTTGCCGTAGACGCTCATCCACAGGTTCTGGCGCTGCTTCTGGGCCGGGACGGCGGGCGCGGACGCGGCCGGAAAGGCGGGTTCTTCGGCGATATCCGCGGCTTTAAGGGCCTGGAGTTCGAAGGCGTATGACGAGGCTGAAAGGGATACGAGTATGGCGGCAAGCGCTATTATCTTCATTGGCTGAACCTCCCCTGCTTTCCTTAATATATTATATCCATAAATGACGCCGCCCGGAAAAGAGACTTTCGGCTTTATTACGGGAATCGGGCTTACAAGCGGAAAATGCGCGGCGGGTTTAACCGGCGTCCGTTTATAATAATAAAAATAGCGCGCCGATATTATAGAATTGAACCTGATGTCCAGGCGCGAAAGGATATACAACATACTAGGCTGGGGGGCTTTCGCCTTCTCCTGCTCCGCTTTTTTCCTGCCGATCATAAACCCGGATATTTTCTGGCATCTCTCCGCCGGCAGATATGTCCTGGCGCACCTGTCCCCGCCGCGCGCGGATTTCCTCTCCTGGCCCATGTCGGGCGCGGAGTGGGTGGATTTTGAATGGCTGACGCAGGCGGTTTATTTCCTTCTTTTCAAGGCCGGCGGGTTCAAGGCCCTGCTGTTCTTTAAGGCCGCGCTGCTTGCGCTGACGCTGCTGGTGTTCCGTTCGACCGTGCTTCTGTACGGCCGCCGCGGGGCGCTGCCGTTCGTCCTCCCTTTTTTCGCGGCCGCCATTGTGACCAACAGCGACCTGCGCCCGGAAAATTTCACGCTGCTGTTCTTCGCGCTCACGCTTTACGCGCTCGAAAAGGCCAGGCTCTCCGGCCTCCCCCGCGGCCCCCTGTTCAAGGCCGCGGTGTTCTGCTTTTTCGCGCTTTGGGCCAATCTGCACGCCGGTTACCTTTATGGCCTGGCGCTCGTCGGTCTTTACGCCGCCGGGTATTTCTTCGAGGAGGAACTGCCGTTCATCTACGGCAAGGCGCCGTTCGCCCGCCCTGCCGCCAGCCTGGGATACCTGCGCCTCTTCTTCATAGGCCTGGCTTCGAGCCTCGCCAACCCGTACGGCTGGAAAATATATTCCGTCATCACCAACCACCAGAAGTATATGGAGACGCTGCAGCAATACATACAGGAATGGGCCACCTTCGACCTTACTAACCTGTACCAATGGCCGTATGTCCTGGCGCTTGCAGCCGTCATGGGGAGCTTCGTTTATTTCGTCCTACGCCGGCGGCGCCTGGTTTACGCTCATTTTGCAAGCCTCATGTTCTTCCTGTGGGCCTCCGCCAACTACGCCAGGCACATCCCGTTCTTTATCATGACCGGCACGGCGTTTACCCTGTCGCTGCCGTGGACCCGGGCGGCTTTTTCCAGGGCGGGACGCCTGCTGGCCTGGTGCGGGGCGGCCGCGTGGCTATGCGTCACCTTCTGGTTCTATAATAACCTGATCTGGACACAGTACACCGGCAAGGACACGCTTTTAAAATTCCAGTCCGAGGGTCTGGCCAATTTCCTCACTCTGAATAAGGCCGAGCTTTCCCCGCTGAAGCTTTACAATTTCTGGGGTTGGGGCGGCTGGCTTGGCTGGCGTCTCGGGCCGGAATACAAGGTCTTTATCGACGGGCGCTACCTGTTCCACGACCGCATACGGGAAACTGTGGAAGCTTATGACAACATGCTCAACTGGCGCAACCTGATAAATAAATACAGCTTCGACCTGATGCTGATAACCCTAGACGAGCCCAGGGTGCCCGTAAGGCAGTCCACCTCCGCCGGCCCCATGGTTTTCTGGCGGCCCGCCTACCTGTTCTACCTTCCCCGGAAAGAGTGGGCCGTGGTTTACTGGGACCATTCTATCGCCGCGCTGGTGAGGCGCTCGGCCGTACCCGGGGCTTGGCTGGCGGAGCATGAGTTCAGCTACCTGCGCCCGGGCGACAATATCAACCTGGTGAGGCCGCTTATGGACGGCGAGGTCCCGCTCTCCGCCCTCAGGGCGGAAAGGCTGCGTTATCTCAAGAACCACCTGGCCGGGCAGGAAGAGTCCGCGAACGGCGAAGTTATACGTTTCCTGGCCGGCGTTGAACGGCTTTGCTCGCAAAAGGGAATTAAATGCGCGAAGTAATGACGGAAATACTGGCGCACCCGCTGGCCCTGTTCGCCGATTTCCGCAGGCTTTTTACCGGCCGCGTTATTTCCGCCGTGGGCGACAAATTCTTTTCCATCTCCATAGCCTGGTGGGTGCTTTCGCGGGCCGGGGAAAACTCGAGGTTTCACCTGGGCCTGGTGATGGCGGTGGGCGTGGTCCCGGTGGTTCTTTTCGGACCGCTGCTGGGCACGCTTTCGGACCGCTCGGACAAGAGGCGCGTGATGCTGGCGGCCGACCTGGCGCGCGCGGCCCTGGTCCTGATATTGGCGGCGCTGCTCCTGGCCGGAAGGCTTAGCCTCGGCTGGCTTTACGCCCTCTGTTTCCTTATCGCCGGTTTCGGCCCGCTGTTCGAGTCGGCTGTTGCGGCCTCGCTGCTGCGCCTGACCTCGGAGGAGAAGATGCCGCAGGCCGTGGCGGCCGATTCTTCCGTGCAGCAGCTTTCCGGAGTTGCAGGCTCGGCGCTGGGCAGCGTCCTGGTAGCCGCGGTGGGGGTGGCCGGGGCTTTTCTTTTTAACGCAGCCAGCTACCTGGCTTCTTTCGCCGCGGTCCGCGGCATAAAGACGCCCCTGGCCCCGGACGACAAGGGGGAGAATTCCTTCATGGCGGAGTTCCGCGAGGGACTGGCTTATATCTGGGGCAACAAGCCGGTGCTTTACCTCATCCTGGCTTTCGCTGCTTTCAATTTCTTCGTGGGGCCGATACTTATACTGATACCTATGATAGTCAAGTTCACGCTGAAAGAATCCGTGACCTGGCTTGCCGTCTTCGAGACCTTCTTCGCCCTCGGTTCCGCCGCGCTGGCGGTGGGGCTCAGCTTCAAACGCTCGTACGGGAATATCTACGGCTGGTTCTTCGGCTCGCTGCTGGCGGTGGGGCTGTCTTTCGGGGGTCTTTATTTCGCCGGGGGAAAGGCGGGGATCTGCGCGCTGCTGTTCGCCGCGGGGGCGGCGCTGGGGGCGGGCAACGCCGTGGCGCTGACGCTTTTCCAGTCTACGGTGCCCGACGCGATGAAGGGGCGGTTCTTCTCGGTGCTGACCACGCTCGCCTACGCGGTGCTGCCGCTGACCTTCATGCTGAACGGTTTCCTGACCGAGGAGTTCTCGGTGGGTTTCTCCATAGCCGTCAACGCCTCGGCGGTGCTGGCGCTCTCTTTCCTTATACTGCTTATCCCGCGGGTTCGCGGGTCCTGAGTGCGGGCCTGGAGCAGTGCGCGGCCCACGGCTGAAACAACCACTCCCGAAAATTCCATGACGCCCGGCAGCTGCCGGATGCGGAGGAACTGTTCAGGATTTAAGGGGAACGCCCCGATTTTTTGTATTATTAGGAAAATAGACGGAAGGGAAGCGCTTTCTGGAAATTTTCAGGCAGCGGAGCAACGAGTAAAGAGTATTTCACTAAAGAGGCGGAGAGGATCCGGGCGGCGCCCGGGCGCTGCAAGAAATATAGCAGGCCTTAATATTGTCGCCGCTTCATAATGAATCCAGACTGTTTATTTCAGTCTGTGCGCGAAGAGGAAAGTTCGTATGACCAATGAAAATGAAAACTCGATCTGTGTTCAATGCTGCGGCCGCAAGCATCCTGAAAAAAGCGACCAGTGCCGTATGTGTATAGGGCTGTGCGCGAAGGAGGGAGTTGGTATGACCGATAATAGAGCGTTCTGTGTTCAATGCGGCGGCCGGAACAAGCATCCCGAACAAAGCAACCTTTGCCATATCTGTCAAAAAAAAGGGCTGGAGGGACTGCGTCGTGACCAGGCCACGCTAACCAATGCCGAAATGGAGGATAAATACCCTCAGTGCTCGCCTGATACTTATCCCACGTTCAAGGACCCGTATTTCAAAGGCCCGAAACCTAAAAATAAGAAAAAATGAAATATTTTTACCGGACCGAGGGGATCTTACCTGAACTGCTCATCGACACCGATTTTTTCGGTTATAGACCCGCCCCGGCCGCCTATTAAATCAAATAACTTTCCGCTTCGCTACGCCCGGAACGCCAGGGCGCGGCGGAGCTTTTTGAAATTTCAGGAAAACGCCCCGATTTTTTGTACTATTAGGAAAATAGACGGAAGGGAAGCGCTTTCTGGAAAATTTCAGGCAGCGGAAAGATAAGGGCAGGACTGGAAGCTGCGGTAACCGCTCTTATGGTGTCTGCGATCTTCTTGCTATCCCTATCCATTGGTTCTTGAAAATATTCGGTGGCGTCAAAGGAATACTTGATGATCCCGGGATGGATCCGAGAACCATGATTATGCTCCTGGCGGGGACCGCAACTGCGGTACTCTTGATGTCGGTCTGGATTGCGGAGGGCGAGTGAAGTCTTTACGCGAAGGGAAGAATTATGAAATTACGCGGCAAATATTTTAAGGCTGGCGCTATGATAGCGGTCGCGGCGGCTGGCGCGATAGCGGGCCTTACAGGCATAGCCAGCGGGGCGGAGGAGCGGGTTATAGCCCCGGCCGATCAAATGGATACCGTATACTCCTCTTATTGCGCGCGGGCGCCCGTGATTGCCTATAAAAAAACAGATTACTCTGTTGCGCACGTAAAACAACTGGCCGGCCTGAAAATAGACGCCCTTGTGAACAACCTGGCCGGCAATGCTTATCCCGCCGATAAACTCCCCGAGGCCCTGAACGCTTTCGGGGGGAAACTGATAATGGATAATAGATTCGACGACGGTTATAAGATATTCGCGTGCGCGGCGGAAAAATATTACGACATGTCGGCCATGTACAAGATGGCCATGCTCTACAAGCACGGCTCAGACGCGTACAAGGAACAGTTCCCCACGGCGCTTATCGCGGCGCCAGTTAAGCGGGATTATGAAAAAGCCTATTTCTGGATAGGCTCGATGATGTACGTGGAAATGGCGGAGAAAACGGGCAGGATATCCGCCGAAACGCAGACCGGCTGGAACGCCATAGCCATGCTGGACGACCTGCAGAATACCAGCAAAGTCCCGGCTAAAGACCAGGTTTCTATAGAAAAAGAGGTGCGGGTCTTTATCGCCAAAAGATACCCTGAAATACTTACGGTTTCCAGGTAGCGCGCGGCTTCGCCGGCTGGGCGCGTTCCGCCCAAAATGCAACCTGGAAATGAAGCCGGTGCCTGTTATCTTGAATGAGAAAGAACTTGTGCGGCTCTTAACCCACCTTGGACTACCCGCAGAACTCCCAAAGATCAAGCTGGCCGCCCAAGCGTTGCTATATAAACACGCCTGAGGCCCGCCGGACGAATGGCGGATAAACCGGATTATCCGGGAGAAGTCCTGCGTGAGATTATTGTTAACGCCATGCTACACCGGGATTACGGTATATTCGGAACAGATATTGCGTTAACTGTTTTTTAAAACCGTCTTGAAATTCGATTGCCGATCCACGGTGTTATGCGGGGTTGGGTATGTCTATGAATTCGGTCTTGACGCCGAATTTCTTTTCCAGGACGGAGGCCAGCGCGGCCACGCCGGGCTTTTCGGTGTTGTAATGGCCGGCGGCGATGAAATTGGCGCGGTTCTCGCGGGCGGTTTCCTGGGCCGGCTCGGATACTTCCCCGGTTATATAGAGGTCCAGGCCGGCGGCTATAGCCTGGTCGAACATTTTAGCGGCGCCGCCGCTTATCACGCCCGCCGTCTTTATTTTTTCCTTGCCGAAGCGGAAGCAGAGCGGCTCGGCGTCCAGCTTTATGGCCAGCGCCGAGGCGACGTCGCCTATGGTCAGCGCCTTCGGGAAGGTCCCGCTGAAGCCGATAGTTTCGCCGTCGTAGGAGCCGAAAGGCCTGAGGTCCTTCGCCCCCAGCATTTTGAGCAGCTGCGCGTTATTGCCGGACTCCTTGTGCATATCCAGCGGCAGATGCCACGCGCACAATGACATGCCGCTTGCGAAAAGCGCTTCCAGCTTCCGCTTGAAAGGACCCCTGAAAGCCTGTGAGCGGCCCCAGAGCAGGCCGTGGTGCACTATGAGCATGTCGGCGCCGCAGGCTGCGGCGCGCGTGACGCATTCTAGCGAGGCTGAAACCCCGAAAGCTATTTTTTTTACCGCAGCCCGTCCCTCTACCTGCAAGCCGTTCTGGGAGGCGTCGCGTATTTTGTCCGACCCGAGGTACGCGTCCGCGAAAGCGACTATCCTGTCCCTGTCAGCCATATAGCCCCCTTACCTGCCGTCCGGCCGCACCGCGTAGATGTAGCCGTTGTTTATCGCGTCCGCGATATAGTCCGTTATGAATAAATTCTCGCCGGCGCCCGGGGCCAGTATCAGCGCCGCGTAGGACCAGAGGGCCGGGTTGCCGCGCAGCGCCTGGCGCGGCACGGCAACGACGATGGCGCCGTTCTCGGTTTTTGGACGGAAAGAACCCGCGGCCTCGGGCCCTTTAGGCGTGGCCTGGTAAAGCGTCGCGCTCACCGGCGTCACCTCGAGGGCGTATTCCCAGGCGTTGTCGGGGAAGAGCCGCAGCGGCCTGCCCGCCAGCAGGCTGGTCATTCCGGCGCTGGGCCTGTGGTTTATATCTATGTAGAGGTCCAGCCTCACGTGGCTGAAACCCGAGGCTTCGCGCTTGAAATTGTCTATCTCCGAAGGAGAGAACCGGAATATTACCGCGTCCGTGTCCGACTCCACGCTGAACGAAGAGAGTTTCCACACCTTGTAGGGGTCGGCGCTCGGAGAAAGCCGCGGCGCCGTGCTAGGTATCTCCGGCTTGCGCGCCACGTTCTGCATCTCAAAGCCCGAGGTGGAGCGGATCACCTTTATCTTGTTCTCCGTCTCCGTGCCGGAGGCCGCGTCCGTCAGGGAGGAGAAGATCCAGGACGGCGGCGTTTTCTGCATCAGCCGGTAGGAGTTGCCGAGGGCGCTGCGTATTTCTATTTCGGCGTCCCTGCCCTGGTCTGAGTTCATGTCCGCCAGCGCCAGCAGTTTCGCGCCGTCCTCAGCGGAAAAATATTCCTCGAAAGCCGGTTTTGCGGCCTTGTAGTCGTTCTGGCGGTCGTTGAGGCTGAGCATAAGGTCCGCCCGGGTCCTCGCGAAAGCGGCCAGCGCCCCGGCCTGCGCGGCGGAGCGCGCCCACGGAGTGTAGTCGCCGCTCCAGGGGGAGGCGAGCAGGGCTATGTCGGAAGGGGACGCCTGCGTTGACGCCGACACTTTCAGGGCTTCGGAAACCGTCATGAGCGTGCCGGGGGCCGCGGCTTTCAGCTTCGCCAGCAGCCCGGCGCGCATGGCTTCAGGATCGGCCGCGGACGTCTCGTCAAAAACCATAAAGGCGGGTTCCGCGCCCGGCGCCGGAGACGTGGAAAATGCGACAAAAGGCACCGCGTATATCCCTCCGGATTCGGGCACGGCGGCCGCGGTGGAGGCGAGCGGGCCGCAGGCCAGCCATTTAACTCCCAGCGCCCTCGCCAGCGGGAAATAGTCGGCGGCCAGGCCCCCGGGCGGGGAAACCAGGCCCGCGGGGATCTTTTTCAGCGTTTTCAGGACCGTTTCTTTCTCCATGACCAGGCGCAGGTTGAGGAAATAGGGGTCGCTGGAAAGCGAGGCGGTTGACGGTTTTCCTTCCCATTTCACGCTCTCGCTGGAGGGATAATAAAGCAGCGGCAGCGGCGGGTCGCCCTGCGGGCGCAGCGCCAGTTCCAGGCGGCCGTCGCGCTCAAGCGCCCCGATCCTGGCCTCGAGCCCCTTCGGAAGTTCGGTGAAAGCCGCGGTCAGCTTGAGGTTCCTGTCGTTTTCCAGCGCGGTCACGGTCTCGCCGGCGGTCTGACCGTCGGCGGGTATCCAGAGCAGGGACTGGCGGGCTGCGGCGCTGCCGGGGAGGAGGAAAATAATGACGGCGATTTTTTTGAGCATAGCGAGGGCTTATTTTACGGTTAGAAGGGAGACCTTCCTCCCTCCCTCGATGTCGGTGTCGGGATTCAGCGGGTCAAGCGTTTCCTTCCCGTCCACCAGGCAGATATACCTGTACTTGCCCGGCGGCAGGGGGATCAGCGCCTCCCACAGGTTCTTGCCGTTCTTTACCAGAGCCAGGGAGCCGGGGTTCCACTTGTTGAAATCCGCCGCTATCCTGACTTCCTTGGCACCGGCCATCTTCACCGAAAATTTCACGAACCTGAGTTCCGGCTGGGGGATTTCGCGCGGTCCCCACTGGCGCCCCCTGAAGGGCGGTATTATTCCGGAGCGGGAAGATTTTACCGTGGCCACGTTCCAGTGGCCGACGAAATTGAAATATCGTTTTGCGGCCCTGCTTAAAAATACGCTGGGAACGCTCAGGAGAGCGAAGACGGCGGCGGCCGCCAGCATTAGCAGGGGTTTCCGTTCTATCATAACGCGGCCTCGTCAGCGGCTGGCGCGGGGGCGCACGGCCGCGTACAGGATCCGCGGATCTCCGGGTGGGTCACCTTTCCTCACCGGCCTCGAGGCGCGGCCGCACGCGCGGCGTGGCGCCCAGTTCCGCGGCCAGGGCCCTGAATTTATCCATGTCAACTTCGTTGCCCTCTACGGCGGTGGCGAACGTTTCCGGAAGGCAGTTCGCGGCCCGCCTTATAAAATCTTTTACAGTTTCAAACCCGTTGGCCGCCCACGGTTCCATCGGGCGCATAATGGCGGCCCATTGCACGGGGTCCGCGGTGTTCAGGCTGACGTGCACCGAATCTATAAGGCCTTTCATCTCCGAAACCACGTCGCGTCCCCAGACGGCGCAAGCCAGGCCGTTGGTGTTAAGCCTGATGCGGATGTTCGCGGGAACAGGTTCCGCACGGCCGTTCCTTATCAGGCGCGCGCAGGAGAGCATCGCCTCCAGGCGCATTGTGGGTTCGCCGTAGCCGCAGAAAACGAATTCGGAAAACGGCGCGGCGGCCCATTCGGCCTTCGCCAGCGAGATAACTTCGGACGGGGCGGGTTCCGCTCCCGCCAGATTGAGGTTGTTGCCGTGGTAATCCATGGCCCAGGCGTTCTTGATGCAGAACACGCAGGCCGTTGGGCAGCGGTTCGTAAGGTTAACGTACAAACCGTCCTTGTAGCGGTAAACGACGCTTATTTTTTTATCTGTCATGGTTACAGGCCGCGGCTCACCGGTCTATCGCAACAGGCCGCACACTTATTCTATCATTTAGAAATGAGAATTTTGATAGCAATGAACGCCTTCAAGAACACGCTCACCGCGGCGCAGGCCTGCGATGCCGCGGCGGCCGGCGTCCGCCGGGCTCTCCCCGGGGCCGTCATAGAAAAACTCCCCATTTCGGACGGCGGTGACGGGCTGATAGAGGCGCTTGCCCCTGTGCTGGGAGGCAAGATAAGAAAAAGTTCAGTGGAGGGACCCCTCGGCGGTGTCGTGCGCGCGCGCTGGCTGATGGCCGGGCGCACGGCCGTGATAGAGATGGCCGAGGCCTCAGGGCTCAAACGCATGGGCCCGGGCGCACTTCGCCCCCTGGACGCCTCCACCCGGGGCGTCGGACAGCTTATACTTGCGGCCTCGGCCTCGGGGGCGCGGGAAATAATAGTGGGCCTTGGCGGCAGCGCCTCCAACGACGGCGGGGCCGGGTGCGCGGAGGCTGCCGGGTTTTTCCTGGCAGACGCCTGCGGGCGCGCGGCTGTTCCCGGGGCGCGCGGATTGGCCGAGCTTGAAACCGTGGAGCTGGTGCGCCCGGGAGCGGGCCTCGGCGGCGTGAGGATGATCGGACTTGCCGATGTAAAGAACCGTCTTTGCGGCCGCCTCGGTTCCGCCAGGGTGTTCGGGCCGCAGAAAGGCGCGGGGCCCCGCGAAGTGGTGTTCATCGAAAAGGCGCTGCGCCGGTACGCCGGGGTTATTAAGGAAAGCCTTGGTGTGGATGCGGGCTCTCTGCCCGGCGGGGCCGCGGCGGGAGGATTGGGGGCCGGGTTGGCCGCTTTTTTCGGTGCGGAACTGGTGGACGGGGCGGCCTACGTGCTCGGAAAGCTGGATTTCGAAAGGAAGCTGAGACGCGCCGACCTGTTGGTGACCGGGGAAGGGTGTTTCGACAGGCAGACTTTTTACGGCAAGGCCCCCGGCGCCGCGATAGGGGCGGCCCGCAAGCTGGGGAAGCCTGTTTGGGTGCTCTGCGGCCGCTCAGAGATGAAGAACCGGCGGCTGCTTGCCCGCCTGGGTATCCTTGGTGTGGCGGAGTCGGGCCTGACCCCCTCTCCCCGCGCCGCGCTGCGCCTGGCGGCCGCGCGGGCCCTGACCGCCAGTCCCGGAAAATAAATTAGGCATCAAGATCTAATTTGTAGACTTCACCACTCCCGCCTAAAAAACAGAAATAGTACCAATAACTTTGGGCTTAGAGCCGCAGGGTAGCCAAGTCGGTGGCGCCCAGGGTATACCCATGCCCACCCGGACCGGGGAAACCCAATGCCTGCGCACGCGGACTACGCTTGCAATGTGACATCGGACGCTATCTTGTGCCGTATTGTTCGCTGAATTGTGTCACTTCGTTCCACCCAGGGCCTATGGCCATCAGACGGCCTTGCGTCTATACGGCTGGATACACTGCGGTGTCCGTAGTGGCGCATAACTGCGGCAAAGTCCACTCCTTTCCGCAAGGGTGTTCATGGGTATACCCCGGACACCCCTCCGCAAAAACGATGTTAGTCAAGTTTCTCTGGTTGGCAATAAAATGGATTCTGAGCGGGTGGCTGGAGGTTAGGGTTCTGAAGGCCCTCGCGGAGGCCGCCGGTTGCATAAGCCCGGCGGCCGAGTGTGGAGCGCGGCTACGGTGTAGCCGACGCGGTGCCTGAAGAACCCTAACCTTCAGGCAGGACCCGCGAACCAAAGCGTGGACCCCGGGTGGACTACGCTAACCTGCGTTACTCATGGACACAATTAGCTGTATTATCGCTTGGCTACCCTGCGGTTCTTAACCCGAAGACGGACAGCCCCTTCCCCCGCAAAGGGTCCGGGTTGAGGGGAACCGGAGCGGGACGCGGATAACGGACATACGGACATGTTGAGTTATATATTCGTTATTTAATAATATATATGCGTTGCGCGAAACCGGCGGACCGGCTCCCGCAAAGGCGTTGGTTTACAAGGAAATGTATACATGAGCTCTCACCAGACAAGCCATATTTCGTTCGGCACGGACGGTTTTCGCGGCATAATCGCCCGGGACTTCACCTACGACGTTGTGCGCAAGACGGCCCAGGGTATGGCCGACTATATCTCCTACAAGTACATGCGCACCGAAAAACCGTCGGTGGTCGTGGGTTATGACCGCAGGTTCATGTCTGAAAGGTTCGCCCGCACGGCGGCGGAAACGCTCGCGGCGAACGGCCTCACCGTTACCCTTTCTTCCACCCCCCTGCCTACGCCGGCGATCAGCCTGCTGACCGTAAAAGGCTACGGCCTCGGCGTGATGATAACGGCCAGCCACAATAATCACTATTATAACGGCATTAAGGTAAAGCAGGGCGGCCGCTCGGCCCCGCCTTCCGTCACCGCCGAAATAGAAAATTATATAGTGAAAGCCGTCCCTATGAGGACGGCGGGCGTTCACGTGCCTACCAAGGATTTCCTGCCGGCTTACGTCGAGTACATTAATTCCAAAGCGGCCGCCTCCAAGATGCTCGGGAAACTCCCGGGGCCGGTGGTAATAGACTTTATGCACGGCGTCGGAGCCGAAACCTCCGGGGCGCTTTTCAACTCCAAAAACATATCAAAACTGCGCGAGCGGCATGACCCGCTGTTCGGCGGCATGGCGCCCGAGCCGGTGGAGAAGAACCTCCAGGGGCTGGTGGCCGCGGTCAAGAAGGGCAAGGCCGTGCTCGGCCTGGCGATGGACGGCGACGCCGACCGCTTCGCGCTCGTTTCCGACAAGGGCCAGTATATGACGCCCTGCCAGACCGCCCCGTTGCTGCTTTCCTATCTGCTTTCAAAGGGCCCGCTGAAAGGCAAGATCATACAGGCCGTATCCATGGGGTACCTGACAAAGCGCATAGCCCGCGCCGCCGGGATCACGTTCGAGGAAACTCCGGTGGGGTTCAAGTATATAGCTGAAAAAATGCTTTCGGAGGACATAGCTTTCGGCGCGGAGGAGTCGGGCGGCTACGCCTGGAAGGGCAATTTGCCGGAGCGCGACGGGGCGCTGACCGCTCTGCTGGCCATAGAGATGGTCATAAAGACGGGGAAGCCGGTTTCCGCCCTTTACTCCGAAATAGAGAAGAAGTACGGCAAGTCGTGTTTTGTGCGCAGGGATTTTTCCCTGGAAAAGCCCATTCCCAACAAGCATTCTTTCGCGGTCAAAATAAAGAAGAAGCTGCCGAAGACGCTGCTGGGGCGCAAGATAACGGAAACCAATACGATAGACGGACTTAAAATAGTGCTGGATAACGACTGGTGGGTGCTGATGCGGCCTTCGGGCACCGAACCGCTGCTGCGCACCTATGCCGAGACCGACAGCCAGGAGAATACTAAAAAATTTCTGGACCTGGCCTTCAAGCTGGCGGACTGCAGGTAAGTCTCTGTCAGCCCGCCGGGATACCGGGTGGCGACATTCTAAGGAGGAACAAGAAAATGAACTTTAAAGGCAAAAGGTATGTCAGTTCTGAATCCGTGACCGAAGGCCACCCCGACAAGGTGTGCGACCAGATCTCGGACGCCGTGCTCGACGAAATAATGAAGAGGGACCCCATGGGCCGCGTGGCCTGCGAAACCTTCATCACCCGCGGCATGGTGGTGGTCGGGGGGGAAATAACCACAAAGATCTACGTCGACGTGGACGCCCTCGCGCGGCAGGTGATAAAGGACATAGGCTATACCCATTCCAGATACGGCTTCAACCACGAGACCTGCGCGGTCATCAACGTGATAGGCCGCCAGTCACCCGACATCGCCCAGGGCGTGGACACCGGCGGCGCCGGCGACCAGGGCCTGATGGTGGGCTACGCCTCGGACGAGACCCCGGAGCTGATGCCGCTGCCGCTGCAGCTGGCGCAGCGCCTGGCCATGCGCCTCGCCGAAGTGCGCAAGAAGAATATCCTCCCGTACCTGGGCCCGGACGGGAAGAGCCAGGTCACCGTGGAATATCACGACGGCAGGCCGGCCCGCATAGAGACGATCGTGGTGTCTTCCCAGCACACGGAGGAGATACTGGATAAGAGCGGCCACCAGATAACGGAGAAGTCGCGCAGGGAGATCATCGACGCCGTCATTACGCCCGTCATCGACAAGCGCCTGATCGACAAAAACACCAAGATATACATCAACCCCACCGGCAAGTTCGTGGTGGGCGGACCGCAGTCCGATACCGGCGTTACAGGCCGCAAGATCATCGTGGACACCTACGGCGGCGTGGCCCCGCACGGCGGCGGC
>CAISZM010000047.1 GCA_903889965.1 uncultured Elusimicrobia bacterium
AAATCCGGGTTGTGGCCCATATTGCTGGGGTCGCTGTCGCGCAGGAACTGGAAGCCGGTGTAGTCGGCTACCTTGCCCGGCGGGAAGTACGACTGAGAGCCCAGGTTGGCGTTCATCAGGCCGAGGGCGTCGAAGGCCAGGGTGGTGCCCTGGGCCTGGTCGGAAACGCCCTGCGAGATATTATAGGCCGGCACGGTCACCGTAATAGGATGGGTCAGCGTAGCCGAGCCGCCGGAATTGGAGACCGTGAGGATCACTGTATAGCTGCCCGCTGAACTATAAGCGTGCGTCGGGTACTCGGCTGTGCTGGTGCTCCCATCCCCGAAATTCCAAGACCAGGACGTTGGCGTATTCGTGGAACCGTCGGTGAAGCTTACCGTGTTATAGGTGGTCGGACTGCCCGGATAGAAGCTGAACGCGGCCGTGGGCGCGGTCCCGGTCCCGCTGACCGTCACGGTCTGGCTGGAACTGGAGGAACCGAACGGATTTGAAGCCGTGAGCGAAACGGTGTAAGCGCCAGCGGTGGTGTAGGAGTGCGTGGAGTTCTGCAAATTGCTTGTAGTCCCATCCCCGAAGTTCCAGTACCAGGCGGTGGGCGTAAGTGTGGAGGCATCCACGAAAGAGACCGTCGTGCCCGTAAACGGGGTGGCCGGGGAGAAGGTGAAAGCGGCCGTCGGGGCTGGCCGGGTGTAGACCATGGTAACGGATACTGAACTGATGACCAGTGACGAGATGGCGCTGGTAAGCACGTCGCCAGTGACCTGGTCGGCCGTGGGCAAGGCAGGCGACGCGGATAGCGCGTACAATGTCAGCGTGTAAGTCCTGGGCCCGGGACCAAGCGAGCAGGGCGGGTTATAGACCAGGGTCGCCAGGTCGCTGCCGTGCCCCGTAACGCCTACCCCCGAAGTGTTCTTCGCCAGTCCGGCAGTAGTTGCGGGGATGCTGTACATCACCCAGTTCCATTTAGGCCCGTCCGGGGTCGGGGTCCTTATCGTCAGCGCGAATTCCTGCGTGCCGGCGGGCTTATTCGACCAGGACAGGGCGGGCGAGGCGCCGCCCCCGTCGCAGGCGTATTCGTACGGCAGGGTTCCGCCGTCAGCGAATGCGCCGCTCGTGAGAGAGAAAGAGCCCTGGCTTACGGTAACGGTATGGCTGACGGAGTTGGAACCCGCGGTATTGGAAACCGTGAGCGTTACGGTGTAAGTACCCGGGGAAGCGTAAGCGTGGGTCGGGCTCTGCGCCGTGCTGGTTCCGCCGTCGCCGAAAGTCCAGGACCAGGAAGTGGGCGTATGCGCGGTAGCATCCGTAAACGCAACCGTCTGGCCCGAGGAGGGTGAAGAAGGCAAAAAGCTGAAAGCCGCGGACGGCGCGACCACGGCGGCCGTCACGGTCACAGTGCGGCTGGCGGAGTTAGAACCCGCTGTACCGGAGACTGTAAGCGTTACCGTGTAAGTGCCTGCGGCGGCGTAAGCGTGCGTCGGGTTGCGGGCGGCGCTTACCGCCCCGTCGCCGAAGGTCCAGGCCCAGGCGGTGGGAGTTCCCGCGGAAGTATCTGTAAAGGAGACCGTCTGCCCCGTAACCGGGGCTGCCGGAGAAAAACTGAAGGCGGCAGCTGGAGCGAGCAGGGCCGCCTGTGCGGCCTTGTATTCCGTGACTTTCCCGTCTATAGCCGTAACCTTGCTTTTCACGGCCTTCACCATGCCGGTATGGAAGCCGGCTGAAAGAAAAGACGGGGAAGAAAGCGCTGCGCAGAAGATCAGGCAATATATTCGTTTCATATCAGTATGACAGCCAGGTCCCTTCGCCTGACTTGCGCCCTCCAAAATATAAAGTGAAAGCAAAATTAGACACGTATTCTATGCCGTTGACCGAAACTGGATTATGCCGGTCCTTGAGATAAATGTAGGCCGGACCGAAATCCGACTGGAAGGAGAAGGCCGGAGAGATGAAGTATTCAAAACCGCAGAACACCTCTCCGGCCGCACCCGATCCTTGGCTGACTTTGCCTTTATAACCTATATAGTCCGCTTCGAGGCCCATAAAGAGGAACAACCTGTCCGCAGCCCATAGATGACTATACAGCCGCAGTCCGCCTACCTTTACATCGCCGTCAGCCTGCCCTTTAAGTTCGAGCGCGATACTATCACTCAGATAATATTTAATGCCGCCGCCTGGATAGTTAAGGCTTATTCCGTATGCGCCTTTCTCCGCTGCCGGTATAAAATCCCCGGCATGGGAGGTTGTCATGGTCAGAGCGGCTAAACAACTGAAGACTGCGGCTTTAGCGATCCTTTTCAGAGTTCTGGTCATATGGTTTTCCTGCCGCGGACAACACACATCTTCATGATTAAACCGTGAAACGCTAAAAAAGTTCCGCTCACTCCCTCGACTTACCGCCATCCTGGCCAAATAATTGGAGGGCTCCTGCGCATGGGGGGTAGGGGCAGGGGCGCAGGAGCCCAACGAATGTTAAACACAGGAAAGCTTAAAAAGTTCCGCAAAAAGAATACCGCAGTTCATTAATGCAGCTTATTTTGTGGCAACTTGTTATGGTTGGAAGGCACTATTTCAATATTAATTAAAAAGCCCGGGCTTGCCCGGGCTTTTCTTTAAGAGGCGTTTCTCCCTAGTTGCGGTCGCGCTCTTCTGGGCGCGGCCTAGGGTCGCCGCCGCCCTTATCCGGGGGCGGTTCTCTGCGCAGCTTCGAGTTGTTATCAAGCTTTTCCATTCTGGCGTATTGCTCAGGGGTAAGGATCTCTTTCAGCTCAGCCTTGATCCGCAGGCGTAGATCCTCTAATTTGGGATTTATGGAATCCTTTACTTTTTTAACTTCAGGGCGGTATTTTTCGAAAACAACTGAAACCTTCTCCTGCTGGGGAGCGGAAAGTTCCAGCTCATGGGTGATCCTTTCTATCGCGCCTTCCGCCGTGGCCGGCTGAGGGGGACGGCGCTTTATATGCATATGATAGAAATCAGAGAAGAAGGCCCCCATGAGGAAGCCCGCCGCTACAGCTACAGCTATCTGGTTCCAGCGTATTGTCATTTGTCCGCTCCTTCACTCACCAAGGTTAAAAGAGTTCCCCCGCCGGCCTCCTGGCCATCCGAGAAAATACTTGAAAGTGTTTCAGACCTGGCCGAGACTGCGGGCTGCGCATGCTGGCGTGAGGGAGTGAGGCCGCTCTCTATGCACACAAGGTAAATAGCGCAGGATGCCAGTGTCAGCGCCGGAACTTTCCACCAGCCCGAGAAACTGAAACCAGAGGCTTCGTCCTGTTGTGCAACCTGCCCGGCCTTGATCTTTTCCATCAGCGAATCCACGAATTCTTCCCCCAGCTCAGGGGCCACGTACTTATCTAGGGCCTGCCAGGCCTTCGACAAGAGCTCCGTGTCTTTACGGCAGGCTTCGCAGCCAGCTAGATGGGCAGCCAACTCAGCTTTTGCTGAGGGCTCTAAGGCGCCGGACGCGCTGTCCGCCCCAAGTTCCCTGGCTTGTTTACAGTCCATATGGTTCATCCCCTTACAATACAACAGGCGCCGCGCCAAAAAGTTCCGCTGCTATTTCAGCAAGCCCGAAAGTTTTTGCTTCAAGCCGGCCTTGGCCCGGTTAAGCAGCGACTTAACCGCCATTACCGAGCAGTTCATAACCTCCGCTATCGCCTCGTAAGAAAGGTCATCGTAGCGGCAGAGTAGGACCGCTGTCTTCTGGTTCTCGGGCAGCGAGTCCAGGGCGGCTTTGACAGCGGCGGCCAGCTCCGCATTTATCAGGAGTTCGGTCGGGGGCAGGTCCCTGGTATCCGCTATCTGCAACGCCGGGGCATCTTCGTCCGGTCCGGTCTTCTCTTCCAGCGAAACGAACAGGCCTTTCCTGCCCCTCTTTTCAAGCAGGTTCAGGCAGGTGTTCCGCGCGATCGTAAAAAGCCAGGTTGAGAATTTGGCCTTAGGAGCGTATTTGTCTTTGGCGTTATAAACTTTGATAAAGACTTCCTGCGCGGCGTCTTCAGCGTCTTCGGCATTACCAAGGAACCTGAAAGCGAAGGCGAAGACCCGCTGCTTATACATGTTTACAAGCTCTATAAAAGAAGCTTCATCTCCGTCCTTAAAGCGGAGCATCAGTTGCGCGTGCGGGTCTAATTCGTCAGACATAACGTGAGTTCACTTACAATTCTACAAACTACACGCTTCAGCCACCATACTTTGCATTGGTAGTGCATTGGTAGAGGAAAGCTTTTCCGGTATATTTTAAAATGGGTGGGTCATTACGCCGTATCATGAATGGGCGGGAACAGTTCAGGCGGGCCAGGCCGGGGGCGGCGGCGCCTCCCGAGCGCAAGACGCGACCGGCCTGGCCCTCTGCTACCTTATTTTCCCCGCAGTCCTCTCCCCGGTGGCTGCAAAACATTCACAGAAAAGACCAGCGCGGCGGCCGCAGCAGCGGACGCCGGGCTGGTGTTTTACAATTACGG
>CAISZM010000048.1 GCA_903889965.1 uncultured Elusimicrobia bacterium
CGGGCGCGTTTTTTATGAGCCGGAAATTTAGTAGCATATAGGTACTGTTGATCTTACACGGAGGACAAATGAAAAAAACTATATTTGCGGCGGCTTTGGTGTTGGGCTTCGGCGCGCTCGCTCACGCGGCTGACGGGAAGTACCAGGTCGGACTCGGTCTGTTCGATTCTATACCTACGAGCGATTTCGGCGATTACTTCAAAAGCTCGCTCGGATTCAACGTGTCCGGCGACTACAAGATCAGCGATATGTTCTCCGCCGGAGTCGAAATAGGCGACGCGCTTGGCTACAAATGGAAAGAAGACACCAATAACAAATACATGATACTGACCTATGGCGTGCGCGGAAAGATCGTGAAATCCATGGATTTCGGGTCCAAAAAGGGCGATGTCTACGGCATTGTCGGTATTTCCAACTACAGCCTGACCACCAGCCCGGATGTAGGCGGTGAAACCAAGATCGGCTACAGCTTTGGCGCCGGCGCCCAGATGGAAATAGCCCCCCAGTGGCTGGTAGGGCTTGAAGTCCGCTATCATCTGCTCAAGGTGCATGAAGTCGACCTTAACACCATCGCTCCCGCGCTGACCGTCGGTTATTCGTTCTGATCCGGCGTAATGCGGTACGCGCGCCCGTCCTTTACAGGGGCGGGCGCGCTTTATTTGGCGCATATTAAATTTTGTACCATATAGACGTTATCCACACTTACACGGAGGAAATCGATGAAAAAGATACTGTTCCTTTCCGCCCTGGTGTTTGCCTGCCCTTCCGCGCGCGCCGCGGGCCTGACCGTCGAGCAGAGCAAACTGACCCTCGGCGAAGTCCTCTTCTATTCCATGCCTACGGGGGACGCCGGCGATGCCCTTAAAGGCTCGCTGGGCTTCGGGGTTTACGGTGATTACGCCATACAGGACAATATAAAGGTCGGTCTTGAAACGGGCTATATTTTCGGCTACGACGTTAAAGGGGGGAGCTCCGACAAAGTCACCGTGTTCAATATCGGCCCCACGGCAAAATACTTCATTACTCAGGACAAGGTCACTTATTACGGCGTGGCCGGCCTCGGCATGTACCGTTCGAGTTTCGACGCGGGATCCAGCACGGACCTGGGATTAAGCCTGGGCGGCGGCGCAACTTGCGAATTCGATAAGAATTGGGCCGCCGGGGCGGAACTGCGCTACACTCACGTGGGCGGGGATTTCGACAGCGATTTTATCAATCTCGGCTTCAAGCTGGATTACAAGTTCTGATAAAGCGGCGGCCATGCGCGCCTGACCCGCGGCGGGCCGGGCGCGTTTGTTTCCGGGGGGCAGCATGAGCAGAGCCTTTGTAAAGGAAGACAGCGAAAATCCCGAGGAGCCGCTGAAGAGGCTGGCGAGCGGCAGGCCGAATTATGTCACGCCCGCCGGGCTCGCTGATCTAAAGCTCCGGGCGGCGGAACTTTCAGCCCTGCGCTCTTCCTTGCTGGCCGGGAAAAAGGCGGAAGAGTTCCGCAGCCTGGAACTTCAGCAGGCGGAAATAGACCTGGCCTACTACGAGACACAGGTTAAGCGCGCGATATTGGTGGATAACCGTGGGGCGGCGGCGGATATCCGTTTCGGCGCCCTCGTCAGGGTAAAAGAGCCGGGAGGCGCCGAACGCGCTTATTCCATAGTGGGAGAGGACGAGGCCGACCCGGGCTCCGGCAAACTGAACTGGGCCTCGCCGCTCGCGGCCCTGCTGATAGGAAGAAAGGCGGGGGATAAGGTGGTTGTGGAGCGCCGCGGCGACGACCTGAACCTTGAAATAATTTCGGTGGAATATCCCGGGGTCTGAGGTCCGCGGGAGGGGGAGCGTCAGGCGGCGAGTTTTATGCCTATGGGGCAGTGGTCCGAGCCCTGCACTTCCGGCATTATGAAGGCGTCCAGCACAAGGGACGCTTTTTCTTTGTTTATGAAGAAATAGTCTATGCGCCAGCCCACGTTCCTTTCGCGGGCCCGGGTCTTATAATCCCACCAGGTATATTGGCCAGTTTCCGGGTGGAACATCCGGAACGTGTCCACCCAGCCCAGGGCGGTTATCTTGTCCAGCCAGGCCCTTTCCACGGGCATGAAGCCTGAATTTTCAACGTTCTCTTTAGGCCGGGCCAGGTCTATCTCCTTGTGCGCCGTGTTCACGTCCCCGCAGAACAGCACCGCCTTGCCGGTCTTGCGGAGCTTTTCGATGTGCGACAGGAAGGCTTCGTAAAAATCAAGTTTATACTTCAGGCGTTCCGGCCCCTGGCCGCCGTTGGGGAAATATACGTTGAGGAGGTGAAACCCGGGGTATTCCAGGGTTATCACCCTGCCTTCCCTGTCGAAGCGCGTCTCCCCGAAGCCGTTGGCGGCCTTGAGCGGCTTCTCTTTGAAAAAAGCGGACACGCCGCTGTAGCCTTTCTTCTCGGCGCAATTCCAGGCGCAGTTGTAGCCGGGGAAATCGGTGTCCTTTTCGGCCAGCTGCTCCGGGCAGGCTTTTACCTCCTGAAGGCCGAGGATGTCCGGACTTGCGGACGCGAGGAAATCGCCGAAACCTTTCCCCAGTACGGCCCTGTAGCCGTTCACGTTCCAGGAGATTATCTTTATAGCCATGATCGTCCGCCGGCGCCCCGGTCCCTATTTCAGCAGCGCCTCGTGTATGGCTTCGGCCATTGTCGGGTGCGCGTAAATTATTTCCCTGAGACCTGAACGCTTAAGCTTAAGCTTCACCGCGAGCGCCAGTAAATGTATCAGCTCGGTGGCCGGGCCGCCCACTATCTGGGCCCCCAGAACCGTCTCGTCGGCCGCGCTGAACACCAGCTGTACAAAACCCTCCGTCTCGCCGGTGGCGAGGGCCTTCCCCAGGCCCAGGTGGAAAGCCCGCGAGGTCTTTACCTCAAGCCCCTTAGCCTCGGCCTGTTCCTTGGTAAGGCCGACCGTGCCTACTTCCGGCCAGGAGTAGACGCAATTGGGGACTATGCCAGCGTCGAAAGCCAGGCGTGCGCCCATTATGTTCTCGGCGGCCATTTCTCCCTGTCGGCTGGCGGAATGGGCCAGCAGCGATATGCCGTTGACGTCGCCCACAGCGTAGATGCCGGGGACCGCGGTGCTCATGAATTCGTCCACCTTCACGCCTTTCCTGTCCCAGGCGAGGCCCAGCTTTTCAAGCCCCATGCCGTTCAGGTCGGCCGCGCGGCCGGCTCCCACCAGTATCTCCTCCGCCGCCAGGCTTGTCCCGTCCTCCAAGTTGACGGTTTTGAGCCCGCCGGAGAACTCTACCCGCTCCGCTTTTTTGCCGAAATAGAATTTGACGCCGCGTTTCTCGAATGAAGAGCGCACCGCGCGCTTTACCTGCGGGTCTGAACCGGCGAGCAGGTCAGGAAGTATCTCTACCACGCTCACTTCCGTGCCGATGGAGTTAAAGAAACAGGCGAACTCGAGGCCTATCACGCCAGCGCCCGCTATGATGAGCGACCGGGGCTTAGCCGGCAGGTCGAAGATGCGGTCGGAATCGGTGAGCCGCCCGCTGCAGGCGCTGAACGGGGGGGGGAAGGCGGGCCTGGTGCCGGCCGCCAGGACGGCCGCGTCGAAGGTCTTTTTCACCTCGCCCTGCGGGCCGGTTACGGTTATTTCGTTCGGACCGGAAAAAGCCGCCCTTCCGCGTATTACCTCTATCTTTTTAGCCTGGAAAAGTTTTTCGAGCGAAGTCCTCAGCTGCGCCACCACGCCCGCGCGGCGGGCTTTTACCTTCTCCCAGTCGAGCATGCCGGGATCGAAGCTGAAGCCGGAGCCGTCTTTAAGGAGCTTGCGCAACCCTTCGAAAGCGTGCGCCCTGTGGCCTATGTCCAGGAAAGCTTTTGAGGGTATGCAGCCGCGGTTAAGGCAGGTGCCGCCGAAGTCCCACGATTCCGCTATGGAAACCTCCGCGCCCAGTTCTTTCAGGCGCAGCGCCGCCGGGTAGCCGCCCGGGCCCGAACCTATGACGATGACTTTTTTAGGCATAACGTTAATCTCCTGTTACCGGAAAGAACTTCAAGAGCCCGCTTTCTATACCTGCCAGCGCGTCCTTCAATCTTGCCGCCAGCGCGGAAGACATAAGCGGCTTTATCTCCGGCGCGGACATGGGGCCGGAGGCGGAGAGCCCCAGGCTGTGCCCCCCGGTCTCGGCCTTTACCTCGGCGTCCGCTTTTTTTGCGGGACCGTCTATACGCAGGGATGCGTCCAGGTTAAGAAAATTCGCCCGCATCGATACGTCCTTGACGTAAAGCACCGAGTCCTTAAGCGTCAGGGCGGCTTTGAGCTCCGGTACTTCTATGTCTTCTATCTTCGGCGCCGTTCGTCCGGCTACCGCGGAGAACAGTTCAAGCCCTTTCGACACGCCCGCCCTCACCGAGTTCTCCGCCCCGGGGATCAAAAGCTGTTCGGCCTCGAGGCTGAGCGAATAGTTCTTTTCCGCCAAAGGCTTCCTTACATTAAAGACGGACCAGCCGGCCCTGAGGCCTTGCAGGGTTATTGCGCCGAAAGCCGCGTTCCTTGCCGTAAAAACGCCCTTGGTGGAAGAAAGACCGCCATAGTCGAAATTGGCGTCGGCTTCAAGACCGACCTCCGCCTGCAGCAGCTTGCCTTTCAGCGCGCTTTTTAAAAGCCCGGACGCCGAAAGGCCGTAGTTGCCTCCGTAGGAGGAGTAATGCGTCAGGCGCAGGGCGGCGTGCTCGAGCGTCATGGACAGGCCGGAGGTCCCCATCTCTGCTTCAAGCGCCGCGTCCGTCATTACAAGCTCGCTGGCGTTCCAGGTGAGGTAGAGGCCCTTGTCGGTCTGCGGCAGCAGCGCTATCAGGTCGGCGAAGTCCCAGACCCCCTTGCTTTCCCGCACCTTCATGACCGGATGCTCGAATGTTACTTTGGAAAAATAGATGCGGTTTTTCATCAAAGCCGCGAATTCCGGCTTTATTATGGTTTTCGCCGCGCAGAAAAAATCACCTTTTGAAAAGTCTGGTTTGCGCGAAACGCAGGCGTCCTCTATGACAACGCCGGATAAAGGGGAAAAAGAGATATGCCCGAATTTCACCTGCCTGCCCAGCCGCTTTGCGGCCTGTCCGCTTATCTGCGAGATGACATAGTTGGACACTTTCTTGTACTTGAAGTAAGCGGCAAGGCCGCCGCAGACGGTCAGAAAGAGCAGCGCCGCCAGCGCGGCACGGGGTTTGGAGAATTTCATCAGCGTTAATTATAATTTTATTGGGGAGGCGCTTCAATGCCGTCGTCCGCCCGGTTTGCGCGGTATTATTCTTGCGCGTTCTAATATATTATAATTATAAACGAATGCTGATGAATTCGCGCCTTAAACTTTTCGGGGCCGTGCTGGGTCTGTCCGTATCCGTCCCGGCGTCCGCGGGGCAGATAAATTTCGTCTACCCCGCCGAGGGCGCGTCCATCCCTAATGTCCCTAAGACCTGCATCTTCGGGAATATTTCCCCGTCCACCGCGTCTCTTACTATAAACGGGGAAAAGGTAACGGTTTACTCCAACGGCGGCTTTATAGCCTACCTGCCTGTCTCCGGGGGCGACTTCGTTTTTAAGGGGGAATTGTCCGACGGCACCACCGCCCAGCGGAAGCTGAATGTCCGCCGGCCGGACCCGCTCCGCGTCTCCACCGGAGCGCTGAGCCTTGAACTTTCTTCGTACCCTTCCGATGCCGAGGTGATGCCCGGCGACTATATCAGGGTATCTGTCGATGGCACTCCCGGCCGGGAAGGCGTCTTTTCACTCGGGAAACTACTTAACGACGCTCCTCTCTCCGAGATACCGGCCGGCTCGGGAAAGTATTACGGCTCCTACAAGGTGAGGCGGGAGGACCAGGGCGCGGAGTTCTTCCCGTCCGCGCGTTTCAAGGCGGGCCTCTTCGCGCACGGGGCTTCCGACAAGGCCAAGGGCCGGGTAACTGTGCTGGGCTCCCCTTCCATAGTGGAGACCTCCACGGATACCGTGGTGCTCCGCGACGGGCCGGAGGGCGGCTATATGATGTTCCTGCCCAAGGGCGTAAAGCTGGTCTCCACGGGACGCCTTAACGGTATGCGGCGCATCGCCCTTTCCCCCTCGGCCGAGGGCTGGGTGGAGGATGTCAAGGTCCAGCCGGCGTCCGGCGCGCCGTATCCATTCGGCCCCGCCGCGGAAACCTCGACGATACATCTTAAACAGACTGGTTTCGGCTGCTCCGCGGCCGTGGGTATTTACGAAAAGGTCCCTTTCGTGGCCGAAGAGCTGGCTAACGGGCTGCGGGTCACGCTCTACTACACCAATTTGCACACGAACTACGTGGTTTACGACTCCTCGGACACTCTTGTGAAGAACGTCTCTTTCAGGCAGACGGGCGTGAACACGGCGCAGATAGATTTTGAAACCGCTCCCGGGGCGCTCTGGGGCTACAATATCTCCTATTCCACCTCCGACAAAGCCCTCGAGGTCGACCTGCGCGCGGCTCCGAAGCCCTCCATGTCCAGGTCCAACCCCCTGTCCGGCCTGACCATAGTTCTTGATCCCGGCCATTCGCCGAAAAACACCTCCCCTTACGACGGGGCTATAGGCCCGATGGGAACTTTCGAATACCAGGTCAACATGGCTATAGCGCGAAAGCTCAACGAAGATCTCCTGGCCCTTGGCGCCTCCGTGCAAATGACCCGCAGCGGGGATGAAACGGTGGCCCTCGCGGACCGTCCGGGGAAAGCCAAAGACCTGGGCGGGGACCTGTTCATAAGCATCCATAATAACGCCATAGGCGACGGCGAGGACCCTTTCTCCCAGCCGCGCGGCTTTTCCATCTTCCACTACCAGCGCCACAGCATGGACCTGGCGGCCGCTGTGCACCGGTCTTATGTCAAGAACATCCCTTTACCCGACGAAGGCCTGCGCTACGGGGATTACCTGGTGGCGCGCATGACCTGGATGCCGGCGATACTCGTCGAGAGCGCCTATATGATCTTCCCCGACCAGGAGGAGATGCTTAATTCCCCCGGCTTCCAGGCCCGGCTGGCTTCAGCGATAACGGAGGGGGTTCTGGATTTTTTCAACGCGCCGGATAAAAGGTGAAAACATGAACGATTATGTGGACCTGATAATAAAATTTTCCGAAGATCTCGCCGCCGAGGCCCCGACAGGGGAGGGCGCGCTCTGGGATTACCTGGTGCGCAAAGGCGCCGGCATGCTCAACTGCCCGGCCGCCAGTTTTTTCGAAGTGAACGAGGTTAAACGCCGTCTGACCTTCAGCAGGAGCACGGGGCCGGTGGGAAAGGACCTTGTCGATATTAGTTTCGGCTACGAAGGCGTGGTCGGCGTTTGCGCGGAGACAAAAAAACCGGTGCTGGTAAACGACGCGGAAACCAACCCTTTATTCACGGGGAAAGTGGACCGCGGCTCGGGCTTCAAGACCAAGTCGGTGCTGGCCGTGCCGGCTATCGCCGGCGGGGAACTGCTGGGCGTGGCTGAATTTATAAACTCGTCCTCCGGGGCCTTCACCGAGGGCGACCTTAAGGCCGCGTCCATCATCGTGGCCTTTGTGGCGCGGGAAGTTTATATAGCCGAACTCAAGTCCACCATCAAGCAGTTAAACCTCAGGGGCGAGAGCACCATAAATAACCTTTCAGGGGGATTTATAGGCGCCGACCTGGAAGGCAAGGTCATATTTTTCAACCCCAAGGCCTCCGAAATATTCGAGGTCGGGGGGGAGTATCTTAACAAACCCGTGGTGGAACTGTTCCAGCTTTGTCCCGAAGTGGTCGGCGCCATCGGCGACGTTATAAAACAGGGCAAAACCGTCCGCCGCCAGGAATGCACCTGCGTTATAAACGGCAGGAAAAAGGTGATAGGCTACAGCTCGATCAATATGAAGGGCGTGGACGGCAAGCTGATAGGCGGCGGGGTAGTTTTTCAGGATATAACAGATCTGTAAGGGCGGGGGGGAATTCAGGCGCCCTTTACCCCGTTCCGGGGGCACAAAGTTTTAAGGCCGCAGGCCGCGCATTGCGGCTTGCGCGCGTCGCAGACCGCGCGGCCGTGCAGCACCAGAGCGTGGGCGAACCAGATCCAGTCCTTCCTGTCCAAGATCTTCATAAGGTCCAGTTCCACTTTTTCCGGGTCGGATTCTTTCGTAAGTCCCAGCCGGAAAGCGAGTCTTTTCACGTGTGTGTCCACCACTACGCCCGCGGCTATGCCGTAGGCGCTCCCGAGCACCACGTTGGCCGTCTTCCTGGCCACGCCGCGCAATGTCAGCAGCTCTTCCATGGTCTTTGGCACCTTCCCGCCGAAGGTTCCGACTATGGTTTTTGAAGCTTCTTTCAGGGAAAGGGCTTTGTTCTTATAGAAACCGGTAGAATGTATCAGCGCCTCCAGGTCCCCTATGGGGGCCTTTGCCATTTCAGCCGGGCCCGGGTATTTTTTGAACAGCGCCGGCGTCACCTTGTTCACCCTTACGTCGGTGCATTGCGCCGAAAGTATGGTGGCGGCGAGCAGCTCAAATGGCCCGCGGTGGTCCAGCGAGCAGGTAGCGTCGGGGTAGGAGCGTTTTAAGACCTTCAATATCCCCGCTATATCGATCTTTTTAATTTTTCCGTTTTGGTCGTTCATAAGTTTATATAGCGGGAGGGGGACAAAGTCCCGGATTCCTTTGGGTTTAGAGCCGCAGGTCAGCGTAGTCGGGGTATGCCCCGGTCGCCCCTCCGTAAAAACTTCGCCGATTACGTTCCTCTAGTTTGTTTAAAGGTCGCGGCAGGCCCATAATTAAAGCGGGGGGCGTGGAGGTGGGGGGCAAAACCCTGCCGGAACCCGACGCTTGCGTAGCGCGGAGGGTGAGGCGGGGAAGGGCGGGCACGGTGTTGCCCAACGAAGCCCTCGTCTGCGGCTGTTTTTGCACCCCATCCCCACGTCACCCGCCTGCAGGACCCGCGAACCCGCAGGCCTGCCGCTGTGAAGGCCCGATCCCCTACAAAATATAATCCGTCGACAGGAATTTGGACTTCCTGCCGCGCACGATGCAGTTTATCAGGGCCTTGTTGCGCGGGTCTTCCTTCGCCGCCACCAGCGTGCGTATGGAGAAAACGCGCAGGGCGTCCGAAACCGACAATGTGCCCTCGGCCGAATCCTTCCTGCCCGTGAAAGGCAGCACGTCCGGCCCGCGCTGGCACTGGCTGTTCAAATTAACGCGGCACACCTGGTTCACCAGCGTGTCCATAAGCGGGGCCAGGCGCCCGGCGTCGTAGCCGAACAGGCTCACCTGCTGGCCGAAGTTGGACGAGACCACGTAGTCCATTGGTTTTCGTATATTGTCGAAAGGCGCTATCGGCACCAGCGGCCCGAACTGCTCCTCCCTCCACACCTTCATATTCTCCTTGGCGGGGTAGACCACCGCCGGGTAGACGAAATTGGCGTTCACCGCGCCGCCGGCCTCGTTTATCACTTTCGCGCCGCGCCGCCCCGCGTCCTTTATCGCGTCCGCCAGGTAGGCCACTCGCGCGTCGTCGGGGAGCGGGGTAAGCTTCACGTCCTTTTCCCAGGGCATGCCTATCTTGAGGTTCTCCATCGCGGTTACGAACTTCTCGATGAAGGCGTTCTGGCAGGAGGTGTGCACGAAGATTATCTTCAGCGCGGTGCAGCGCTGGCCGTTGAAAGACAGGGCGCCTGTCAGGCATTCCTTCACCGCCAGGTCCAGGTCCGCGTCGGGGAGTATGATGGCCGCGTTCTTGGCGTCCAGGCCCAGCACGCAGCGCAGGCGGTGGGGCTTCGGGTGATCGCGGCGTATCACGTCGGCGGTGCGGCTTGAACCTATGAAAGCCAGCACGTTCACGCGCCCGTCCCGCATTATCGCGGTCACCAGCTTCCTGCCCTCGCCGTACACCGTATTCACCACGCCGGGGGGAAAAGAGTCGCGGAAGGCCTCGAGCAGGGGCCGGTGCAGCAGCACCCCGTAGCGCGGCGGCTTGAAGATGACGGTATTGCCCATTATCAGCGCCGGTATCAGCGTGGTGAAGGTTTCGTTAAGGGGGTAGTTGTAGGGCCCCATGCAGAGCACCACGCCCTGCGGGGAGCGCTTCACCTGCGCTATCACTCCCTGGTTTACGCAAAAGCGCGAGGAGTTCCTGTCCAGTTCCTTCAGCGCTCCTATCGTGTCCACGATATAGTCCACCGTGCGGTCGAATTCCTTCGCCGAGTCTTCCAGCGACTTGCCTATTTCCCACATCAGCAGGTTCACGATTACGGCGCGCTTCTCTTTCATGCGGGCGGTAAAATTCTCAAGGCAGGTTATGCGC
Organism: uncultured Elusimicrobia bacterium; assembly: GCA_903889965.1. GTDB lineage: Bacteria > Elusimicrobiota > Elusimicrobia > Elusimicrobiales > UBA9959 > UBA9959. The sequence continues at coordinate 10,289 of CAISZM010000048.1, forward strand.
TCTTCCACCGACATGCGCGGCCAGGCCCCGCGCCCCTCGTCGTAGGCTTTCGCGGCCGCGTCCAGCGCCTCAAGGGCTTCTTTTTCCCCCAGCATCGGGTAATGTCCGAGGATCTTCCTCTCGAGGCCCTTCGGCGTCTTAACGCTTATGGGCGAGGGGACTTCGCGCACCGGTCCCTTCCAGAGCTTCAGTTTTCCGTTTATCAGGTATTCCTTCTGGTTCACGGGGTGTATCCTGAACTCGGCCGGTATATCCGCCTCGGCGGGGAAAATATTCTTTACCTTGTTTTCTATGGACATAAATATCCTTTTTGCCGCTTCAGTCGATTATCCTTCCGAAAAATATCTTTTTACCGCCCGCGGTCATGCCGTGAGAGGCCTTTAAGAAAGGAACGCCGAATTTCTCTTCGAAGCTGACCTCGCGCGCCGTGCCGGTGTCGCCGGTGGCTTCTATAAGCCTGCCGCCCCCCGAATATATCATTACGTGGTTTATAAACCCCGGTCTCGAGGCGTCGGCCGAGAAGATCAGGTCGGCCGGCAGCAGGTTTTTCTTCAGCCGCGCGCAGGCGGCGTATTGCGCGTCGGCGTTGCGCGGTATGTCCAGCCCCCAGGCCCGGCAGGCCAGGCTGACGAGGCCCGAGCAGTCTATCGCCCGCGCCGAGCGCCCGCCCCAATGGTACTTATCGCCCAAAAAGGCCATGGCGGTGCCGATTATGCCGGCGCGGAGCCGGGCAGGGCTTGTTTTCAGCGGCAGCGGGTTCAGGCAGCGCCCGGGCAGCGCCGCGCCCTCGCCGCCGGCGAGCAGAACCCGCGCGCCCGCAGGGGACTTCGCCGTCACGCGCAGCTTTACGCCGACTGAAAATCCGGCTCCGGCCGTTTTCGTCCTTATCACGGCGTTAGGCGCCAGCGGCGGGCTGAAGGCAAGTTCCTCCAGCTTCAGCCAGCCTTCGTAGGGCGCCAGCTGTCTGCCGTTTCCGCCCAGGGCCTTTTGTTCAGCCGCGCGGACTTTCGCCCAGGCCCCCGAAACCTTCAGTAATTCCGCGCCCTCGTTAAGGAGCAGCTGGCTTTCTATGGTTTTAGCTCCCGGCGTCGGGTAAAATTCGGCCGACCTGGTCCTTACCGCCATGAATTTATTGAGGTCTTTAGCCAGTATATAGGCCGTGCCGTACTTGTTTTTCAGCCAGGCCGCCGCGAACTGGGCCCGGTCGTAGATCCTTTGGACGCTCTTTCCGTCCGGTGCGGCAGGGTCGTTAGTGACCACGCGGCCTTTTCCGTCGAAGCCGGTTATCACCAGTAAATGCCCTTTTGTCTTTTTCAGGGGGGAATTCTTAAGTTCGCCCGGCCCGAAGGTGACGCTGGCTATTACGGGTATGCCGGCCTCCGTGAAAGCTTCGGCTTCGGCGAGGGTATTGAGGCGCGCGAGGAAGGCGTATATGCCCCGTGACCCCGCATACGCCGCGTTCAGGAACCAGTTCCCGTAAATATTCTCCGCCGAGTCCAGTACGGAGGCCGCCGTGTCCGGGGGGGTGGCCTTCAAGCCGTGGAAATTAAGCGCCATCGTAAGTGAAACCGGGCTGCACATGTCGCCCGAGCGGTTTATCTTCTGCGCCATCTGCGAGCAGCGCGGTACGGTCAGTACCCTCCGGTTCCCGGGCCGCGTCCGTGCCGCCTCGGCGCCGCGGTAAGCCGCGGAAGAATCAGTGTAGGCGGCAGCGGCGAGCCGCAATGTCGGCGATTTTTTTCCGCAACCGAGCTTTATCCGGTAGCGGAACGACGAGGCCGGCGACTTAAGCCGCAGTATATCCACGTCCATGCGCCCGAAGGTGTTTTCGCGGCTTTTAAAGCTGCGGTGTTCCCCGTTCGCGCTGTACCGCCCGAAACTGAACCAGGGGCTCCAGCCGGCGGCGGTCTTTACCCGCGCCTCGGCCTCCATGGCGCCTCCGCCTGGGAAAACCGCGTCAGCGGAGATTATGAGTTCGTCGAAAGGGAAGGCCGCCTTCAGTTCACGGGAGGTAAGCGAAGCCGGGCGGCCGCAATTCCCGGCGCTGAACGCCCCGGAGGGAAAAACCGCGGGCTTAAGATTATTTAGCACGGCGCCGGAGAAATCCCCCGGCAGGAAATGCACGATGGTCCATGAGCGCGGCGCGTCCGCTGGGCGGGAAATGGTTTTCTTGTTTTTGGTCATAAAAAGGGGCGCGATGAAGATCGCCCGTTTTTTGCTCGTCCTCCAGTATCGTATCAAAATTGAAAAGCGTTGTCAGAATGTATATGATTCAATATTACCCATGAAGATTACCGTTGTGATCCCGGCTTTCAACGAGGAAAAACTGCTGGCCCGCTGCATAGAGAGCGTGCGGGCCGCTTTTTCGGTTTCGGGCGGGGGGGCGGATCACGAGATAGTGGTCTGCGACAATAATTCCACCGATGGCACGGCCGGTGTGGCCGCGGCATTGGGTGTGCGCACGGTTTTTGAGCCGCTAAACAGGATCTCCGGCTCGCGCAATACCGGCGCCTCCGCAGCCGCGGGGGACTGGCTGATATTCCTTGACGCCGACTCCGCGCTTTCCCCGGCTACTTTGTCGGAGACACTGCGCCGCATGCGTTCCGGGGCCTGCGTGGGAGGCGGGGCCTTGGTGGCCTTCGAGGACCCCGAGCCGCCTTTCTGGGGCGCCGTGCTTACCGGTTTATGGAACCTTATCTCCAGGACTTTAAACCTCGCCGCCGGCTCTTACCTTTTCTGCCGCAGCGACGCTTTCCGCTGGCTGGGCGGCTTCAGCCCGGAGCTTTACGCCGCGGAGGAGATAGTGTTGAGCCGCGGTTTAAAACGCTGGGGCGCCGGCCGTGGCCTGCATTTTGATATCATAAGGTCGTCCCCGCATATAAGTTCGGGGCGCAAGTTCAGGCTTTACACTTTGGCCGACCTGCTGTCCGAAAGTTTCAGGTTCTGGCGCCGGCCTTTCCGGGCCGTAAAAGACCCGGCGCGCCTGCGTATATTTTACGAAGGACGCCGCTGAATTGAAAATGGAGAAAATATGAAAAAAATTACGATGATCCTGCTGCTGGCGCTGCCCTGCTGCCTGAGGGCCCAGGTAGTGGAGAAAATGCTTAAGGGCGTGGAGATGCCTATCTCCATGGAACTGGATGGCAAGAACCTCGAACTGAACGGCATGGGATTGCGCACCAAGGTGGTGTTCAAGGTTTATATCGCCGGCCTATACCTGGAAAAGTCCTCCAGCGATGGGATGGCGATCGCCGCCTCCGAACAAATAAAGCGCATCGAACTGGTTTTCCTCCGTTCAGTGAACGGGCCCGAGGTGGCCGAGGCCATAGCTAAGGGCTTCGCCGCCAACGCGGGGGACGCCCTGCCCGCGCTAAAGGACCGCGTGGCGAAATTCAAGACGCTTATCCCCGACGTGAAAAAGGGCGACAAGCTGGTTTTCATCTACCGGCCCGGCGCGGGACTTGAGGCGCAGGCCAACGGCAAAACCACCGGAACTATAGAGGGCAAGGATTTCGCGGACGCCCTTTTCAGGGTCTGGCTGGGCGAACATCCGGCCGACAAGGCGCTTAAGACCGGCCTGCTGGGCTTTAAATGACCAATATTAAACTGCTGCTCCTTTCCGCAGTTCTTCTCCCGTCCCCGGCCCTGGCGGCCGAAGAACCCGGCTTTTTTAAGGATACGCTTATCTCGGCGGGGCATGTTATCTCCTCCCCGGCCCGCATAAGGAATACGGACCTGCCGATCCTCGGCGCCCTTACGGCGGGGGGGCTTGTGCTTTACTCACTGGATACGCAGATAAGCCGGGGTTTCGCCAAGAACCAGACTTCCCGCAACGACAATATCGCTAAGAACCTTGAAAAGATAGGCAATGGCGGCTACCTGGCGGCGGCTGTGGGCGTTTACGGCGGCATAGGGCTGCTGGCCTCCGATGAACGCATGGAGGCGACAGCGCTGCTGTCGGCTGAATCCTTCCTGGCGGCCAATGCCGCGGGAACGCTGCTCAAGTACGGCGTGGGCCGCGCCCGCCCTTATACGGGGGCGGGGAAGCACAGTTTCAAACCATTCAGTTTGAAGTCTGACTACACTTCTTTCCCTTCGGGCCACACGATAAGCGCTTTTTCGGTGGCTTCGGTCTTCGCGGCCCGCTCGGACTCTTACATAGTGAAGGGCGCGCTCTACGCGGCGGCCTCGAGCGTGGCTTTCCAGCGTGTTTACGCCGAGAAGCACTGGGCTTCTGATGTTTTCGCGGGGGCGGCTATCGGCACGGCGGTCGGGCGGTGGGTGGCGAACCCGGAGAGGAAAAACAGGGGTTCGGCTATGCTGATACCGGCTTATTCCCACGAGTACGCCGGTGCCACGCTGCTGTATAACTTTTGAAGGCTCCCGGAGTTCAATTGTATCGGTGTGCCGTAAATTATAGACTGTATGTTCGGCGTCGGATATTCGGGGCATGGTGAAATGGTTCTCACGCGTGCTTTGGGAGCATGAGTTCCAGGTTCGATCCCTGGTGCCCCGATGTGATTTCCGGTTTCCACCGGGAATTTATATAATAGTGCTTCAGCTTTGTTCCGGGTTGGTGTAACGTTAGCACAAGCGACTCTGAATCGCTTTGTCTAGGTTCGAATCCTAGTCCCGGAGCCATATTTAAGCCCCCAAAAGGGGGCTTTTTTATTGGCTCCGGGACAGCGAGACATAATTATGTCTGTCACGGATAAACCGCATAGCGGTTTTCCGCGACCCCAGCTCGGCGGTTCCGCTACGCAGGGAACCGCCTGCGCCCTTGCGGCCCGGGCGCGAAGCATAATTATGCTTCGCTCTAAAGTCGGGCCTCACATTAGGATTCGAAAGCCGGACCCGCGAGTGGCGCATAGCGACACAACCTGCACACCAGTCCGCAGCGGCGAGTGGACTTTTGCTATCCTGCGTTTACTACGGACACTGTGGCGGTTTCGCGCAGCGAAATCCGACAGCGCCGGGGTCGCTAACAACCTGAGAAAGCAGCTCTTATGCCTTCCGCAAATCGCGGAATTAGTAAGATATCTCCATGCCCATCACCGCTTCACGCATAAGACGCATGTTCCTGCTGTCTCCTAACGTGATATTCCTGAATCACGGTTCTTTCGGCGCCTGCCCGCGTGAAGTGTTCAAGGATTACCAGCGCTGGCAGTTAGAACTGGAGCGTAACCCTGTGCAGTTCCTCGGCCGCCGCTCCGGCGAACTGCTTTGGAACGCCCGCACGGAGCTGGCGGGATTCCTCGGCACAAGGCCTCAGGATCTGGTGTTCGTGCCTAATTCCACTACCGGCGTTAACGCGGTGGCCAAGTCGCTTGCGCTGAAACCTGGCGACGAAGTGCTCTCCACTGACCAGGAGTACGGTGCCTGTGACAATGCCTGGCAACTGGTCTGCCGCGCGCGCCGGGCCAGGTACGTAAAAGCGGCCATATCGTTACCGTTTGACCCTGCCTCCTTTGTGGACAGTGTTTGGGAGAAGGTGACGCCGCGCACGCGGCTGATCTTCTTCAGCCATATCACGTCTGCCACGGCGCTTCTGTTCCCGGCCGCAGAGCTGTGCGCCAGAGCCCGCAGGGCCGGCATACTAACGTTCGTAGACGGGGCGCACGCGCCGGGACAGATAGACCTCAACCTGCGCCACCTGGGAGCGGATTTCTACGTGGGGAACTGCCACAAGTGGCTGATGGCCCCCAAGGGCAGCGCTTTCTTCTACGCGCGGGAGAAGGCGCAGGGGATGGTGCACGGTCTTGTGACCAGTTGGGGCTACAGCGAACGCACGGCCGCTAACGCCGATCAGGAAGCCTACGCTGGTACTGGCGCTTTCGAACGCAGTCACCAGTGGCAGGGCACGCGTGACATAGCGGCCTTCCTGGCCGTGCCGGCCGCGATAAGGTTCATGCACAAATATAACTGGCTGGAGCGCCAGGAAGCCTGCCGCGCAATGGCCGCTCTGGCGCAAAGCCGCATACTGGCCGACAATGGGCTGTCCCCCATAGCCGGCGGAATGCCGCGGCTGCAGATGCTGGCCATCCCGGTGCCTCCCGAAGGCGCCGAGCGGCTGGGTAAATGGCTGTTCCGTGAGTGGCGTATAGAAGTGCCGGTGACTGGCTTTGGGAATAGGCGCTTCGTGCGCATCTCGGTGCAGCCGTACAACACCCGCGCCGACGTGGACACGTTAGTGCGTGCGCTCTGCGAGTTCCGGCGGGAATGTTTATAGGACTGCGGCAGTGCGGCGCGATCTTGTGCCCCTAAGTCTACGGGCAATACCTTATGTCAGAAGAGCTTGAAAGTTTGATCGCTGCAATCAAAACCGGCACAACGGCAGAGGTCGCCGCCCAGGCCCAAAAAGCGGACAGAACGGACATCAACAGTCAGCCATTCAAATGGTTCTATCTTTCTAAGACAGACTCAAGGGAGTTTTTATTGTTGTGAAAATAGTTCGTATATCTATAACTCTTCTTCTCGCTGCGGCAAGCGGCGCCTTCGCGGCAGATTTTCCGCAAACCGCCGCCATTTCGCGGCCTGCCGCCGCGATAACCGGGCTTTCACTTTCAACAACTCCGGCCAGTGGGACCGCTTTGCTTCCCGAATACCGGCCTTTTATTGCCGGCACGGATAAAATTCAAGCCGTGATGTTTGTTCCGCCGGAACATCCCGGGGGAACGTCTCGTGACGCGGTTGATGCAGATCTGGTCAACGCGGCCGTCATAACGGCGTACCATCTTTCCAGGATGAAAATAAAAGTTTTATGGATTAACGACAGCGCAAAAAGTCCGGCGTTGGACAGGTTGCAAACCATGGGCGCGGACATGGATTTTATAGAGCATATCCATACGCCCAGGCCGTACAAAGACCCGTGGATACGCGACTACGGCCCTTTTCCTCTTATGAATCTGGCCACCGGCAAATGGGAGGCGGTGGAGTTTGACCGTGAACGATCCGACCGGGCGGACGAATCCTGGCTCAGTAAGCTGGTATATGACGATTATGGGATCCGGAACATGGGTGCCTTTAAAGTAAGCGCCACCAGCGACAGCGCGGGAAATGTTATGGTGGACGGGCGGGGCAGGTGTTTTTCCGCCGGGAAAGCGCATCCGCTTTTGGGAACCGTCTTGCGCTGCTCTGAAATTATAACTTTCCCATGCCGCTCCGAAGTCTGCCATGCCGATGAATATCTGACTTTTCTCAAAAATGAATCGGTGGCGGTGAATAAGGCGGAATTTGTGCCGTTGCTGCGCAAAGCCGGATACAAAAACATACTCCTGCTTCCGGATAATCCGGAAATTTCTTTCGCCAACGTGCTGATAGTGAATAACACGGTGTTTATGCTGTATGTCCCGCATCTTAAAACCGAAATGGAGAAAGCCAGGCTGATTTATGAATCGCAGGGCTATGCCGTGATCGCGATAAAATCAAAAACCGCGAGCTCGGAGAACGGGGCATTGCATTGTTTGACAAAGGAGCTCCCCGCGCCGGTTTCTGTTCTGCATGCCGCCCCGGAATAACTCCATAAAACTTTCCCTGCCTGGCAGGAAAGGGGTGACCCCTATTCCGCTATATTATTCTTCGCAGAATTGATGAGCCGGACCACTTCCCGGTTCGCGCCGACTTTGCGATCCTGCGGTTTGCCTTAATTCCATATTGGTAAAATATTGTTAGTTGTGTGCCGCCTTGATCCAGGCATTCGGGGTAAGGTGCGGATAAGATGAGTATAATGAGAATCATGCGTCGTTTGATGGAGCGGCTGTGAGGCTGCCGGGAAGAGAACGGCTCCGCTATTGGGCTGAACGGGCTGTTTTCCCGTTCTGTCCCGGGGGGGTCATTCTGCTGTATCACAGGGTGTGTGAGTTATCCTCTGATCCCCAGCGCCTGTGCGTAAGCCCAAAACATTTTGCTGAACACCTTGAGTATCTCCGCGGACATGGTTGTGTTATAAGCCTGTCCGCTCTTGCGGAGAAACTTGAAGCTAAAGTCCTGCCGGGACGGTTTGTGGCGGTCACTTTTGACGACGGTTACTCCGACAATCTCTACGAAGCTAAACCGCTGCTGGAGCGATATAGAACGCCCGCCACGGTATTCGTGACCGGCGGCTGCGTCAGACAGGAACGTGAATTCTGGTGGGACGAGCTGGACAGGCTTCTGCTGCAGCCGGGCAGGCTGCCGGAAACGCTTCAGCTCAATATCGGAGGAAACCTCTTTCGGCTGGCTCTGGGCAAAGCCGCGCATTACACCGGAGAAGATTACTGCCGTTGCCGCGGCTGGAACATGGAAGAGAGGCACGACCCCTCCGCACGCCAGAGCATCTATCGGGCGCTTTGTAAATTACTGGGGCCTTTGCCCGAAAGTGAGAGGCGGAAGGCGCTGGACGGGCTGCTTGCCTGGGCCGGAGCGGAGCCGGCTATCCGCGCGAGCCACCGCGTCCTTTCCGGCAAAGAAGCGCTTCAGATGGAAGAAGGGGGACTGGTGGAGGTTGGCGCGCATGCTATGACGCATCCTGTTCTTTCCTCGCTCCCGTCCGCTGCCCAGCGAAGCGAAATACTGCGGAGCAAAACTCTCCTGGAAGACATTCTGGGACGCCGGGTGCAGGCTTTTTCCTATCCATACGGTTCGCATTCCGATTACACGGGGGAGACAGTTTCTATGGTCCGTGAAGCCGGATTTGTCTGCGCCTGCTCCAATTTTGCCGGATTTGTAGGGCGAGGCACAGAGCTTTTTCAACTGCCCCGTCTTCTTGTCCGGGACTGGGACGGCGGCGAATTCGCCTCGCGGCTGGGGAAATGGTTTGATGGCTGAAAAATCTAGAAGTATTCTTCATGTAAACGCTGCGGATATAGCTGGCGGCGCAGAAAAAGCGGCCTTGGATCTGTTTCAGGCTTGCCGGGCGCGGGGGCACGGAGCGTGGCTTGCCGTGGGGGACAAACGCGGCGGCGACCCGGACGTCCTTGCGCTGAATATGAATTGCGGCGTCCGTGCAGCGCGGATACTGCGCGCTATCCTCAATAGGGTGGCGCCGCTTTCCTGGAAAGACCGCGGGATCGGGCGGTTGCTGAAATATCTGCATTGGATCGAGCAGCCTAAAAGCCGGCTGGAAGTAAAGCTCGGACACGAAGATTTTGAGTTTCCCCGCAGTGGACGGCTCCTTCAATTACCGCCCGCGCGGCCGGATATTATTCACTGCCACAATTTACACGGCGGTTACTTTGACCTGCGGGCGCTCTCCAGGCTCAGCAGGCAGGTCCCGGTTGTTCTTACGCTGCATGATGCCTGGCTGCTGGGAGGTCACTGCGCACACTCCTTCGGTTGTGAGCGGTGGAAAACCGGCTGCGGGAATTGTCCGGACCTTGGCATTTACCCTGCGCTCCGGCGCGACGGGACCGCCTACAACTGGCGGCGAAAAAAATATATATATGCCAGAAGCCGGCTTTATGTGACAACGCCCTCGCAGTGGCTGATGCGGAAAGTGGAACAGTCGAATCTCACCGCCGGGATCGTGAAGGCCAGGGTAATTGCAAACGGGGTGGATCTTTCGGTTTTTCGGCCGGGCAATAAACGCGCGGCGAGGGCGTTTCTGGGTATCCCGCCGGATGCCAGGGTGCTTCTCTTCTGACGTCCACCCATAAAACTGGAGCGTTTTCAAGTTAGTTCCCAGGTGGTAAAATACCTTAGGAGGACTAAAATGGCTGCAAGGAAACGCTACACGGAAGAACAGATAATCGCTGTATTGAAAGA
>CAISZM010000049.1 GCA_903889965.1 uncultured Elusimicrobia bacterium
CAGCGCTGGTGGCGCTCGCTCCTGAACGTAATAGTGCCGGCGGCCAATTATGTGATAGTCGTGGACGAGAACAATAATATCCTCTACGCCAATTTTGAACTGGCCTCAGGAATTGACGCCAAGAATATCCACCTGCTGGACGTGGTGGACAGCCAGCAGCAGACGCTTCTGCGCCTCGTGGGGCAGGCTTTCGAGACCCCCGACCGGCAAGTGGAGGGGGAAACGGTATTCAAGAACCAGAACTTCAACGTTAAAGTCCTGCACGTAGGGCAGACCGCCGAGACCAACCGTACTTTAATCGTTTTCTATCCGAAATCGTCCGTCAGCATGTAGCGCCCCGCGGCGGGAGGCCGGCTTATCCCCGAAAGGCCGCGTTCCCCTTGTTCCCCGGAGTCAATAATAATGTATTATATTACCATCAGGACGCGTTCTGCGCGTCCCGCTGTTACTTTTGACGGGAGGGAACAATGAAACTCGAAGTTCGCAATGTAAGCGTGGAATCAATGGTGCTTTCTTCCATACCCCTGGTGGTTTTCTTCCTGGCCCTGCTCGGCGGAGTGATCGTCTTCATGGTGGTCCCGAACCCGCAGCTGGCCCCTATGAAGTTTTATCAGAAGATCATCAGTTCGGGCACTTTCGCCCTGCTTTACACGGTCTTAACCACAGCTTTGCTGGTCTTTGCCGTTTTTATCTACAACGTTTTTACGGGCGTCCTGGGATTGCGCGGAGTGACCCTGGATGTTGAAGAAATACACCACGATTAGGAACTGAAGGGCGGCGGCGCGGGTTTTTCGTCCGGTCTTTTCCGGACCAGCCCGTTCGCGTCCGCCGCCCGTTTTTATTAGGAGACGCCGTGAAAATAAACATAATTTTTGCCTCAAAGGACATCTCCAAGGCCTCGCTGATGCTGGAGATGCTCGCCAGGCAGGGCTATTCGGTGGCCACCGCCCAAAGGTCGCGCGAAGTGATGGGCATGCTGTCCGAAAAATCTTTCGACATGGTAATGGTGGGGCAGAACCTCGCCGACGAGGAAGGCCTGACCTTCCTCCGCAATCTGCGGGCAAAGAACAAAAATATCCCCGTGATAGCCGTGCTGGAATCCCCCGACGCCTGCCTCGACCACATGCCTTCGGGACTCACCGCCGAAACGCTGCTGCCGCACAGGTCCGCCGGACGCGACGCGCCCAGGATATCGTATAAGCTGGCGTTCTTCCAGCTGGGGGCCGACGAGTGCCTCGGCTTCAGCCAGGACATGCACGAGAGCGTGGCCCGCATACGGGCCGTGATGCGCCGCGCCGTCAACGTGCAGCCCGATGAGGTGCTGAAGCTGAACGAGGTGGAGCTTAATATGGCCAGCTACACCGTTCGCATCAGCGGCAAAGAAATAACTGTTACCTCCAAGGAATTCGACCTGCTCTATGTCTTTCTCAGCTCCCCCAACCGCGTATTGTCCAGGCCCTACCTGATAGAACGGGTCTGGGGGTATAATTATTTCGGTTCGCCCCGCACCGTTGACGTGCATGTCCGCCGGCTCAGGTCCAAGATGGGCAAAGCCGCCAGGTATGTGCATACCGTTCCCTGCGTAGGCTACAAACTGGTGCCGAGCGTAAAATAGCCCGGCTGGTCCATTTAAAACAGTACGGAGGTTTTAAAATATGGCTGTGCAGAAAATACTGGTTATTGACGACGACGCGCATCTGCGCGAGAGCCTGGCCGAGGTCCTGGACCTCGAGGGTTTCAGCTGCATCGAGGCGGGGACCGCCAAGGCCGGTATAGAGGCCGCGAAGAAGAACATCCCCGACGTGGTGATAATGGACATACAGCTGCCCGACTTCTCCGGTTTCCAGATCTGCCAGGAACTGCGCAAATTCTCCAAGGATTTCATACTGATAATGATGACAGGGCGCTTTCTCTCCGCCGAGGAAAAAACGCAGGGTTTCTCGCTGGGGGCTGACGAGTACATCACCAAGCCCTTCGACATACCCGAACTCTGCATACGTATCCGCCAGCTGCTCACCAGGAAGGGGAAATAAATGAAAACTATAGCTTTTGTAATTCTTGCGGCATGCATGGTCCTGCCCGCTGCGGCGCAGCAACCCGAGGGCGCGGCGAAACCCGCGGCTGCGGTGAAACCCGCCGTCTCCTCCGGGCGTATGACCCTGTACCTCGAGCCGATGGACGGCCAGGGCTGGCAATGGTTTTTCCTTGCGGATACCGTGAGGCGGCGTCTGGCGGCCTCGGAGCTAAAGATATACCCTCTGGTTTCCAAGGGGCAGGACGGATCTTTTTCGGCGCGCAGGGGCGAGGCGGAACTGGCCGAGGCGGTAAGGGTGGCCGTGCTCTCCCGCGAGTATCCCGGGAAGCTTATAAACTATCTTAACGCGCGGGCGCTCAGCCCCTCGGCGGAAGGCTGGCGCGACGCCGCGGTCTTCGCCGGTATCAACCCCGCGGAGCTGGAAAAGCGCTCCGCGGCCGCTGGCCAAAAGGCGCTTGCCGACGCGTACAAAACTTCCGCCGCCGCGGGCGTCTCCGAGACCACGCTGCTCCTGGACGGCAAGCCGTACAAGGGCGCGCAGCGCCTGATGCCGCTCTTTACAGCGGTTAACTCCGCGCTCCCGGCTTCGAGCCGCGCCGCGCTCCCGGGCTACACGCGGCCCGTCCCTCCCGGGTTCTGGGTCGTGCTGAGTTCCGGGGCTGCCAAAAACGAAGCCCTGGTCAGCGCTTTCGATAACTATTTCGACGGCGTAAAGCCGGTGATACTGGATTATTCCGACGCGGAACGCGCGAGCCGCTTTCCCGATATCGCGTTCGTGCCCTCCTACGTGCTGGCCGGCACACCCGAGGTCAAAAGCCGGCTGGACAGGGAAATAAAGGCCGGAATGTTCAAAGAGAGCGGCAGCTACCTGGTTTATGAAGACAGGCAGGGACGGGGCCTCTATGCCTCGCGCCCGGTGAAAAAGAACACCGTGGAGCTGTTCGTGATGAGCCACTGTCCGTTCGGCGTCCTCGCCGAGAACGCGGTGTTCGGGGCGGAGACGAGCGCCCTGCTGCCTGCGGGAGTGGCGCTGGAGGTCCATTATATAGGCGAGGCCGGGGGTAAGAAAGGCGCCTGGGAATTATCGAGCATGCACGGCCCGGCCGAATGGGAGGAGGATGCGCGGCAGATATTCATAGAGCGCCGCTTCCCGGACAAGTTTAAGGCGTATCTGCTGGAGCGCAACAAGGACGTTAACTCCGACGACTGGCAGGCGGCCGCCAAGTCCGCGGGGATAGACGCGGACGCCGTAGCGGCGGGTTCGGAAGAGGCAAAAGACATGCTGGCCGAGGATTTCGCCGCGAGCAACGCGCTGGGTATAAGCACTTCCCCGTCTTTTGTGGTGGACGGAAGGCAGTTCATGGTCGGGCTGGGCGAGCTGGCCGGCACCCCCGGTTTCAAAAAGATACCGCTCCCCGGCCAGACAGGCGCAGGGTGCGCCAAGTAGGTCCGGAGTCCCGAAAGACGGCCTTTCCCCCGCTTTACCGGCCGCAATATTTACGTAACAGCTTGTTGCGATAATATAAGCGCGGGGAAATACGGGCTGCGCGGATTTTATTATGACCGAAGTTCCTAAGAGGCGGGGAAAGCTGTTCTACAAGTTCCTCATCATCTTCCTTATCGTTTCGCTGGTGCCGCTCGGCATAGTCGGCTACTACCTGGTTAACCTCAGCCAGATAACGCTGAACAAGGCTATCTCGCGCGACCAGGAAGCGCTCGCGGTCGGCTTCGCCGACACGGTCTCCAGTTACATCATAAATTTCAGGAACGTCCTGTTCGACGCGGCGCACCTCGAGGATTTCGCCTCGATGAACACCCCGAAGCAGCAGGCGCTGGTAAGCCACATAATGCAGCTGCACGCGGCTTTCCTGGAGATATCCGTAGTCGACGCCGCCGGTCAGGAAACCGTGCGGCTTGGCCGCTTCGTGCACGATACCAGCATGCGCGATTTCTCGAACGACGCCCTTTTCGCGAAGGTGATGCGCTCTGGGGAATTCGTCGGCGGGCTTGAGAAATACATGGGCTCCTACCCGGCCATCACGATGGGAGTGCAGATAGTCAACCCTGTCACCAACCAGGCGATGGGCGTGCTGCTCGCCAAGATGAGCCTGACCGCCCTTTCCAGCCTCCTTAAGACCGGTTTTCCCGAGGCCACGCACACGCAGGCCGCCGTCATAGATTCCAACGGCTTTCTGATAGCCCACTCCAATTCCAAGGAGATCTATAAGCCCGACGCCAAGCTCCCTGACGACGTGCTGAAGGTGCTGCTGCAGAACGACGCCAGGACCGGGGGGGGCGAGCTGATACTGGAGTCCACCGGCGAGCGCGTGCTGGGCGCTTTCGCGGAGGTGACCGAACTCGGGTGGGTGGTGTATATACAGCGTTCCGTTTCCGTGGCCTACCAGGCCTCGGACGACATGCTTAAACGCACCTGGCGCATGATGCTGGTGGTCACGGTCTTCGTGCTGTTCCTGGGCTACGCGGTCTCGCTGGTCATCACGCAGCCTATACTGGCGCTGCGCGAGGCGGCGATAAAACTGGGCGAGGGGGACTTCGACTACCTGCCCGATCTCAGCATGCCGAACGACGAGATAGGGGAGCTCGCGCACACTTTCATGCAGATGAGCGAGTCGCTTAAGGTGAAGACGGCCGAAATAATGTCCGCCAAGACCGAGCTGGAGCGCCTCAACCGCAGCCTCGAGAACCGCGTGGAGGCCCGCACGCGCGAGCTGAGGTCCGCTCAGGACGAATTGATAAAGAAGGAGCGCCTGGCCGCGATAGGCCAGATGGCTTCCGTGGTGGGACACGAGATACGCAACCCGCTGGCCGTCATTAATAATTCCATCTATTACATAAAGACCAAGACCGCCGCCCAGCCGAATCAGGAGCCGAAGGTCATAAAGCATATAGCCATAATAGAGTCCGAGATACGGCAGGCGAACGGCATCATAGACGAGATCCTGGGCTTCGCAAGGACGCGGGAGCTGAACCCGAAGCTGGTGCACCTGAACGCCTACCTTGACGACCTGACGATGTCGTTCCCGGTGCCGCCTCATATCGAACTTGTAAAGCATTTAGCCCCGGAAAACCCCACGGTGAACATAGACTCGGACGAAATGGCGCAGGCCCTCAGGAACCTTATAAAGAACGGCATAGAGGTTATGCCGGAGCGGGGCAAAATTTTCGTGCGCAGCGAGATGTCCGCCCAGGACATGGTGCGCATAGACGTCGAGGATACCGGTCCCGGCATACCTAAGGAAACGCTGGAAAAGATATTCGCGCCGTTCTTTACCACCAAGGCACGCGGCACCGGCCTGGGGCTCGCCGTGGTAAAAAAGGTCGCGGACCGCCACAAGGGCCGCGTCGAGGTCACTAGCGTCGTCGGGCAGGGAACCTGCTTCAGGATCTTCATCCCGGTGGTCCAGAACCCGCCGCCGCCGGCCCCGCGCAGGTAGCCGGGCCGCGAAAGTGCCGGGGCCTGAGTCTGACCACCGCGCGTACGCCGCGGTTTTTTTGCGTTCTCCGTCCGGCGCCGGGCGGTTTCACCTCCCCGGAAACCGGGGGCTGCGGGAGAAAGCCGCGGAATGGATCTCTCCTGAAAAAGGTGAATAAGAACACTCAAAGGCCTGGGGCCGGGTGCGTACAAAGATGATAGAGGATAATGCGATGAAGCGAAAAATAGCCTACTGCACCCCGTCTCTTTACATCCCCGGCGGGATAGAAAGGGTTTTGACCGTCAAAGCCAATTACCTTGCGGATGTCATGGGTTATGATGTTTACATGGTCTTGACGGATGGTAAGGGGAAAGAGCCCTATTATCCGCTATCGCCCAAGGTCCATTTGATTCAATTAAACATTAATTTCGATGAACTATGGCGACTTTCTTTCGTTCAAAAGATACCTGTTTATTTAAAAAAGCAGCGCGTGTTCAAAAAGAAGCTGAAAGAATTTTTATTTGAAATACGCCCCGACATTACGGTGTCTGTGATGAGAAGGGAGATTAACTTTATTACTTCCATCAAAGATGGCAGCGTGAAGTTGGGGGAATTGCAGGTTAACCGGCTGAACTACCGTAATTTTGAAGCCAACAATACAAATTTTCTAACGGAGATTTTTTCTAAATTCTGGATGCAAAATTTAGTGCGGAAACTGAAAGCGCTGGATCGTTTCATTGTGTTGACCCATGAGGACAAGGACAGATGGGTGGAGTTGAACGATGTACGCGTAATTCCTAATTTGCTTTTCTCCTATCCCGACAAACAGAGCGATTTGTCTGCTAAGAAAGTAATTGCGGCGGGGAGGTATGTCTATCAAAAAGGTTTTGATCTGTTACTTAAGGCCTGGGTAGTTGTAGCCGCCAGGCATCCCGATTGGACACTCTGTATTTATGGCGGTGGTGAGCCAGACGCTTACATCCAACAGGCAGCGGAATTGAATATTAAGGGGTGTTGTCACATTGAAAAAGCGGTTCAAAATATTGTGGATAAACATCTGGAAAGCTCTGTCTTTGTATTGAGTTCGCGTTTCGAGGGGTTGCCGCTGGCCCTCATTGAGGCCATGGCGTGTGGCCTTCCGGTTGTTTCGTTTGCCTGTCCCTGCGGCCCTAGAGATGTTATTAAAGATGGGGTTGATGGTTTTTTGGTGGAAAAAGATAATGTGAAGAAGCTTGCCGAAAAAATATGTTATCTGATAGAGAATGAGGCGGTCCGGAAGGAAATGGGCAGAAAGGCTAGGGTAAACGCGGAACGATTTAAAATAGAAAGCGTGATGAAACAGTGGACAGCGTTATTTGATGAAGTATTGCGCGAGAGGGAGGTTTTGTGAGCTGGTACCGCAAGTATCTCTCTGTTTATCAAAAACCGTTCGCTGAGGTGCCGGTCGAGGCTATTGCCGAGGTCAGGGAAAAACTAAAAAAACAGCAGAGCGAAGCCCCGCTTGTTTCTGTGGTGTTGATCGCTCATAACGAGGAAAAGCGGCTGTTGAGCTGTCTTTGGTCGCTCTCAGAGAACCAATGTAAATATCCGATGGAGATCATTGGAGTCGATAACGATTCAACAGACAGAACCTCGGATGTCTATACGGCACTGGAGCTTCCGCACTATAGCGAACCTAATCGTGGCCTCGGCTATGCGCGCCGGTGCGGTCTGCAACACGCAAAAGGGAAATATCTTGTTTGTATCGATTCGGACACCATGTATCCCGCAAAGTATGTGGAAATAATGGTGGATGAATTGGAAAAACCCGGAGTCGTGGGTGTTTCGTCGCTTCATGGTTATTTCCCGGATGCGGAGCACTCGTGGCTGGGACTGAAAATCTATGAGTTTATTCGGGATATACATCTTTTGATCCAGTCGATCAATCGTCCTGAAATGAGTGTGCGCTCAATGGTGTTTGCCCATAATACTGAATACGCCCGTAAAGTCGGTTACCGCGTGGACATTATCCGGGGGGAGGATGGCACGATGGCGCTCGGTTTGAAGAACTACGGTAAGCTTGTTTTTATAAGAAACCGCCGGGCCAGAGCCGTTACTGGGTACGGCACATTGAACGCCGACGGCTCGTTCTTTAATGCTTTTAAGGCCCGGGCGGTGAAATATTTAAAGAGGGCCAGGAATTATTTCTCCGAGAAAAAGGAATATAAGGATGAGAAAAGCAATTTAATAAAATGATCCCGTCAGAAGCGGGTCGGCAGCTGGTTGGATACTGTCTGATTTTCCCTTTCAGCCCGCCAGTGCATGTCTTTTGACCTTTTGCGGACCGTTTTGCCGCACTAGCGCCCTGAATGTGCCTATTCTACGCCGGGCTTGTATGCCATTGGTAAATTAAGTATAAATATAGATGGTGTACGGCGGGACGCACGGGCGTAAACACATATGGAAAGCAAAATTTTAGTGGTAGACGACGACGCGCACCTGCGCGAGACGCTTCGCGACCTCCTGGAGATGGAGGGTTACAAGGTTTTCGAGGCCGGTTCCGGGGCCGAGGCCATGCGGATGGTGGTCTCGGATTTTTTTCACGTCATATTGATGGATTTTAACCTTACCGACAAGACCGGCATAGAGGTCATCAAGGATATCCGCAAGCTGAACACCGACAGCCAGATACTGATGATGACCGCCCACGCTTCGCTCGATACGGCGGTGAAGGCCATACAGGAGTCCGTCTACGACTTCCTGATAAAACCCGTGGATTTCAACTACCTGCGCCGGGCCATCAAGAAGGCCGAAGAGAAGCTTTACCTCGAGCAGGAAAATAAGCGCCTCATAGACATGCTGAAGCACAATAACGAGGAGCTGGACCGCCTGAACGGCATGAAATCCAAGTTCATGTCCATGGCTTCGCACGACCTGTCCAACTCTCTGATGACGCTGCAGATAAGTTTCGAGATGCTGTCCGCCACCCTGAAGCCCTCCGACGATCAGAAGAAAAAGATGGACTTCATCAACGCCAGCATAAACCAGATCTCCCGGCTCATAGGCGACCTTGTGGACTGGGCGTCCATAGAGCAGGGCAAGTTCCGCCTCGAGAAGAACCACTTCGAGATGGATAAGATGGTGGAGGAGATACTGGTGGGGCCCAGGGCCCGCGCGCAGCAGAAGAACATAGAGATCTCCGCCCAGTTCGCGCCCGGCCTCAAGATGGTCTGCGCCGACAAGCGCCGCATCGGCCAGGTCCTTATGAACCTGCTCGAGAACGCCATACGCCACACTCAGCGCGGCGGCAAGATAACTATTTTCGTAAGCCCGGTGGAGGACTCGGTCTGCGTGTCCGTCAAGGACAACGGCGAAGGTATAGACCCGGAAGTCCTTCCTAAGCTCGGCCAGAGCTTCTACCAGCCCGTAGG
The DNA here is from genome assembly GCA_903889965.1 of uncultured Elusimicrobia bacterium. Classification (GTDB taxonomy): domain Bacteria; phylum Elusimicrobiota; class Elusimicrobia; order Elusimicrobiales; family UBA9959; genus UBA9959. Next base: position 8,880 of record CAISZM010000049.1, read on the forward strand.
CGGTAAGGCGCCTCACGGCCGCCTGGGCCTGGGCCTGTCCATTTCCAAGGAGATCGTGCAGAGTCACGACGGTAAGATAATAGTTGAGAGCGAAGGCGTGGGCAAGGGTTCAGCCTTCAAGTTCGTGATCCCCTTCGCCAAGGAACCGCCCCCGCCGGCGGCGCCGAAGGGCTGAGAAAGACCGACAGTAATAAGGAGCTTGAATTATGGCCGTTGCCAAAAAAAACGTTACAGTGCTGATAGCTGACGACCAGACCCTTTTCAGAGAGGGCATTAAGGATCTTCTCGAGGACGAAAAAGGCATAACCGTGGTGGGAGAGGCCTCCAACGGCCCGGAAGTGGTAGCCATGGCCAAAAAACTGAAGCCGGATGTCATCCTGATGGACATAAAGCTCCCTCAGATGGACGGCGTTTCCGCGACCCGCGTTATCCGCAAAGAATGTCCCCAGACCAATGTGCTGATCCTCTCCAGCTATGAGGACGAGGCGCATGTTACCGAGGCCATACAGGCCGGGGCCAACGGCTACCTCTCCAAGATGCTCCCGGCGTCCGAACTTGTGCACGCGCTTAAGACCTTCACCAGCGAGGGCGTGATGATACCCCAGCCGATAATGGGCAAACTGATACAGGGCCTTCGCCAGATGGGTACGCCCGGCTATGACAGCTCTCCCGATTCCCTGACCGCCACCGAGATGAAGGTTATGGCCCTGCTCGGCAAGGGCAAGAGCAACAAGGAGATCGCGGCCGAACTCGACTGCAGCGTAAAGACCGTGAAGAACCACCTTAACAGCATCTTCCAGAAGCTTGGCGTCAACAACCGGACCGAAGCGGTGGTGAGGGCCATGGAAAAGGGCCTTATCTCCGCGGAGGACGGAAGATAAAGATCAGCGCCGCAAAATGCCGGAGGCGAAAGTAAGGTTCGCGAGGCTTTTGCTTTTCCGCGGGAGTGGCCGGTCCAGATGGCCGGCCGCTCTTTTTTTGGGGGCGGTTCCCGCAAGTCCAATGTCCCGCAATGTTTCCCGGGGCCTTGAAAAACGTCAGGGTTGGTGGTATAACATAGGCTGGAGCGGTGTATTGAGGCTTGGGAGAGGGATGATTAAAAAGGATCTGCTGAACGGGGTGAAAAAACGACTGCCGGACCTGCGCCGCTGGCGGGCGGCCCTGTTGTGTTCCCTGCCTTACCCCGGAGTTCCGTGGCGCGTTGAACGGCGCGGGCAGACCACGGTGGAATACCTTATGATGCTGGTCCTGGTCGCCAGCGTGGCGGTGATATTGTTCCTGGCCTTCTACAAGCGGATCCTGGGGGGCATATTCACCGTGGTCGGGCTGATACTGGGCGCCGGGACGCCCTCGTAGCCGGGCGCAGAGGCAGGAAGGTCGGGAATATGAGCGTTAAATCTTCAAAACACGGCTTTTTGCCGTTCACGCCCCGCGCTTTACGCCTGGCCGTCCGGGGGGGGCAGATCCTCATTCCCTCGCTGCTGGTGGTCCCGTCTTTGCTCATATTCGTCTACCTGCTTTTTGAGACCACCAAGCTGTCCCGCGAAAAGATACGCCAGCAGTTCGCCGTGGACTCCGCGGCTTTCATACAGATGGGTGACTACACCAACCTGCTTAACCGCACGGCCTATGTGGACGGGGCCTTCCCCTACCGTATTTTCAAGGAAGCTTACGATTGCCCTCCGGAGAAAAAACTGCAGGCGGCGCGGGACGGCGACCCGGAGGTCTGCCCTTATCAAATGCTTTACGACGCCGGAGCTATCCCCAAATACACCGGCGACACCGAAGGTTCCCCTCCGACTCCGCTCGACGATAAGGCCAAGTGGACCATACAGTTCAGCGACGCCAGGCCGGATTACGCGGGCAACCCTAGCTCCAAAATACCCACGCCCCTCTTCGATCTCATAACCAAGAAGCAGGCTATAGAGCTGTATATAGGCTTCAAAGGCGAGGCCACGGGTATTTATAAGTTTTATGCCCAGGTCTACAGCCTCCTCGGTTCCGTGGAGGCGTCGCAGTGGACGGTTTTCGATCGGCTTACGAAGACTTTCAATTTCTACCGCAAATCCTACACACTTAATACGAACAGCCAGGAGTGCGTAACCGGCGCCTGCGAGGGTCTTAGCGCCGGATTTATAGGCAGCAGGCTTGAGAAAGACCACAACTTTTTCATGCATTACATCAGCAGTATTGAGTTCTACGCGAAGGTCTACACAGGCGCCACCCTGCCGCCCTACTACATAGGCAGGACCAACCCGCCTATGGATATGACGGTCATTACTCCGGACGGCCTTTTCCAGCTTGCCACGGTCACGGACGGGATCCTCGACAAGCTCGGCGGCGGGTTGGACGTATACCAGGGCTGGACCCCGCCCAAGAACTTTTTCAACGTTAACTTCGGGGGAGGGTGCTCAATGGGCCGCCCGTGCGTGCACACCCTGATAGCTACGCAGTGCCCGCAGCTCGGCAGCGGCAATAACTGCGTCTGGCCCTCGCCTACCCCGAAATACCAGACCAGGCAGTACCCCTGACGCCGTCCGTCCGGGCCGCGCCAGGGGGCGGTAACGCGGTTAAAATTATGGGAAAGAACATCAAAGAAAATTTACGGTTCATGGCCGGAAGCCTGCTTCGTCCCTTGCGCCGCGGGCGCAAGGGACAGGCGATGACCGAATTGGTCCTGCTTTTCCCTATGTTCCTGATAATATTCTTCCTGACAAGCCAGATATTCGCGCTGCTGGTCCTCGTGCAGAAGCTCGAGATAGGGTCATACTACGCGGCAAGGCGCTGGCAGCTTGAATCGCACCTGAGCGCTGACCACATGACCTGGGACGACAACTCGCTCCTTCCCGATATAAAAAAGAACGTCAGCCGCTACCTGGGCTTCGACAACCAGGTCGTTAGAGATTTTCTCGGCCTTAGCAGCCTCGATATTAAGGTCGTGCGCACGCAGGTCTGGAACATCGTCACCGTGACGGTGGGTACCAAACGCACGTCGACCGGGACAAAGCTGCTTTGTAAATTCCCCAAGCAGGCGGTATGCACTTCCCCATACGGCGCGGCCTGCATGAGCGGCCACGATTATATCTGCGGAGGCGGCAGACAGTTGCAGGTAATAAAGTACGTTCCCAACCGCGACAGGCCGGTGCAGTTCGTCCTTCCTGGGATAAAATAAGGCGCCAGTGGCGTAAAAATAAAATTTCCGCGCCGGGACGCTGCGGCTGCGCCCCCGCTCTTGAAGTCCGCCGTTTACTCTGCTATAACATCCCTGTTGCGGGTAAGGGCCCTGGTGATGGTGAAGAACCAGTCTCCAGGCCCGCGTTTTTTTGTGTGGAGGAAAGCTTATGCCTTCCGGCGAAGAACAAGAGGAAAGCCGCGGATCCGTCTCCCCGGAGGGAGGGGGGGACGCGAGGCGCCTGTGGCCTCTCGCTTTCCTTCTTACGGTTTTTTTCCTGGCCGGCGGCTACATCGCGGTGAATATGATGCGCGACTCCGCGCACAAGCTCGCCGGCGGGGACGACTATAGGCGGCTCTCCGCCGACAGCGCCGTCTACGATGCCGGCCGGCCTCTGCCCGGGAACGTGAATATTTTTTCTTACGAGGAGCCGCGGCCCGAAGGCCCGGCGGCCCGGCCCGCCCCGGCGGATAATAAAAGATACGCGCCCGCCGCGCGTCAGCAGGGAGACTTAACTCCGTCCGCGCCTTCCGCGCCGTCACAGGCGGGGGGGCAGTGGGCCGGTGTGCCGGGAGAAACGGGCAGGAGCGGCTTATATCCCGGTGCGCAGTCCGCTTTCGCGAGGATGCAGGTGAAGGGGACGTTCATTACGGGGGGTCACGGCGTCGATCCCCCTAAAACCTCCGGCGCGGCGGCGGATCCCCAGGCGGCCGTCTCCCCCGGCGGCGGCCGGCGCGGCGCGGAAGGATGCCGGCGCGGGCGCGCCCGCGAAAAGCGCCGGGACCTCGGTGCTTTCCTCCCTGAAGGGCGTGTTTTTCGCATCGCTGCACGGAGCCAGGATAGCGTCGCAAGACTCGGCCAAAACCTGGATAGCCAAAAATTTCGATAATGTCCCGGAGTACGATACCGCTCTTCAATACGACGAAAATGTCCGCGCCAAGCTTGATAAGATAAATCCCAATTCTATTCCCAAGTTCCTTCGCGACCAGACCGTGACCGCGGACGACGCTAAACGGCTTTATGCCTCCGATGTTAACGAGCCTGAGGTCGACAAGCCTGACACGAAAGAGGCCCTTAAAGAGGACACTGCCTACCAGCGAAAGAAGGCGTTCAGCGATATGGCCGGCGGCATGCTCAACGGAATGTACGCCGGGCTGGGCACCGGGGGCGGGAGCGGGGTGGCACGCGGCGAGGACGGAGAAACCTCGTCCGCCGAGGACCCGTCGGGCGACCCGGATCTGGGGAATGTGGACGAGTTCGGGAATACCACTCTGGACGGGGGGGGCGGCCTCCGGTACATCTTCAGTCCCGAAGGCGAGATACTGGGTTGCGATAGTCAGGACGCGCAGATGTGCCTGTTGCCCGGCAACGGCGGCTGCCCCGCAGGCCTGGTGTTGAATTGAGCTCCGCTTAAACCCGCCTGACGGGCCTGAAGGCGGTTCGAGGAGGAAAGATGCGCCGACTTTTGCCGTTTATCCTTTTTCTTGTCTCGGGCTGCGGCGGGAATTCGGCGGACCCGCGGGAAATCGAGAATATATTCAACAAACACGGCTGGTCGGCGTCCCCCGGGCCGGTGGCCCGGGTTTTTTCCGGGACGGGCTCACTTCGCTCCATTGACGCCTATGCGGTAGTGTCGGGCCCCGGCCTACGCCCGGAACGCGATTACCCGGCGCCCCTCAAGGCCGGGGCCGGCTTAACCCTGTGGGAAACCGCCGGAGGTTTTGCCGTTGTGAAGGTGTTCCCCGGCTCGCCAGCGGCGGCCGCCGGGCTTAAGGCCGGGGATATACTGACTAAAGTGGACGGCAAGCCGGCGGCGGGGATCACTGCCGCCGCCCGGAACGCTTTTTTTTACGGGCAGAAAGGAGGAGAGTTCTCGTTCACGGGCAGCAGGAAGGACGGTTCCGCTATTTCAGGTTTTCTTAAACGGGATTTAGGGGCTATGCCCGCTGTATGGGGTTTCCTTGTCCCGGGGGAAAGGACGGCCTACCTGCGCATAGCCTCTTTTTCGGATAAAACAGCGGAGGCCGTTAAAGCGGAGCTCACGGATCTGGCGGCCTCGGGCGCCGCCGCAGTCATACTGGACCTGCGCCATAATTACGGCGGTTCGCTGGACGGGGCGGCCGGAACACTGGGGCTGTTCTCCCCGGGGCCCGGGGCGCTCTTCAGGACGGTATCTGCGCGGGCGGGTTACGTCAGGGAGTACTCAGCCAAAAAAACGGGCCCTTACCCGGGTATTAAGCTGGCGGTGCTCATCGATCACGGTTCCGTCTCAAGGGCCGAAATTTTCGCGGCGTCCCTGCGCGAGGCGGGCCGCGCGTTCACCGCCGGCGGTCCTACCGCGGGGAATGTCTCCATTACTAAGACCTTCAGGCTCACAAAAGGCGGAACCCTGCGTCTTACCGTGGCCAGGCTTGTAACCCCGGCAGGGAAAGACCTGGACGGGAGAGGCCTCGCTCCTGACCTGCCCGTTAAGGACCTGCCTGGGGGGAGATACGCCTTCTCCAACGATTTCCCTCCGCCGCTGGCGAGCGGGGACCCCGTTATAGGCGCGGCGCTGGCAAAGCTGCGGTAGGGCCGCGCTGCCTGGATCCCGCCGGCTCTTTTGTAACCCGAAAAATCCCTTTTCACCTTTATCCTGCCCCGCGGTCCCGGTCCCCGCGTCCGCGGGCTTAAATAGCCTGTTAACATTTGTGTAACTAAATGGAAACGGGGTTTTCCTAGAATATAGAAGGCAGAGAACAGCATAAAGCTGCCCTGAGAGACAGAAAGCACGAGACCGGGTGAACTATATGGACGAAATGGATAATAAGAACGTACAGCAGGGCATGCCGCCCGCGCCGCCCGCCATATTCAGGCCCAGCCCGCCTCAGCAGGTCCAGCCGGCAGCGGATATCGCCGCCGAGGAGGCCGTCAGGATCAAAGAGGAAAAGGGCAGGCTGGAAAATAAAATTTCGGATATGGAGAAGCTTCTGTCGCAGGAGAAGGAACGCGCACTGCTCGCGACTCTCAAAAATCAGCAGGACGAGGCCCTTTCGTCCCGCGTCGAATCCTCTCTGAAGGACATACAGGACAAGATGCGTCGCGACAGGCGCGACCACGAGGTTGAGGAAGAGAGGCTCCTGCTTAAAGGCAAGATAAAGGAACTCGAAACCCGCCTGGCCCAGGAACGCGAAACCTGGATGCAGACGCTCAAGGAACAGATGTCGGATCGCGAGACCCAGGGGCGCGACGTGGAGGGGCATTTTGTCCACCGCCTCCAGGAAATGGAGCGCCGCTGGCTCGACGAAAAGGCCCAGTGGCAGAAAGAGATCTCCTCGCGGGAGGACACAATCCGCTCGCTCCAATCGACCGCCGAAAAGCTGCGTGAACTGGAAGACGAATTCCGCAGGGTCTCCCTCGAAAAAGCCATGATGGAAAGGGATGCCTCGAAGCTTAAGGACGAGGTGGCCCGCGCCGAGCGCGAAAAAGCCTCCATAGAGTCCTATATAAAGATAATCCCCGATAAGGAGCGCGAACTCGCAGGCCTGAAAGCCGATAACGCGATGCTGCGCGGCCGCGAGGAGATGGCCCGCGCGGAGGCCCGGCACCAGGAGGAAAAGAGCAATTATGAGCAGGAAAAGCTGCAGAAAGAGATAGGGCGGCTGCAGGCGGAGATCGGCAGCATTGCCGACCGCAAGAATACCGAGAAGAGCGAGGAGGTCCGGAGACTCCAGCACGGTTTTGACATCCAGATGCAGGATAAGGAAAAGGCCATAGCCGACCTTTCCGGGGAAAAAGTGCGCGCCATTTCGGAACTGATAAAGGTAAGGAGCTTCGTTTCCAGGGTGCAGGCTATCAACGCCGCGCTGGACAAAGAGCGCGGGCAGCTGCGCCTTGAGAAAATGCAGCTGGCCCAGAACATGGCGGCGCAGCTGGAGGAAATGCGCCGCCTGAAGCAGGAGATGGACGGTCTGAAGGCGGTCCACCAGGCGGAACTGACCAGGATAAAGAACGGTTACGGAGCGGAGGTGGCCCGCAAGCACGCCGAAGAGGTGGCGGAGATGGTGCGCTCGCACCAGGAAGAGCTCTCGAGCCTGTCTATCACCCATCAGCAGGATCTCGCTAACTCCACATCCGTCCACCAGGCCGAAGTGGCGCGGCTGCTCAGGCTGCGCCAGGAAGACGCCGCAAGGTCCGCCGCGGCACTGCAGGGGGAGATAGCCAAGATAGCGGCCGAACGCCAGGCCGAGTTCGACGAAAAAGCTTCGCAGCTGCGTGCCAAGCTGGAGGCCGAGGTCGAAGCGGAAAAGAACGCGATGCGCGGCCAGTTGGAAGAGGAATACGAACGCCGCCTCAAGACTTCCGGCGCGGATAAAGACGCCATGCAGGAAGCCTCAGCAGCGTTCGAGCGCGAGAAGCTGAAGATCACCGCGGCCGCCGCGGCCGAAAGGTCCGAAATGGCGGCCAGGATAAAAGAATACGAGGCCCGCCTGGATAAAGCTGAAAACGAGGCCAAGAGGCAGGAACTGATGGCCGCAGCGATAGCTTCCCAGAAAGAGGACGCGGAGAGGGCAGCCGCGGCCGCCGCGGCGGACGCGGCCGGAGCGCGCGGCCAGCACGCCGCCTTCGAGGCCCGGAAAACTGCGCTGGAAGGCGAGCTCTCGATGCTGGCCAAGGACTTCAAGGAAGAAAGCGCGAACCGCGCCCGGTTCGAGTCGGAGCAGCAGTTCCTCAAGCAGGCTATACAGAAGATGGAAGAGCAGGCCAAGGCGACGGCCGAGGCGCTGGAAGCCGAACGCATCAACCTGGCGAGCCTTCAGGCGGCCTCCGAAGAGCAGCGCGCCATGGATTCGTCCCGCATAGCCGAAATAAGCGCCGAGCTGGACAGCTATAAAGCCATAGAGAAGTCCTTCACCGACAGGCTCAAGTGGGCTATAACGGGCAAAAAGGATGAAAACTCCGAGGACAACCCTTAAGGGTTTACCCCGAGGCATAATTGCCGCCGGGGCCTTCCCCCGGCGCGGGACGGACAAATGATAAAACTTGAAAAACTCAACGGGTCTATGGTCGTGGTGAACGCCGAGCTTATAGAAAGCCTGGAGGCTGCCCCGGACACGGTTATCAACCTGGCAACGGGAAACCAGGTAGTGGTCAGGGACAGCGTGGACGCCGTTATCGCTAAGGTGGTGGCGTATAAAAAGCAGGTTTACGCGGAGCGCAGGTGCGTAAATCCGATAGAAGGACTGGGAAATAAGCCGGGGTGACGGGCGCGCCTGATACAGGCCTGTGCGGCGCAATGGCCGCGTTGTTGTTTCGGACCGGGAAACCGGTCCGTTGTTTTATTTTCCGCCGCCCCGCCGGCTTCCGCCAAAAATACTAAAATGTATCCATGAGGAAAGTCGTTGTCGCGATGTCCGGCGGCGTTGATTCGTCGGTAACCGCCGCCCTGCTGAAAAACGAGGGTTTCGAAGTGATCGGCGTAACCCTGCGTCTTTTTTCCGAGCGTAAGGGCGCCGTAAAGTGCTGCGGAGGCGACGACAGCGCCGCCAAAGCCCGGGCCTCCGCCCAGGCCTTGGGCATACGCCACTATTTCAAGAGCGCGCAAGGGCTCTTCTCCAAAACCGTGATAGACAATTTCGTCGGCGGATACCTGGCCGGCTCCACCCCGAACCCTTGCGTGGAATGCAACCGGCACCTGAAGTTCTCCTATCTTTTCGATCTTGCTCTTTCGCTGGGCGCTGAAGCCCTGGCTACGGGTCATTATGCCGTCATTAAAAAAAGCGCCGGGGAGTACGGGCTTTACCGGGGCGTCGACCCGCTGAAAGATCAGAGCTATTTCCTGTACTGCCTCAAAAAAGAGCAGCTGGGCCGCGTGCTCTTCCCGCTTGGCGGGCTGACCAAGAAAGAGGTGCGCCGCCTGGCCGCGGAATTTTCCCTTCCCTCCGCCAGCGAGCCGGAATCGAACGATATCTGTTTTGTCACCGAGGGGAATTACGGCTCCTATCTTAAAAAATCGGCCGGCATAAAACCGCGGCCGGGTTATATAGTGGACGCCTCCGGCAAAAGGATAGGACGCCACGAGGGTTTTTTTAACTTCACGGTGGGCCAGCGCCGCGGCACCGGGGTTTACGGCGGCGCGAGGCTCTACGTCACGGAGATAAGGCCGGCATCGAACGAAGTGGTGCTGGGACCGCTGGCCGCGGCCCAGTGCGGGGGGTTCGGCGTAAGCGGGCTTAACTGGCTCGTCGAGCCCCCGCGCGGTTTATTCGACTCCGCGGTCCAGATACGTTATCACCACAAGCCGGCGGCTTGCCGCGTGGAAGCCATGCCGGGCGGCCGCGCGGCAGTGACGCTTAATGCGCCGCAATTCGCCGTTGCGCCCGGGCAGTCGGCCGTGTTCTTCGCCGGGGACAGGGTGCTGGGCGGCGGCATCATCGAAAATGTAAAGCGTAAAACGTAAAGCTGGAGGCGTGCGGGGTATTCATGCCCCGCATCAGGCTGTTCGCTCCGCGCGGTTTACGGAAGGAAAAGTCCGTTTATGAATAAAAAAATAGGGGTAATCTTCGGAGGCAAATCTCCGGAGCATGAGGTTTCCATAGAGTCGGCCAAAACCGTTTGTTCCGTGCTTGCCGGATCAGGTTTTGAGATCCTGCCCATTTACGTCCCCCGCTCGGGGGGCTGGCGGCTTGTGCCGCTTAAGGCCTTATTATCCGGTTCCGCCCTGGCCGGGCCGGTGATCGAGCCTTCCTTCGCCGGCGCCTGCTTCGTCAAAAAGAACGGCGCTTGCGTGCGTCCGGACGCCATTTTCCCCATCATACACGGTTCCACCGGAGAAGACGGGGCGCTGCAGGGCCTTCTTGAACTCCTGGAAATACCCTATGTCGGGTGCGGCGTGGCGGCCTCGGCAGTGGGCATGGATAAGGTGATCTCTAAGGACCTGGCCGCCTTGGACGGCTTGCCGGTGCTGCCGCACGTAGTGGTGCGGGCACACCAGCGCGCCTCAATGGGCCCGCTGTTGACGGAGGCGGGGAGGCTGGGTTTTCCGCTTTTCGTGAAACCGGTCGGACAGGGATCCTCGGTGGGCGTCTCCAAAGTTAAGAACTTGTCCGCCCTGCGCCCGGCCGTGCTCAACGCCTTCCGTTTTGACACCACCGTGATGATCGAGAAGGGCGTGGACAGGGCGCGCGAGATCGTGTGCGGCGTGCTGGGCTCCCGCGAGGGAGCGGAGGCCAGCGTGTGCGGCGAGGTGGTGCCCAAGGGTAAGCATGAATTCTTTGACTACGACGCCAAATATCTCGACAATGACGGTATGCAATTCCTTCTGCCGGCTCCCCTTTCGGCCGGCATCTCGGCCCGGATCCGGAAACTTTCCGTCAGGATCTTCTTCGCCCTCGGCTGCTCGGGTATGGCGCGCGTCGACTTCCTCGTGGACCCGAAGGATGAGAAAAAAGTGTATTTCTGCGAGATAAACAGCCTGCCTGGTTTTACTTCTCACAGCCTTTACCCGCGGCTATGGGAGAAAACCGGGCTGAAACCGGAGCGTGTCCTTAGGAAATTGGTGGCTATAGGGGACCGTTCTATGTCCGCCCGCCGCCGGCTGAACACCGCCAGAAAATAGGCAAGCCCTCTCCTGGAGGGCTTGCCGGAAGCTGTCGCGGCGGGGCGCGGACCCCTTATAAACCGTCCTTAGTCAGTACTTTATTTGCCTGTCCCGTCGTCGTCCTCATAAACGTATTCATATTCGTCATCCGACTTGGGTTTGGCGGCCGCGGCCGGTTTAAGGGCTTTTTTTGCCGCGCGCTTTGCGGCAGGCCTCGCCGACGGCTTCGCTGCCGATGATTCCCGGGTAAAGGTCGCCGCCGGGGAGGTTATGGTCCTTTTCCTGGCCGCGGCCGGAGCGCCGGTAAACGCGGCGAAAGCTGCCTTGCCTGTTTCATCCACGGGCTCGATGGTCTTCCTGTTGTAGTCAACAGTGTAGGTGTAGGCCGTATTGCCGCCATTCGAAGGTATCAGGGCCGCTGCCTCGTATATCCCGTCGCCGGTCTGTTTGACCTGCCAGTTGGCGCGGCTATCATTGCCGCCGGACTTGGCCGCCGCCGCGAAGATATTTTCCTCAAGAGTGGGTCCGTCCGACTTTACCCTGTAGGTGCGTACGAAATATATTATCTCCGGGGTGAGGTCGGGAGCCTTGTTTTCTTCAGGCAGGGCGGCCGTGTGCTGCGGCAGGGCGGGGGTTTCCTGGGGCAGGGCTGCTGTCTGCCCGGGAGCCTGACCGCCTGCGGTCAGGAAAGGCACCGGGAACGGTATGTACCTGGTGGCGTCGAAGATGCCCGCCCTTTTGAGGCCTATCACCGCGACCAGCAGCAAAGCCGCCAGCAGCGCTACGGTCAACACCAGGCTGACTAATTTCTTCAGCGCGGAGCCTATGCCGGACCTTTTGCTGCCTTGATCGTAAACTCCGGCGGATTTTTTCTCGGCGGCCGGGGCCGGGGCGGCCTGCGCGGGCGCCGATCTCATGGCGGCCTTAAGTTCGCTCACGGCGTTTTCAAGAGATGACAGTTTTTCCGTCATTTCGCGCTGGAACATGGAATTTTTGGCGGGGGACGATATTTCCCCGTTCTGCTCGAGCTTCGCGTGGAACTGGTCGAACGCCGAGGAAAATTCCTGGCGGCTGACGGAGTTCTTCGCCACGTCATCCAGTTTCCGGGTAAGGGCTTCGAGCGCCGTTCCGTCAATGGCCGGGGCCGGCGCGGCGTACGACGGAGCTTCCGCAATCGGCGGCTGCTGCGCCGGCGCGAGTTCAAGGGTCGGATTCCCCGCGGTCTCCCGGGAGGCGATATAGTTGCCCCTTCGTTCTATATTCGAGAGGCTGATCGGGTCAAAAGCCGCCGCGCGCGCCGCCGGCGAGGATTGCTGCTGCGCCGGAGACACGCCTGACTTGCCGAGCTGGTTTATAGTTATGTTTATCCCGGAGTCATTGCGTGCGGAGGGCGGGGTCTGTTCTATGGGGGACGCGGTGAGCGGTTTAAGACCTGAGGTGCGGGCCGGCTCGGGGATGAACGTCGGGGACGGCGCCGGGGCCGGAGAGGGGGATACTGTCTCGGGCGAAGGCGCGGATGAAAGGGCGGCTCCGGAGCCCAGCAGCGCTGAAATTTCAGGGTAGGCCGAAGCTTCTTTCCAGTCTTCCGTTTTTTCTCCCACTGGAGTCTGGGGACAGACAAGCAGCAGCGGGGAAAAAGACGGGATCTCCAGGAGCTTCTCTTTATCGAAGGGGCCAAGTATTTCGTTATTAACGTATGCCCAGTATTTCATAGCGCCGTCTCCATTAAAACCAAGAATTACTGCCGGGGCACTTGAAGGGAATCATGCCCTCACAGACTATATAAATTCTAAGGGTTCCATGTTACAAAAATAATAACTAATAATTGAATGGTTTATCTCTTTTTACGGAATTCGCGGACGGGCAATTATTGTACAATTGGCCTATGAGCGAAAAAATAATGCGTTCGCTGATTTACCTTTTTTCCGGCCTCATAGTGCTTTTCATACTGCTGATCCTGATAAACCGTCTTGGAAGCCTCGCCGGCGCGCGGACCGAATCCGCGGTGCCGGGGAAAAGCGATGCGCCCAGGCCCGGAGAGGCGGGCGCGATGGCCCAGCAGGCGCTGGCCGCCGCCAGATATAACTCGTCCGGCATGGGTTCCTTTATCCCGGCCTTCCGGCAGGGGTTGTCCTCCTCCAGCGTCAGGTCTGACGGCTCCATAATGCTGGTAAAGGAAAAAGATTTCGGCGGCGTGGCCGAGCCGCCCGTGGACATGCTGACGGCGCTCAATGAACTCGGCGGCGGAAATAAAAACAAACCTTCTCCGGTAGTTATCGACCAGAACGATATGAAAAAGAAGATCTACCTGCCGCCCTCACCCGGGAAAGCTCCCCGCCTGGACGGTGCCGCTATGCCGGAGCTCGGCCGCGGCCCGGGACAGGAAGGGACTACGATGATCCACGCGCCTGTGGATTACAAGGTCTTTACCAGTTCTGAAACCTGGTGGGCTTTCGCCAATTCGCGCAAGCTTAAGTGCGGGCCGCACGACTTCTCGTCGTCAAACCTTGTAATACTCATATCCCTTTCCGATTTCCCGAGCGGTATATTTGTCGTGACCAGCGTCAAACCTGGTAAAAACGAGACGGTGGTCAGTTACAGGATCAACCCTCTTGCCATGGCGTCAGGGGCTACGGACGACCAGCGCGCAGCCTACGCGCGCGCGCCTGTCCCGAAAGGCCCTCCGATAAGGCTCTTGCAGGTGCCTTAAAAGCGCTCCTGCCTCCGGGCAAGTCATCTCAAGCCTCTTGTGCGAGTGAATCTTCCGAACCCCGCGAAAGGCGGGGCTCCGGGGCGGCCGCCTGTTTCAATCGCGGTATTTTTTTGCGAGCTTTGCGGCGAACAATATAGCTTCCCGCATACCGGCGGGATCGGCCGCGCCGCGCCAGGCTATGTCGAAAGCCGTGCCATGGGCGGGAGATGTGCGTGGAAAAGAGAGGCCCCAGGTCCAGTGTACTGCCGGAGCCGCGCCCGGAGCGACTTTTAGCGGAGCCAGCGCCTGGTCATGGTACAGGCAGAGCAGCCCGTCGCTTTTGCCGGCCAGGTGAGAGGCCCACGCCGCGTCAGAGGGTGCCGGCCCGGTAATCCTCATGCCTTCCTTCCGCAGTTCGGCCAGGGCCGGGGCCAGCCGGTCTCTTTCCTCCCTGCCTATCAATCCGCCGTCTCCCGCGTGCGGGTTGAGGGCGCAGAGCGCGATAGACGGTCTTTTCGATCCCAACGCTTTCAGCGCTCCCGAGAAAAGCCTGGCTTTATGTTTTACCAGCCTACCGGTGATAAGGCGCGCCAGGTCTTTGAGAGGGACATGCTCGGTGACCAGGGCGGCATTTATCCCGCCGCGCGTGAATAGCATAAGAAGTTCTCCGGCCCCAAGTACGCGGAACAGATCGGTGTGGGAGCGGGCGGGAGCTCCCGCCAGCGCCCAGGCCTCCTTTGACACTGGTGCCGTTACCAGCGCGTCGAAAAAACCGTGTTTAACAAGCCCGTAGGCCGCCAGCACCGCGTCAAGGGAGGCGCGGCCTCCGGAGGCCGTGGGCCCGGGTTTTGAGAAATTGAGGCCGTTCGCGTCGATAGGCAGCAGCGGGCAGAGGCGGGGGGTCCAGCCGGCCCGCCTTAACGCAGACGTGTCGCCGGCCACGGCGGGTCGGCAGGCCCGCCGCACGGCCGGGTTCCTGAGAGCTTTAACGGTGATTTCCGGGCCCACTCCAAGCGGGTCTCCGGCCGTGATCAATATGTTCGGTTTCACTGTAATTGGATTTACTGCTCCGGCCGCGGAAAGCAAAAGAAAGCCACGGAAACAGTCCCTTCCGTGGCTTTCCGCGGCTTTATTCGCCGTCAGTTCTTGGGCTCGCCCACAAAAACCTGAATTTTGGCTTCCTTGCGGAGGTCTTTCAGGTAAGAAGCGAGTTCAGCCGCAAAAGCGTTCTGCGAGAGCACCTGTTCAAGGTCGTCTTTGACGGCCTCGTAGCGCAGCTTCTGCGCGGCGCGCTTCTCTTCCAGCCTCAGCAGGTGCCAGCCGAATTTGCTTTGCACCGGGGCCGAATTCTCTCCGACCTCCATCTTGAAGGCGGCGGCTTCAACTTCGGGAGGCAGCATGCCCCTTACCACGTAGCCCAGGTCTCCGCCGCGCTTGGCGCTATCCTGGTCTTCGGAATTCTTCGCGGCGGCTTCGTCAAAGTCCAGCCCGCCGTCTATCTCTTTTTTCAGGGCCAGGGCCTTAGCCTGCGCGGATTTGATCTCTTCCGCGGAGGCGCCCTCCTTTACCTTGAATATTATGTGGCGCAGGCGCAAGCGCTCGGCGGTGGCTTCTTTGAAGCGGCCGGCAACCGCCATAAGGTCCTGCATCGCTTCCTCATCCAGGCCCTTAATGGAGGCCTCCTGCCCGTTGACGGCCAGGCTCATGTTGTCAAAATACGCTTTGATCTCGTCGTCGCCCGGCATTTTGGCGCGGGTTTTTATGGTGTCCTGCACCAGTTTCTGCACCATCAGCTGCTTGCGGATGCGCTCCCGGAATTCCTCCATGGTCACGCCTTCTTTCTTCAGCTCGTCGTTGAACGCCGCTTCGGCCTTTTCCGGGGTCAGTGTTTCTCCCTCGGGAGAGCGCGTGAAACGCTTGCGTATTTCGGTCACGCCGGTCTCAAGCTCCCTTTCGTAAACCTTTATCTTCATCGCTTCGGCTTTCTGCCTGAGCAGAGCCTCGTCCACCAGTTTATCCAGGGCCGCCTTTTCTATCTGCTCACCGGCGTTCTTCTGCTTGAAGAAATCCGGCATGGCAGCCGTGTACTGCTCGGTCAGCGCCTCTTTGGCCCGGTTATAGTCGGAAATCGTCACGGGTTCGTCGTTCACCCTGGCGGCAAGCCCTTCCACGACCGTGGCAGCCGCGGGAGCCGCCAGCGAGAATGCCGCCGCCGCCATGAGCAGTCTATTTGTAATTTTCATCTAGGACCTCCACTTTCATTTTTTCCTGGAAATTGGCCAGGTAAGCGTCGAATTTCTTCTTCTCCAGGATCTTGCGCACCCTTTCAAGGGCGGAGGCCGGATCGGCCTTGTCCTGCGCCAGTTTCTTTATGATATGGAAGCCGAGTGGCGTTTTGACTATGCCCTGCGTCTCACCGACGCGCATCTTGAAGGCCATATCCTCCAGTTCCGGCATGAACTCTCCGTACATGATAGGCGGCAGCCGCACGGTTTCCTTGTCCAGCGAATACTCCCTGGCCGTTCTTTCAAAGTCGGCCCCGGACTTTATCTTCCTCATCACCTTCTCGGCTTCCTCGTAGCTGGGCAGCAGTATGTGCGAAAGCGTTACCCGGTACGGGTATTTCTGGTAATATTCCCTGACCTCATCGTCGGTGACCTTAAGTTCCCCGGAGCGCATATCTTCCACCCACATCTGGATAAGCATGAAATCTTTGTACGCCGCCAGGGTTTGCTTCATCTCGGTCTCTCTCTGCTTAAGCCTGGCCTTGTAGTCCTCCCCGGATGCCACGCGGCTCTTCCGCGCGGCCTCGAGCATTACCTTTTCGTGTATGAGCACGTCCAGGAACTGCCTGCGGCCGGGCTTCGAGGACAGGTATTCCTGCGCGGCCGGGCTTATCTCCAGGAATTTTTCCTGCAGGTAGTTTTCCGTGATCCTTTCCGACCCCACGCGGGCGATAACTTTGCCATCCTGCTTCGAACAGGCGGAAATCAGTATAACGGTTCCCAGGATCGTCAGGAGTCTTTTCATGATAGGCTAAATGTATCATTTTCAGCCCGTGCCGGGCAATTCGCGCGCCAGCGGAGGCCCCGTACGTGTGCCGGGCGGCGGGAGGCCATGGAATACCGCCGGCTCCGCACCGGACGGCCAATACCTGCGTAGGTGCCGTATTAAAGCGCTATGCGCATCAGACGGCCAATACCTGCGTAGGTGCCGTATTAAAGCGCTATGCGCATCAGACGGCCTTATTATATAATCAGGCTATGGATTCCGTACGCAGATTTTTTGACTACATTGACGGCCTTTCGGCCCGGGAACTGTTGCTGAAGACGGTTTACTTTATAGGCATAACTTCGGCGGTAGCCATACTTTGCGCCTCCCTCCTGATGCGCAAAATACTGTCCGACATACCCTCCGTGGACAAGCTCGATGAATACACCCCCTCCCTGACCACCTATATTTACGACATCAATAACCAGGTGATAAAGGAATATTCCGTGGAGAAGCGGGCTATACTGCCGCTCAATAAGATCCCGGTGGATATGCAGAACGCGGTGATAGCCATGGAGGACCAGAATTTCTTCCGCCACTGGGGGGTATCTCCGCGCGGAATAGTGCGCGCGCTGCTGCGCGATGTCCTGCACCGGCGCAGCGCGCAGGGGGGGTCCACGCTCACCCAGCAGCTTTCAAAGCTTATTTTCCTCAAGCCGGAAAAAACGATCGGCCGAAAAATAAAGGAAATGGTGCTGGCCCTGCAGATAGAGCGCAACTTCTCCAAGCCGGAGATCCTGGCGCTCTACCTTAACCAGATATATTTCGGCAACGGCGTCTACGGCGTGCAGTCCGCGGCCAGGCTTTATTTCGGGAAGGACGTTTCGGAAATGACGCTCGGGGAATGCGCCCTGCTCACCGGCCTTATCCCTTCCCCGGAGCGCTATTCTCCCTTCAGCAGCCAGGAAAGAGCCGCTCAGCGCCGCCACCTCGTGCTGCAGCGGATGGTGGCGGAGAAGTATGTGACCTCCGCGGAGGCGCAGGCGGCCGAGGCCGAGAAAATTCCCACCGAACGCTCCACCCTGCTCTCCAGCCATGCCGCGTATTTTGTCGAATCCATACGCCAGCAGCTTGAGCCCAAGTACGGCGTGTCCCAGTTCTGGAAAGGCGGCCTGAAGATATACACGACGCTTGACCTGTCCATGCAGATCCCCGCGGAGGACGTGATGGAGAAGTACCTGGCCAAATACGACCAGGACGCCGCCAAGGACAGGGCCGTCCCCGCCGCCGACGCCGATAAGGACAATTCTTCCGAAACCGCGGCCTCTTCAGCCACCTTGCAGGGAGCCTTCGTGATACTGGATACGAAGACCGGCGCCGTAAAAGCCATGGTGGGCGGAAGAAATTACGAAACCAGCAAATTCAACCGCGTTACGCAGGCCGCCCGCCAGGCCGGTTCCACTTTCAAGCCTATGGTGTGGATGTCGGCGCTGATGAACGGCTATACGCCGGCCAGCATCATAGAAGATTCCCCGATGGCCTACTATTACGACGGTAAAGACTGGCGTCTCCTCGAAGGGGCCACCGATCAGTACGCCATAGACCTGGCCATACAGCCTTTCGTCGGGAATAAGGATTTTAAAATATGGGTGCCCAATGATTTCGACGGCAAGACCCAGGGCCGCATAACTCTCCGGCGCGGGCTGGAAATGTCCCGGAATCTGGCCTCGATATACCTGGTCACACGCGTGGGTCCCACGCTGGTGGCGGACGTAGCCCACCGCGCGGGTATTAAGCGGAACCTCGAAGCGGTCCCCTCCATAGGCCTCGGCACTTCGCTCGTGAACCCGCTCGAAATGGCAAGCGCTTTCTCGACTTTCGCTAACGGCGGCATACATGTGGCGCCCTTCAGCGTGCTTAAGGTTACGGATAACCAGGGACGCGTCCTTGAGGAGGCCGTGCCGGAGGAGTCGGAAAGCTTCTCCCCGCAGCTTTCATATGTCCTGGTGAACATGATGAAAGGGGTGGTGCAGCGCGGTACCGGAGTTTATGCCTCACGGCTGAAGCGCCCCATAGCCGGCAAGACCGGCACCAGCCAGGACTCGAAGGATATGTGGTTCATCGGCATGACGCCAGACCTGACCGCGGCGGCCTGGATGGGTTACGACGATTTTCTTTCGCTCCCTATGAAGGACTGGACCGGAGGCGGGACCGTGCTGCCGTGGTGGACGGAAATAATGGAAACGGTGCTTAAAGACCAGCCCGTGCGCGATTTCCCTGTCCCGGAGGGCGTAGTTTTTGTCACCATCGACCAGGAGACCGGGAAGCTGGCCCTGCCCACCTGCAAAAAAAAGATCCTCGAGTCGTTCATCAAAGGAACCGAACCCAAGGAATTCTGCGACGCTCAGCATTAAGGAATTCAAGATTGAAGATTTAAGTCGTAATCTGCAATCTTATTCTTCAATATTCTTGTTCTCTGTCCCAATCTCGAATCCGATAATCTTCAATCTTTGTATATCCTGGTAATTTTCGCGTTGGCCGCAGTACGGCGCACGTGCAGGGCCACGGGCGTGCCCGGTTTTGCCTCGGGTATGGCCGTCACGTCCAGCATGGTGTGGGCAATGCCGGTCCTGCCGGTGAAGAAAGCTTTTTTGCCGTTGATGACGCCCCAGTACCTGAAGCCGGAGGTTATGCGTATGTGGTTCTCGGAGGGCTCCATGGTCAGGCCGTCGGAATAGCCGGCCGGTATTGTGGCCAGGCGCATAGCCCGGGTGGCGGTGAATTCGCCGGAGTATCCCAGCGATTCACCCTTCTTCACGTTCCTTACCGAGATTATCCTGGCGTAGAACTGCCACGGCCTGCCGAGCCCGGGCAGCGGCGGCCCCTGTTTTTTCTTTTTGTAAACGTCCGTGGGGTAGATACCGTACATCAGGTTACCCAGCCTCACCATGTTCAGCTGCCAATGAGGGAAATCGCAGAAGATCGAACTGTTCGCCGCGTGCGCCTTCAGGCCCGGGGTCAGCGAACGCAGCCCGGCAGCAAGGGCGCTGAAAGAAGAAAGTTTTTCCTCGGCCTCTATCATGTTCTGCGCCGGCCGGTAAGCCAGGTGGGCGGACAGGCCGAAGGGCCTTGCTTTCCTGAACCCCAGGGCTTTTTCAAGGAGAGGCCCCGCGGCCTCCGGCTTCACTCCCCAGCGCCCCAAACCCAGGTCTATGTCCAGGTTGTATAGAACAGGGCCCGCGGCCGCGCGGTCCAGCGTCTTTATGAAATCCAGCGAATCGGCCGTAGGTATGAGCCTGTTCTTCACTATAAGTGGCGCCTCTTCCGGAAGCGAGGGCGCGAGCAGGTGTATCGGGGTGGTCCGGAAAATCGCACGCAGCGAGGCGCCCTCTTCCGCAGTGAGCGCCCCCAGGCAGGCCGCGCCGTTGGCCAGCGCGGTTTTGGCCGCGGCGGCGGCGCCGTGGCCGTAGCCGTCGGCCTTTACCACGGCCATAAAGGATACGCCTGGCTTAAGCGCCTTCTTTATGGCCCTGACATTGCCGGCCATCGTTTTAAGGTCTATTTCGATCCATTTCAGCACGACAAAATTATATCATTAACTCAATGGCCGTAAAATTCATCAAGGGAGCGCCCAATATTAGCGCCAAGGCGTGGTTCGCGCTTAAGGCCTACGAGGCTGCCCCTTCCAGCATGCTGGTGGCCGCTTCGGGGGAGGAGGCGCTTACTTCCTGGCTGCACGCTTTCAATTCACTCTCCGGCCTGCTTAAAGGGCTGCCGCCTTTCGAGGTCTGTCTCTGGGGCGGCGACACTTCCGAGCGCGCCAGGGCCATGCGCGCCCTTTACGCGCCGGAGCCCGGAAAGAATTATATACACGCGGCTTCGCCCGAGGCGATAACCGAGCCGCTGATGCCCGGCGGGGACTACGCGGCGCTGCGCTTTTATTTCAGGCAGGGCCATTCCTACGAAAGGAACGCCTCACTCGACCTGTTCATCAAAGCCGGGTATGAGCGTACCTCGTTCGTCGAGGAGCGGGGGCAGTTCGCGGCGCGCGGCTCGGTGGTGGATTTCTACGCCCCCGGCTTTGAAAAGCCCCTGCGGCTTTTCTTTTCCGATAAAAAACTGGAGAGCATACGCTATTTCGAGATAGATACGCAGCATACCTCCGGTTTCCTCGAAAGCGTGGACGTGCCGCCGAATATCTTCGGCGGCGCCGGCGTTCCGCTGGCGGCCTCGGCCGGTCCGGACTGGAAAGTATTCCTGGACGCCGGCCCCGCTGAAAATATGGGGTTCGTGGCCGGGGAGATATACTGTTTCGGGGCGGCCGGCGAAGTCTCCTCGTCGGACTTCGGCGCGGTTTCAAACCTCAACTTCAATTCCGACATAAAACTCCTGGCCGGGGAACTCCGCCGCCTCAGGAAGGCCGGCATCAGCTCTAAAATATTCTGTATAAACCGCGGCGAGGCCGAGCGCCTGGCGGAGTCTCTCGCCGAGGACGGCGCCGGGGGTCAGGTTTCCATTTCCACCGGGTACATAGAAGAGGGCTTCGTGCACGCGCCGTCCGGGACCGCGGTCATCACCTCCTCCGAACTTTTCCGCCGCCGCTACCGCTTCGATCCGGCTTCCATAAAGCCGAAAAACAAGTTCTTCAAATGGACCGACCTGAAGACCGGGGATTTTATTGTTCACGAGGATTACGGCGTGGGCCGCTACCTGGGAATAAAAAAGGCTTACTTCCGCGACTCGGGCGGCGTGCAGGTGGAGGACTCGGACTGCCTGTGCCTTGAATACGCCCGCGGGGACCGCCTGCTGGTCCCGCTGCACGACTTCAGCCGCGTGCAGAAATACATAAGCTCCGAAGGCAAGGTGCCGCGCCTGTCCCACATGGACACCAAGACCTGGACCGAGATGAAGGGGCGGGTAAAGAAGGAGGTGGAGGCGCTTGCGCTGGACATCCTGAAACTGGAGGCGGAGCGCGCGGCGGTGAAAACCGCGGCCCTCCCCCACGGCGGCCACCTGGAGGACGAGTTCGCCGCCTCGTTCCCCTTTGAAGAGACCCCTGATCAGTCGCGCGCGATCGCCGAGGTGCTCGGCGATATGTCCGGCGAGCTTCCTATGAACCGGCTGGTGGCCGGAGACGTAGGCTTTGGCAAGACCGAGGTCGCCATGCGCGCCGCGATGCGCGCGGTGGCCAACGGCCGGCAGGCCGCCATACTCGTGCCCACCACCATACTCGCGGACCAGCATTGGCGTAATTTTACCAGGCGCTTCGCCGGCTTCCCGGTTAATATCAAGGTCATCTCGCGTTTCGTGCCTCCGGCGGAGCGGAAAAAAATACTGGCCGAGCTGGCGCTGGGCAGGGTAGATATAATAGTAGGCACCCACCGCCTGCTGCAGAAGGACGTGGAGTTCGCGGGCCTCGGCCTTATGGCGGTGGACGAGGAACACCGCTTCGGCGTAAAGGACAAGGACCGGATAAAGGCGGCTGCCAAGGGCGTGCACTGCCTGCTTATGAGTGCGACTCCCATCCCGCGCACGCTGTATCAGTCCCTCTCTTCGCTGAAGTCCATGTCAGTGATAGAAAGCGCGCCGGTAGGGCGGCAGGCCATTTCCACCTTCGTGCGGCCGTTCACGGAGAAAAGCGCGGCCGAGGCTATCACCTACGAACTGGCCCGCGGCGGCCAGGTTTACTACGTGCACAACCGCGTTCAGACCATAGACAGCCGGCGGGCCTACCTTAAAAAACTGATGCCCGAACTGCGCATAGCGGTGGTGCACGGCCAGATGCGCGCCGACGCGGTTGAAAAGCAAATGTGGGATTTTCTCAACCGTAAATACGACGTGCTGATGGCCACCACCATCATAGAGTCCGGCCTGGACATCCCCAGCGTTAACACGCTGCTGGTGGAGAACGCCCACGAGATGGGTCTGGCCCAGCTTTACCAGCTTCGCGGGCGCATAGGCCGCGAAAAACAGAAGGCCTACTGCTATCTTTACTATCCCGGCTGGATGAAGACCGGCGCCGGGCGGCTGAAGCAGAAGGCGGAACTGCTGGCCTCCAGGGCGGAGGGCAACGACGAACCCGCGCCCATAAGCGAGGAGGCTGTGCGCCGCCTGAGCGCGCTGGAGGAATTTACGGAGCTCGGTTCGGGCTTCCGCCTGGCCATGCGCGACCTTGAAATACGCGGCGCGGGGGAACTGCTGGGACTGCGCCAGCACGGTTTTATAAACTCCATCGGCCTGGAGATGTACATAAAACTTCTGAACGGAGAGATAGACCGCATAAAAGGGCGGGCCGGGGCGCGGGAACTCCCGGAACCCTCGGTGGACGTGCTGGTGCAGGCTTTTATACCCGAAGACTACGTCGGCGACGACATGGAACGCCTCAATTTCTACAAGAAGCTTCTGAACGCCAGGGAACAGGACCTGGACGGCCTGCTCAAGGATTTCGAGGACATCTCCGGGCCCGCGCCCGTGCCGCTCATTAACCTGGTGGAGCTGATGCGCCTGAAAAAAAAACTGGCCAAAAGATCGGTCAGGTCCGTCACGCAGCGCGGCGACACACTGGAGATCTTCTTCCAGCCCGGAGCGGGGGTTCCCCCGGCGGCCATAAGCGGCTGGCGCAAAGCCTTCGGCGCGCGCCTGTCATTCCTCCCCTCCAAAGCGGGCGACGGCATAAAGATATCTTCGGTCGACGCACCGCTCTCGGACATAGCCGTGACGGCCGATATCCTGAACGGGTGAGCGGCCGCGCCCCGCGGGCAAAAAACGAACCGGGAAAATGCCCCGATTTTTTGTACTATAGCCAAAATAGAAAGCCGGGAATAGTTTTCTTGAACATTTCAGGCGGCGGGAAGGGCTGGATCCCGGATTCTGCCGCGGTTCTGCCTGTCCGGGACGGCAATATATAGAGGGCGACTTAAATAGCAACTTCCAGATCTATAGACCGGTTGACCGCGGGATTTAACTGGCGGCGGGCTTTGCCTCCGGCGGTTTTCCTGCTGGCCTTCGCGATCCGCGCCGTTTTCCTGCTCGAATGGCGGCACCTTCCTTACATTGATTCCCTTTGCTCAGACGCCTGGGCTAACGACAGGTGGGCACTGGATATCCTGAACGACGGGCTTATCCGTCACCGCGCTTTCTATCAGTCGCCGTTATATCCGTATTTCCTGGCCGCCTTCTACAGGATATTCGGGCACGCGCCATACGCCGTGCTTTGGACGCAGGCCTTTGTGGATTCCTGCTCCTGCGTTCTAATAATGCGCGCCGCGAAGCGCTGTTTCGGCGCCCGCGCCGGCGCTCTGGCCGGGCTGGCCGCGGCTTTTTACCGGCCGTTCATTTTCAGCGCGGCGCTGCTCACAAAGGAGACATTCGCAGTTTTCGGCGCGGCGCTTTTCCTGTCGCTCTGCCTGCGCGCCGCCGACAGGGGGCGGCGCCGGGACTATTTCTTTTGCGGCCTGGCGGGGGGCGCGGCGGTGCTTTTACGGAGCAATATGGCGCTCCTGATCCCGGCGGCTTTATTCTGGCTTTGGTCACGGCGGCCCGGTCCGGGTGGCCATGGCAGTGCAGCCGCCGGCCCGGCCCTCGCGCTGCTTGCCGGCGCGGCGCTCGCGGTCCTGCCGGCTACCGTTCATAACTTCGCGGCAAGCCGCGACCTGGTCCCGGTAAATTACACCGGGGGGTTCACTTTCTTCATCGGGAATAATCCGGAAGCCACCGGCCTGGCCACTTATCCTTCCGGGGTGAATTCCGACCCGCTCCTGGAGGAGTCGCAATCCTCGCGGCTGGCGGAGATCAGCTCCGGCCGCGCGCTGAAACCCTCGGAGGTATCCTCTTTCTGGTTCCGTAAAGGCCTGGGATTCATCGCGGAACATCCCCTGCGCTGGTTCGGGCTGACCGGGCTAAAATTCTGGCTGTTCTGGAACAAGTACGAGATACCCGACAATTACGACACCGGCTTCGTCAGCAGGCATTTCAACACCGTCCTTAAATGGCCGCTGGCTTCCTTCGCCCTCATAGGAAGCCTGGGCGCGGCCGGGCTTTTTATATGCCGGTTCAGGGAAGCGTCCGGGCTGCCGCTAGCGCTTTTTACCGGTTATCTTATTTCCATCCTGCCATTCCTGATAAATGACCGCTACCGGCTGCCCGCGGTGGTTTTCCTGTTCCCTCTGGCGGCCGCGGCGTTCGAGCGCCTTGCCGCTTCGGCGGCAAAGCGCGAATGGCGGGTAATGTGGAAGCTGCTGCTGCCGGCCTCGCCTCTCATCCTTCTATGCCTGAGCCGCGCGCCTATAAACGAGCGCTCGGACGAGGCCGCCGGCTGGGGACAGCTGGCCGCGGTTTACTCCGGGCGCGGAGAGTTCCGGCGGTCTATAGACGCTTTCAGGCGGGCGGCCGAGATATCGACGGACGGCCTGAATGAAGCGGCCCTGGACGGCGTGGCCTACTCTATGCGCCGGCTCGGGTTTATGGAAGAGGCGCTGGTATTATATAAGGAGGGAAGCTCTATGTATCCCGGCTCCCCCGTTCTTTACAATAACCAGGGCACCCTGCTGCTTGAACTGGGCAGGACGAAAGAAGGCGTCGAGGCGCTGGAAAAGTCGCTTAAAGCGGACCCGGATCCCGGTATACAGTACAAGAACCTGTTTTATGGCTGCTTAAGGCTGGGCGAAACGGAAAAAGCCATGCGTTACGGCGCGGCTGCCGTCGTGCGATACCCGGGGGACGCGGGGCTTCAGCGCGCTGTCAGGGAGTTGAAAGAGAAACCCCGGGGAAGTAAGTGATGGTCGCGCGCGCCCGGGGGGATGGGCTGGAAGTTGAGGGCGGACTTCCGCTCAGGCGGCTTTTTATATCCGGTCCAGCCTGTTTCAGAATTCGTTGAAGTATGAAACTTTGCCGTTGCCGTCCCGGTTTATTATCCAGTGGTCTATGGTGCTGCCGTAGCTGTCGTCTTCTATGGTCACTTCGTATTTTTTAGCGGCCCGGCCTAGTAAGGCCGGGTCCAGGGGACAGGCGAAGGACCTGCTCTTATCGCGGAGCTGCCGTTCGGCCAGCGCGGCTTGGAATTTACGGAGGCTGCCTTCCGTGGCGAATTTAGAGCAGTTCATGCTTTCCTGCATGGTAGGGTCCACGTAGGTGCGGAAATCTATCGGGCGCTCATCGTTCTTTACCCATTTCCCCGCCCGGCAGAAAAGGTAAGGGCCGGCGTTCTGTTCCGGGCCGAGTACGTCGTCGCGCTTCTGCAGCATGTGGTTCCAGAAGCGCATGCCGTTGAAGTTCGCGGAGAGGTCGCCGTAGGAGAATACCCCGGTGGCCAGGATGTTCCCTCCCAGGAACGTCTTTTCGCGGAATATCCCGCTTTTAAGTACATGCACCAGGGGGCGGTCCTCGAGATAATGCTGTTTGAAATAGATCAATCCCTGGCCGAACATGTGCTCCAGCTTATCGGCGCCTATCATCGTGTCCCCGACTTTTATGAGGGGGAAAAGCGCAAGTGGGCTTTTCCCGGCGCCTATGCGCCCCAGCAGGAAACCGTTCCAGAGGTCCCACTCTCCGTAAACGGAGGATTTTAACGGGATAACGGTGCGTTCTATCGTCCCGTCTATTATCGCGCGGACCAGTTCGCCTTTTTTGTGGTTGGAGAAGACGTCGGTAAGCCTGTCGTAGAGCCGTTCCTCGCTCGCTTTCGAGTCGTCGCAGTTCTCGGAGCTATTCAGCTCGTCTATAGCCGTGGAAAGGCCGTCGTTAGCCATATTGTTTAGTTCCGTCGTTATGTCGGCGACCTTAGCCGCGTCAACGGTGAAGTGGTCGGCCTCGGCCGCCCGGGAAGCGCCGCAGGTGAAACACAGCAGGGCCGCTGCAAGAAATTTGTTCATTGTTCCTCCGGTATCTCCGCACTTAAATACTATCAATAACCCGGCTTTCCCGATTGAGTCTTTGGACCCTTTAAAACAAGTATTGATGCCCACGCCCGGCTGGGTATTATGGCCTCGACTACCTATGGTTTTCCCAATGAAAAACTGCTAAAATATACCTGTAGCCGTTCTTTGATAACCCTTTTGATATAAGCCGTATCTCTTTCCTTTTAGGAAAGGGGTTCAGCCGTCCTGGCCCTCGCGAAGCGAGCTGGCCGACGGCGACGACGAAATGGGGAAAACCTAAGGTTTTCCCCTTGTGGCGCACCGGGCGTTACCTTTAAAGCCCGGCGGCTTATCCGCCCCAAGCGCCATGCAGTGCGATTGGGGTGCGACAATCGGGGGTGAATAGGTTCGACGTTAACTTGTGTTGTCAGATCAGCAGGCCATGGTTGACCAGGCCATGTAAAACAGGGTCAAAAACATAAAAGCCAACTCCAACGAGATGGCCTGGGCGCACGCTTAAGTGTGCCTCGCTCGCAGACTGCCGCCCGCGCGGAATGTAGAGCGTTACAATGCGGGATGCTGTTTTTTGGGGCGCGCTTCGTCCCTGGAAGACAAAAGACTAAACGGAGCTTGTCCGGTACTTGTCGCCCTGAACTTAGTCCGGACGAGACACACTCGGGGCTAAGCCTGTAGCGGTTCTGCCAAGCAGTTTACGGACCCGGGTGCGAATCCCGGCACCTCCACCATCTAGAAGCCGGTCTTCGAAAGAAGGCCGGCTTTTAAATTTGGGGATTCGCAGCCGACTCCCGCGCTCACGGTGTGAGAAAAGCCGGCGAAGCCGGCGCCAGCGGGCGGCGGCCGGCTCCGGAGGAAGGAGCGGGAGCGACTGGGGGAGGAGGAATCCCGGCACCTCCACCATCTAGAAGCCGGTCTTCGAAAGAAGGCCGGCTTCTGAATTTGCGGGATCAAGGGTCTTCCCTTTCAAGGAAATTCCTGTGCTATTAAACGCCCAGGCAATAGCCTTCTATCAGGCACCCTGCGTTAAAGAACATCGAAAATTCCCAGAAGGTTGAAAAGGAGATGAACGCTACTATGAGCACGACAAGCAGGAACATAAAAACATTTTCCGCATTTTTAGCGCCTTTAAGCGCCTGACCGCCCTTCCACAGCGCCATTAGTCCGGCTCCGAAAGAAATAAAAAATGTCAGCGGCAAAAACCAAAAGCTGCGATGGGAAAATGACAAAGCAATACATCCTGCAAGGGATATCAATAGCGGGAACTTGCATTTTTTTAAAATAAGCATGAGGGAAGGCTCCTTGATGTCCGTGTATCCGTGGATTTATATGTCCGTGACCAGACAGGCTCCGGAAATTAAATATAGCATTTTCCCTAATTGCGCGTTTATGGACCGTAATAAGCGAATAGGTAAGCGACCTGCCGTTTTTATTGTAGAATTCTAGTGTAATTCCAGCCCGCAAGCACATGCCGGGCTGTTCGGAGTTCTACCCCGATTTACAAGACAGGCGGACGGAGGAACCATGGAAGAACAAAAGAATATCAGCGCAGCGCAGGCCCAGCAACCCCAGCCGGCGCAAAAGCCGCCTTCGTGCCGCGGGGCCGGGCTCTGGCTTAAGATAGTCGCGGGGCTTTACGTCCTGTCGCTGGCCGCGGCTTTCGCGGTAATAAACCGGACAGACGCCGCGCGCAAAACGATGTCTTCGGATATGGACATCTCCAAGATAACCGGTATAGGCCAGGTAAAGAAGAACGCCGTGGCCGTGGTGGAGCTTTACGGCGTCATTTCGCAGGGGAGCTCCTCAAGGTCCTGGGAGCGCGGCAGCCAGCAGCTTGCTGAACGCATAAAGACTCTTTCCGGGAAAAAGGAAGTAAAGGCAATAGTCCTGGATATAAACACCCCGGGAGGGTCCGTCGGCGCCGTGCAGGAAATATACTCCGCCATAAAGCGCGCCAAAGCCGAGACAAAGAAGCCTTTCATCGCCCGTTTCGGCGATGTTTCCGCCAGCGGCGGCTACTATGTTGCGTCGGCCTGCGACCTTATTGTGGCGCACCCCGGCACCATAACCGGCTCCATCGGCGTCATTTTCAGCGTGAGCAATTTCGAGGGGCTGATGAAGAAGGTCGGCTTCAGGAACGAGGTCGTAAAATCCGGCAAATTCAAGGACATGGGCTCGCCTATGCGCGAGATGACGCAGGAGGAGCGGAAGATGCTGCAGGCCATGATAGACGATTCCTACGAGCAATTCGTGGCGGCGGTTTCCGAGGGCAGGAAGATGCCGGTCGAAAAGGTTAAACTGCTCGCCGACGGGAGAATTTACACCGGGCGCCAGGCCAAGGATGTCGGTCTTGTGGACAGGCTGGGGGACCTCCAGGACGCGGTGGACGCGGCCGGTGAGATGTCCGGGTTAGGGCGCAACCCGCGCGTGCTTACCGATACGGACCCGCTGGACAG
Source organism: uncultured Elusimicrobia bacterium (assembly GCA_903889965.1). GTDB lineage: Bacteria > Elusimicrobiota > Elusimicrobia > Elusimicrobiales > UBA9959 > UBA9959. The sequence goes on from CAISZM010000049.1 coordinate 37,639, forward strand.
CCTGCTTTCCCTCATGGAGAGCAGGATAAGCCTTTTCACTTCCGTGGCGGCGGCGGCCTCGCTTGAGATCGGCCCGCGGCTTGAATACCGCTGGTACGGGCACTGAGCCTGGAGGATTATGAACCTTTTCAGAACGCTGGAGCTGCTGCTGGAAAACCCGGCCGCTTTTTTGTCGGGTGAGAAACCGTCCGGGCTGGGACGCGCCGGGCTTGCGGGGTATTTCGCCGGCACGCTGGGGCTGTTCGCCTACCTGCGGATATTTTCAGCCGTGCCGCCGGGTTTCGCGTCTTTTGCCGTGGTGCTGATGCTTGTGCTGGCGGCCAACTTCTGCTTCTCGGCCGTGATGCACCTGTTCCTGGATCTGACGGGGGCGCAAGGGAGCGCTTCAAGGCTTTTCCTGGTTTTCGGCGTAACCGACTTCCTCCTGGCGCTCCTGGTCCCGCTGGCTTTCTTCGCCAAGCTGGGATATATAAACGCGTTCCTCGCGCTGTGCCTGTGCCTGATCCTTGCGGTGTATTTCCGCGTTCGCGTGGTAAGGGGCCTTTACCCGGTATCCTCGAATAAAGCGCTCCTTGCCGTCTGCCTCCCTTACGCCGGCTTCACGGCCGTGTTTTTCGCCGGCTTTATATACTCGATAGCCTGGCTGGTGTGGCTGGCGGTCTAGCTGCGGGCCACGGAAAATATGTCCAGGACGCCGCCGGTTAAAGAGTTTGACGGCCTGCCGGTGCTTCCCGCGGAGAAAGTAAAATACCTTGATAAAAAGGCCTCGCTGGAATACGGGATCCCGGCGCATGGGCTTATGGAAAACGCCGGCCGTGCGGCCGCCGGTGAAATAATTAAATTCGCCGCCGGGGAACTCGGGAAAAAAGCATCCGGCCTCCTTGCGGTGGTCTGCTGCGGCAGGGGGAACAACGGCGGCGACGGCTTGGTGGCGGCCCGCTACCTGAAAAAGGCCGGCGCGCTGGTGAAGGTCTTCATCCTGCCCCCGACCGAGACCGGGTACGGCGAACTGGTGGCTAAAAATCTGCAGGCGCTTAAAGATGCAGGGATCGACGCCGTACAGGCGCGGGAGGACGCCATGGATACGCTCAAGGCGGCGCTCTCGTCCGCGGACCTGCTGGTGGACGCGCTGCTGGGGATAAGCGCCGAGGGCAAGCCTTCGGGCCCCGTGAGCCGCGTGATACAGTTGATGAATCAGAGCGCGCGGCCGGTAGTGGCGCTGGACCTCCCCTCCGGCCTGAGCCCGGACACCGGCCATTACGGCGGCGCCTCCGTAATCGCCCGGCTCACCCTGACTTTCGGTTTCGCCAAGCCCGGTCTGCTGGAACCCCGGGCGCGCAAGAGCGTGGGCAGGTTAAAAGTGCTTTCCATCGGGTACCCCAAAGGGCTGACGGACGAAGCGCGAAGACGGCGGTAAAATGAGGAAACATGCGCCCTTTTAATGACAGCGTGATATATTTTGCGGTCGTGGACCGCTTCTCGAACGGAAATCCTTCCAACGACAACGGACGGAACCCCGAGGCTTACGACGCTTCCCGGAGCGACTGGTTCAAATACTGGGGCGGCGATCTTAACGGGGTGGTGGATAAAATAGACTATATAAAGGAGCTGGGCTGTTCCGCCTTGTGGCTGACCCCGCTTTTCGACCAGATAGACGGGCTGGTGGACGTGGAGGGACGCGGCATGGCGGGTTACCACGGCTACTGGGCGAAGGACTTTAAGCGCCTGGACGAACACCTGGCCGGCTCCCCGGAGGACGTGCGGGTTTTCGCCTCAAGCGACACCATCTTCGACCGCATGGTCGGCGAGATGCACCGCAGGGATATGCGGCTGGTGCTGGACATAGTCTGCAATCATTCAAGCCCGGCGCAGCGGCCCGACATGGGGGGGCGGCCCGTCAAAGGCGAAATTTACGACGACGGCAAGCTGCTGACCTCCTACGAAGACGACAAGCTCGGCTGGTATCACCGCAACGGCGGAGTGAGCGACTGGGGCAACAAGGCGCAGGTGGAGGGCGGGGAGCTGTGCGGCCTGGCGGATTTTAACGAGTCGCGCATAGGGTACCGCACTTACATAAAAGACGCCATTAAATTATGGCTGGACAAGGGCGTGGACGCGCTGCGCGTGGACACGGTAAAGCATATGCCGTTCTGGTTCTGGCAGGAATTCGTTTCCGACATGCTTTTCCACAAGCCTGACCTGTTCATTTTCGGCGAATGGTTCCAGGGGGGCTGTTATGACGGCCTCTCGGTACAGTTCGCCAATAAAAGCGGGATGGGTATGCTGGATTTCGCGTTGCAGCGCGCGCTTGAGGATGCGCTTGCCCGGGGGGCCGGCGCGGGCTTCGAGCTTGTGGATAATGTTTTCGCCATGGACCCGCTCTTCGACGACTGCCGGCATCTGGTGACCTTTCTGGATAACCACGACATGCCGCGCTTCATGTCGGCGGGGGCCACTCCCGCGCGCCTTGAAATGGGCCTTGCGCTTATACTCACCTGCCGCGGCACGCCGTGCGTGTATTACGGCACCGAACAGTACCTCCACAACGACACCAACGGGGGGGGCGACCCTTACAACAGGCCGATGATGGAAAAATGGGATACCGGCACGCCGGCTTTCCTGCTTATAAAAAAACTGGCCGCCGTGCGCAAGGAGAACGCGGCGGTGCAGAGCGGCAGCCACCGTGTGAAATATCTTTCCAAGGACATCTACGCCTATACCCGCGTTTACGACGGCGACAGCTGCCTGGCGGCCTTCAACCGCGGGCCGGCGGCGGAGATAGCGCTGGAAAATGTCGAGTTCCCGGACGGGGTTTACCGGGATGTTATTTCCGGCCGGCAGATTTCCGTTAAGGGGGGGCGCATAGAGAGCCTTCTGCTGGCGCGCGACACCTCTTTGGTTCTCTCGTACTGCGCCCCGGCGCCTGCCGGGTCCGGCCTTGAAATCTCCTTCCTTCTTAACGGCTTCCGCACCGCGTACGGGCAGCGCGTGAAGGTTACGGGCAACTGTCCTGAGCTGGGCAACTGGGACTTGTCTAAGGCCTTCCCCCTCGAGTACATAAACGATAATCTTTGGCTCGGCCGCCTTACCCTGAAGGAGAGCGCCGGCGGAGCTATCGCGTATAAATTCATCGTGGAAAGGGACGGGGATGGCGTCCTGTATGAAAACCGCCCCGCTCATTTTCGCCATCTGCCCGGGGACGGGCGTATGGAACTGCAGCACCGCTGGAGCTGAGGGAGATATTATGAAACTTAAAGAACTTATGCGGGAGGTCGTACACGGGGAAATGGACGCCATTTCCATCTACGAGGAGGAGGCGGAAGTTTTCGCCTCGCATCCGAAATACGGAACCGAGATCAGCACCCTGTTCGGCAGGCTCGCCCTGGAGAAGCGCGAGCGCCTTAAGGCGCTTGGGAGCATCCTCAGGCAGCCGACGGGCTTCAGGGAGCGGGATACCAAGGCCGCGCGGTCCATCGAGGCGTCCCTGCGGGCGCATGTTACGGCCGAGGAAATATGCGTGGCAAATTTTGCCGAACTTGTTAAACAGCTTAATAAGCCGGAATTCAAGGAAACAATAGCCGCCATGCTCAGCGGTTCGCGCGCGCACCTGGCCGCGATACGCGGCCTCCAGAACCTCATCAAAGGCGTCCCGACGAAATAGGGTCCGATGACCGGGCCCCGGCCCGGCCGCGCGGGTGCGGCCAGAAACAGTCAGACTTTTAAAACCGCGGAGAGTTTTTGCGAGAGTTCCGCGAGGTGTTCGCGGATGCGCGGCTGTTTCTTTTCCAGGAGGGGGAGGAGGGTTTTCCTTATCCAGTTGCGCCTGTAATGTTCGTCTTCGTTCGTGTGGTCCTTGCGCGACCGCAGATCATTAGCTTTGATGTACGCCTCAATATCCTTGCGCGAGACCGCCAGCATAGGCCGTATCAAATCCACCTTGAACTTCCCGCGGCACAGGGGCCGCCTTACCGGGATCCCCAGCAGGCCCCTCGGTTCGGTGCCGCGCAATAAATTTAAAAGGATGGTTTCCGCGTGGTCGTCAGAATGGTGCGCCGTGGCGACAAGCCGGCATTTGTGCTTAAGCGCAGTTTCGGCCAGCAGGCCGTAGCGGGCCCCGCGGGCCGCGTGCTCGATGCCGGTGCCGCTCTTCTTCGCCAGCCGCTTGACGTCGGCGGAAAGGATAAAGGTCTCAAGTCCGTATTCCCCTCCCAATTTCCGCACGAAAGCGGCGTCGGCGTCGGCTGCCTTGCCGCGCAGCTTATGGTTCACGTGGCAGACGCAAAGCCTGAGCCGCATGGCGCGCGCCTGTCCCGCGAAAAAATCCAGCATCGCTACCGAGTCGGGACCGCCCGAAACCGCCAGCAGTATGGAGTCCCTGTCGGAGAACAGGCGCAGGCGGCGGGACTCCGCCGTAATGTGGTTCCACAGGCTCAGCGTAATAGATTTCCTTGAGGGCATAGTTGAATTATACCAAACGGCGCCGGTCTGTCTGCCCCGCGACCTTCATTCGCCGTATTTTCAAGCCGTTACCTTTGTAAAAATATGATTCCTCATGAGTTTAATGTGGGTACGGGCCAGTCATGGGATTGCCCTTACGCCGCGTAGGAAACCCTCCCGTGGTTTCCCCCCGCATGGGAAATGAATGCGGGGGCCCCCCATCCGCTATGCGGCTCCAGGGCAAACCCATGCCTGTCCCTCCCGTTTTCGTGTTTCCCTACCAACAACGAATCATGAAGCGATTGGTAATCAAATCGCAGTAGGTATATCTTTAGAGGGAGGGTGGGTGATTACCCTGAGCGCCCGTTGCGGAAAGGGGGGCCCCGCCGTCATAGTCTGGCGGGGGGAAACCGACGCAAGGGTTTCCTCTTTCCGGGCGAGCAGGGTAATCACCCATCCGACCCCACGGTGTGGCTGACCGCATGCCCGACGCCTCCATACCCTCGTCAGGACCCGCAACCCCTCAGTCTTACCGGTCAGCGATATTTTTTATCTTTTCGTCCTAAAACGCAAGAGTGCATAAAAAAATAGGCCGCCGGAACTTCGGCGGCTTATTTTTTTAACGCTAAAACAGCTTAATACGGCTCGCGCTGGCAGTAGGCGTGGGTGTATACCGCGTCGTTCTTCGAGGGGTAGGCTACAAGGTCGTTGCCGATCGCTACGCCCTTTTCGAACATTCCTTTTGTTTCAGCCATGTGGTAAGTGTAGGGATACTTGCTGGCGTACGGCTTGCAGAGTTCCTTCAGGAAGCCTTCCGGGCTGCTGTTGTCTATCCTGTAAGTCCTGCCTCCGGAGCGCAGGCGCAGGGATTCGAATTTGACGATAGCCGTTTCCACTACGGGGGCCCCGCCTACGATTTCGGCGTCGCTGCCGTCCTGAAGCCTGAGGCGGAGGAGAACTGTTTCCCCGCAGCTCTTATCCTGTTTCCACACGGAGCCGTTGGGGACCAGGTATTCTATTATGTATCCCTTGGCCGGTATCAGGTCCAGCCCCACCCCGCCGCCGCCGGTCGAGGTCCGGGTCAGGCTGTAGGAAAGTATCGCGTAACCCTGGGCTTCAAGGCTCATTATCACTTTCCTCATTTCATCTTCCGCGTTAAATACCTTTACTCCTGAGATGACGCGCGTCGCCTTGCCGTCACCGCCGCGGTAGAACAGCCGGCTGTAAAATCCGCCCGCTATTACGGTGGTGGGGTTAACATCGGTATAACCGAGCCTTACAAAGGTTTTGGCGAGGGTGTTACCGGACGCCGCAGCTTCGGCCTCGGTGCTGAAAGGACCGGCATCATGGTAATACTGCCCCGCGGGCAGGACGGCTTTCTGTTCGGCCGCCGCGGCCGCTCCGGCCTCGGGAACCGCCGCGGAAGCCGCAACCTGCGGCCCGGCGGATAAATTAAGGTCTTCCTTGGCGGACCGCGCATTGGCTGCCGCCGCTCCTGAAACCAGCAACACCGCAATGGCTAGCAAGTGTTTCATGTTTTCTCCTTGAGCCCAATTTCTATTCTCATATTTTAACAGTCTGACGCTTTGCACGTGAGAGGCCTTCGCCCCGCAGACTGGAATCTTTCGGTCTACTCCGGGTAACGACGCGAAGATGAGTGTTTGCTCATCACCTGATTACTATAGCCGCCCGCGTTATGAAACGCCCCATTTGTTGAAGCCGGCGCCCTGGCGCCATAAAAAAGCCCCGGGCCATTGCGGCCCGGGGCTTCTTACAAATCCGTCGGCTTATCAGAATTTCTTCAATTCCTTTATTTCGGCCCTTACCAGGTAAAAACCGCTGCCGGTGGTGGAGGTATGGGTGGCATAGGCATGGGAAGCGTCCACGGAATAAGACAGTGCCAGTTTATAATTCGCCATAGCGCCGGGATCCGACCGCACCAGTATCTGTCTCTCGAATAATTGTTTTCCGCGGCTTTTTTCCCAAAAGCCCTTTATCGCCCCCAGGCGCTGTCCCATGCCCTCAAGCCTGCCCGGGTACATAAAGAACTTCCCTTCATGCCGGCACTGGTACTTTCCACTCCTGTCCTTTATCACAAGCCCGCATTTAACCAGGGACTCAAGGGCCTTTTCCGCTTTCGCGGAGGATATGTTCAGCTTCTGCGCCAGTTCCGGCGCTCTCCAGGCGCTATTGTCGCTGCAAAGGGCCTCCGCGCACCAGTAAGCTTCCTCACCGGCACTGACCGCCATAAATTCATCTACGCTCATATGGACAAACACGTGCTGTCGCATCCAGCGCATGTCGTCGGCCTGCGGGGCGGCTGCCTGGACGCCGGAGAGAAGCGGGTTAAGCATGTCGTCGGCCGTGCTGCCTCCTCCCAGCAGGTCCTTAAGGTAACTCCGGATAAGTTCGCGCATCTCGCCCTGGCTGGGCATAAGGCGCAGGGCTATAAGTATCGACCGCATGGACTCCGGGCCGGGCAGGGCAAGAGCTTTTTCTACCCGTGTGTAATGGAAGAACGTGAATGGAAAATGCCTCTTTCCTCCGTTCTTGTGATAGAATTTGTAAGGGGTGTCGAATCCCGCTGATGCCCTGGCTTTCACCAGATTAGCCGCAAAAACGCCCGATATGTTCTTTTTTTTCATAAATCATTCCCGAGCGTTCCCCTGCAGATTTCAAGACCGGTGGTTCCTGCGCGGACCGTTGACCCTGTTTAAAGTCTAACAAACATCTTTTGGCGCAACAAGGCTTTGCCCGTGCCGGCATGGAGCTTATGGGTTTCCAGCATATGGCACGTGCGGCATGTTTTGGGCGTCTGATAGGCGTAGCCGATACGGCACCAACGCATGTTTTGTATAATTTATAATCGACCTGAAGCCGTAAAAGGACGTTCCAAGCCATGCAAAGCAACCAGATACGTCAAAGTTTTCTTGATTTTTTCGCCAAGCGGGGGCATCCCGTGGTAAAGTCGAGCCCGCTGATCCCGGAGGGCGACCCCACGCTGCTTTTTACCTCCGCGGGTATGGTGCAGTTCAAGCCCTATTACCTCGGCCTCAAGAACGATATGGCGCGGGCGGCCTCCTGCCAGAAGTCCTTCCGCACCACCGACATAGACAATGTCGGCAAGACCATACGCCACCTGACTTTTTTCGAGATGCTCGGCAATTTCTCTTTCGGCGACTATTTTAAGAAAGAATCCCTGGCCTGGGGCTGGGAATTCTTCACGAAGGAACTGGGCCTGCCGGCCGACCGCTTTTACCCCTCCATCTACGGGGGAGGGCTTGCGCCCCGGGACGAGGAAGCCCGCCTCGTCTGGGAAAATATCCTGCCCAAAAAACTTCACGCGCATATACTTGAGCTGGGAGACAAAGATAACTTCTGGTCGATGGGGGATACCGGTCCCTCAGGCCCCTGTTCCGAGATCTACTGGGACCGCGGCGAGAAATACGACCATCCGGGCTGCGCGGGGCCGGGGGCCTGCTCCTGCGACCGCTATATAGAGGTCTGGAACCACGTTTTTACGCAGTTCAACAAACAGTCCGACGGCTCCTTTCTGCCGCTGCCGCGCAAGAACATAGACACGGGCATGGGGCTCGAGCGCCTGACCTTTATAGTTGAGGGCAAGGAATCGCCTTTCGAGACCTCGCTGTTCCAGCCCATAATCGAGGCGGCTTCAAAACTGCTTAAAACCGATTACCGGTCCTCAGATGAATCCGTTTCCGCTTTCCGCATCATCGGCGAGCACCTGCGCGCCTCGTCTTTCCTCATCTCGGAAGGCGTGATACCCTCCAACGAGGGCCGCGGCTACGTGCTGCGCCGCCTGATACGCCGCGCCAGCCGCTACGGCCGCATAATGGGCGCGAAGGACCCGTTCCTGCACAAGCTGACCCCCGCCGTTTACGACATTTTCAGGGACGTTTACCCCGAGGTCGAGTCGGCTTCGAAGCAGATAGCCGAAACGCTGCGCTTCGAGGAGCAGGGTTTTATAGAGACCCTTGAAACCGGGGAAAAATTCCTGGCCGATCTCGAGGATAAATATCCGAAGGGCATCCCCGGCAAGGAAGCGTTCAGCCTTTACGAGACTTACGGCTTCCCTTTCGAGCTTACGCGGGAGCTGGCGCTTAAGAAAGGCGTGCCGGTCGACGAGAAGGGGTTCAACGAGGCGCGCAAGTCCGCGCAGGGCGTGGCGAAAGCCCGCTGGAAGGATTCCGGGGAAAAGAACTCCCTTATTTTCCAGACCGCCGAGGAGAAGTTGCCCGCCACTGAGTTCAGGGGTTACGACGTGACCGAGACCGAGTCCTCCGTGATCGCCCTGATGGATTCCGCGGGCGCCCCCGCTGAAAAACTGCTTCCGGGGTCGGAAGGCTACGCCGTGCTCGATGTCACGCCCTTCTACGCGCAGTCGGGCGGTCAGGCGGGGGACACCGGCTCTTTCTTCTTTGAAGGCCAGGAGCTGGCCGCCGTTACCGACACGCAGAAGCCGGTGGCGAAGGTCTATTTTCACGCGGTGAAGGCGCACGCGCAGCTTAAGACCGGCATGCGGGTCCTGGCGCGCGTTTCCGGCGACCGGCACCGCACCGCCTGCAACCATACAGCTACGCACGTCATCAACGCCGCGCTTAAAGTAGTATTCGGCGACACCACCCGCCAGGCGGGATCCGAAGTGGATCCTACCAGGTTCCGTTTCGACTACACCATCTCAAAGACCCCCTCCAGGGAGGAACTGGCCCGCGTGGAAGATATCGCCAACGCCGCCGTGCGCGAGGATTACCGCGTTTCCAAGGCCGAGAGGCTCCTGGCGGACGCTCAGACATTCGGCGCCACCACGCTGCTCGGCGAGAAGTACAAGGATCCCGCGCGGTTCGTGCTGATAAACCGGGGCGGTTTTGAGGCGGCCAGGGAGCGCTACAGCCTTGAGCTCTGCGGCGGCACGCACATAGACCATACTGGAGAGCTGATAGTAATAAAGATACTCAAGGATTCCTCGGTATCCCGCGGCGTGAGGCGCATAGAAGGCGTAGCCGGCCCCGCGGCCGTGAATTATCTTTCAGGGCTCGCTAAGGTGGCCGAAACCATTTCGGCGCGTCTTTCGGTTCCTCCGCAGGACCTGCCGCTGCGAGTGGAACAGATGCTGGAAAGCATAAAAGAGCTTAAATCAGGCAAGGCCAAGGCCGCGCGCCCCGCCCCTAAGAGCGAGGGCCGCAAGCTCCTGTCGGAAGGCATAGACGGCTCCGGCTCGAGTTTCGTGGCCTACGACGCCGGTTCTGCGGAAATGAAAGCCCTGCGCGGGCTCGCGGACGATATAAAAAAGGACCTTAAGGCCACCTTGCTTTTTATTTACTCGAACGCCGAGGGAAAATTCTCGTTCATAGTTACGCATACCGGGGACATAAAATCCGACTCCTCGGCCATAGCCAAGGGCGTGGCCGGGATAATAAACGGATCCGGCGGCGGCCGCAAGGATTTCGCGCAGGGGGGCGGAGAGCTTCCCGCCGATATGGCCGATTTCGAAAGGCAGCTTGTAGAGCTTGCCAAGAAACATACTTAGCCTGAATCATGCAGTTTGAGTGGATTTCATCGGTGAAATCGGGGAATAGGATTATTCTGCAGGATTCCCCGTCCGCCTGAGGCGGACGGGTGGAGGGCCAAGCGCTATGCGCGACAGGCCCGACAAGGTGTATGCCTCCCGAAGGGCGTCCGCTATGCGGGCGGAAAGTTGCAACTGCAACTTTCAGGCTAGCCGGCAGCCGCTTTTGGGTATAATGTAAGTCGTGGTTCAGCGCGCCCGTGGTGAAATGGATATCACAGGAGCCTCCGAAGCTTCTAGTGCAGGTTCGATTCCTGCCGGGCAAGACCGTTACACGTCGAGAAAACCTCAAAAATCCACACTTTAAAAGGCACTGTTAAAGCCCGAAAACGGCTTGCAATAACAGGAGCCTTGCGAATTTCCGCTTCATGGAAGGTTTTTCCATGGGCGCCGTAACAATTCAAAGCTTAAAGCCTGAGGCGCTGTCCTGGGAGACAGCCTTCCGGCTCTTTAATTTGCGCTGCAGGGCGCAGAACCTCAGCGCCGGTACGTGCAGGAACTACGAGCAGACCTTCCGCCTGTTATTGCACGCCCTGGCCGCGCTGGACAGCCCCAGGCCGGCCGAGCTGACCGTCCACCACCTGCGGGCCTGTATGGAGGGCTGGAAGGCCTCCGGGCTGGCCTCAGAGACGCTGGATAACCGCTTCCGCAACCTCCGGGCCTTCTTTAACTTCCTGCTGAAGGACGGGCTTATAATCGCAAACCCGGCCGCCGGGCTGGAACGGCCCCGGGTTGAGCGCCGGCTTATCAGGCCCTTTACCAAGGAACAGTTTGCCGCCACAATCGCGCAGATCCGCGCGAACCCGCTGGGCCTGCGGGACAAGGCCCTGCTGCTCCTGCTGGCTGATACCGGCCTCCGCATAAGCGAGGCGCTAGGGCTTAATGTGGGCGACCTCGACCTGGCCGGCAATACTGCGATAGTCATGGGCAAGGGCCGCAAGGAGCGCCGGACCTTCTGGGGGGAGACCGCGCGCCGCGCCCTGCTGGCCTGGCTGAAGGTGCGCCCGGAGGCGAAGGCCGGAGATCCTGTTTTTTGTAACCAGTTTGGCGGCCGGCTTGTGGCGGAGGTTTTTAGCCACCGCGTAAAAGAATACACGCGGCGCGCCGGCATAGCGGCCAACCGCCTCAGCTGCCATGCCTTGCGCCATTTCTGGGCCTGCCAGTTCCTGAAGAACACTGGCGACATCGTGACGCTCTCCCGCCTACTAGGGCACACCACGCTCGCCATGTCGAAGCGCTACCTAAACCTGACGGATGATGAGGTTCTGGCGAAAGCCCGGCAGGTCGGCAGCGTGTTGGACCGCATGGGCCCACTACCGGGGGAGCGCCGGCGCGTCCGCCTTAAGTAACCGCCATCCTCGACGATGCACAACTTACCCTTGGCCTCATCTGTTTATTAAGGTATAATTAAGTATAGATAAGTATATACAAGCAACAATGCTATTTAGGACAGGGCAGGGCAAGGAGAGGATAGTTATGACACCATTGCATAAGGAGTTCTATAACGTAAAGGAGCTGGCCGAAGTACTCGGGGTAAACCCCATGACCATTCGGCGCCTGGAGCAGCGCGGGGAGTTGAAGTCTCACAGTATAGGCCGGGTCAAAAGATTCCGTCGCGAGGACATTGAGGCGTATTTGAGTAAAGCCAAGGAAAAGTAGTGTTATGAAGAATGAATAAATAAGCGGGTTACGGAGGGAAAACCATGAACACCACAATAACAAAAAGCAAAACGCAGACGAGATCAAAGACGGAAAAGCGCCTGGCAATAGAGCGCGTGGTCAAGTTGTCTCAGGACGGCAACCCTGCCATTGATTATGTGATAGCGGGCAGGCTAAATCAGCAGGTCCCACTGGAGACACATCATGGCTGCGATTACTACATAGTGAACAACAACGATTTTGCACCTTTGGTCGCAAAGGATAGCCTGCTGCGCGTTTACACGAACATAAGTGGAGATTGTAACGATGGATATCCGCAATGCCCCCGCCTTGTGGCCCGCAACAGCCGGCTGGAGATTTGCACTTATGAGGCCAGCAAGGGCGCACAGGTTGTTGGCATGGTGGAGGAAATCAGGCGCTGGACAGTTGGGAATCCAATTATCCCGTCCTATAACCGGGAATCATAGTAGAATATCGCCAACACAGCGTCCGCCAGCGCTTACAGATCGGGCCGTTCTCCTGGCGGAGGGCGGCCCCCTGTTTTTAGATAACTGGGGGGGATATGGGGTGTGTTTTCTACAGTAAAAACATATCAAGACCGCACCCCGGCTCTGTACATGCGGTGCCAGAATAAACATAAGGGGTTTTATGAAGCAAAGTGAAACGGAAAGAAAACATGCCCCGATTGCCAACGGGCTTTATCAGCGGCATGCAGAGGTCTATCTAGCCCCCGTGAAAGCTCCCGACCGCAAGTTGACATATATAATGAATGTTGCGGCGTTCGAGAAGTTTGTTGAAGAGATAAAAAAAATAGCTACCCGCGCCGAAATAGTTTTTAAATATTGTTCCCATCGTGAGCTGAATACTTCCATGGGCGCGAAAGTGAAATATAAATATGAGATCGGGCTGGGTTACAATGAACAGGGGCGGATAAACTTTGCTGAATTTGCGCATGCAGTTGACCCTAAAAACACGGCAGCCCGCTTAGCATTTATTCAAGATTATGAGGAACTACGTGAGCGTTATAGGCATTTTTTTAGTCTTGTGACAATACAGCACGACGGGCACGAATATTTTAACCTCGAATTTTATCCTCGCAAGAAAGGCCCTCGGCAACAGCTTTTTACCTCTTTTGTAAATGCTCTGTTCACTATACATGGGATAGTGCGTCTTAAAATAGGCAGGGATACAAAGACTGCCGCTTTAAGCCCGGAAGAGTGGGAGATAATAAAGAAACTGCGTAGTAAGAGTAGAGGTACTGAGAGTGGCAGCAATAGGTTTTGTGCTGAGGAAATCCGCCTGCGCAGGAAAACCGGCCCAAAGAAAGAGCCCGCCCTGCGGCAGGCCATTTACCGGGAAGAACGCCGCAGAAAAAAAACCAGCCAGTTTTAGTCATCCTCAAGGAAAAATAAAACATATTTAGGGGCCTCTGTTATAGGGGCCCCTTATCTGTCAGAGGGGCATAATGGCCCTTCATGTAGACTGTTTCTGTAGCCAGGGAAAATACTTGGCAAGGAGGCAGAAAAATGAAGGTTTCTATTCGTATAGCAGCGCAGGAGTTTGATATATCTGAGCGCACGCTAGACAAGTGGGCTAAGAGTGGCCGTATTAAGTTTGAACGGAGCGCCGGCGGATGGCGGCTCTTTGATGTTGCCGAGATATCCAGAGTTAAAGCACAAGCAGCTGTCGCGCACGCGACCTGTCAAAACAAGACAAAACAATAACGGAGGAAAAAAATGAACGACATAGAAACTATTAAAGCAATAAATCAGGACGCGATTCTGGTAAAGCTGTCTGCAGGGGACTACACAGTAAACCCCCTCACTGTGCGGCGCTGTTCTTCGCTGGTCGTATTACTTAAAGAGGTTCAGGGAGACCTGGCGAAGCTTAGTGACATTGGCAGCCCCGACTTCCAGCAGGCCGCAACGAATGCGCTGATGGCCGCGGGCGAGAACATGCCGCGCGCCCTCGCCCTGTTTGCAGGAAATGAAGAGTTAGGCAAACTCGAAGACATCAGCCTGCTAGACCTATCGGCCGTCGTGTTGGCCGGAGCGAAAGTGAACAAGGCCTCTTCTTTGTTTTCAAGTTTTCGCCAGGCGATGGAAACATATAACGGGAAAGCGGACCAGAAATAGAAGACGCGCGCCCTCGCTTGGGTAAACTAGACGCAACTGCGGGCTGTGAGCTTTCAGTCGCCTTAAGCCCCAAGCCGAGGGATGCGCGGACTGAGGAGAATGGGTTTAAAACCCGGAGGTAAATAAAAATGTCTGAGCCGTTATCTTTCTTAATCCGCAGTGCCTTCGATGCCTCGGGTATAAACGCAGCAGCGGCCAGCGTCAAAAACATCGACGCCCAGATAAATAAAGTTTCCCGCGGCTTCAGTCAGTTCATGTCGTTAATGGGCGCCGGGGGGATTGGGGCCTCGCTGTTCGCTTTTTCCGTTAAAGCCGTAAAAGCCTTTGCTGAGGAAGAGCGTGCCATCGATCTGCGCAATAAAGCCCTCCAGAATCTAGGCATAACCAATAAAGCCGCAGGCAAGGAGCTGGATGATTTGGCTGAGAGCCTGGAAAAGACTACCCACGCCCAGAAGGAGGAAATAATTACAGCAGAGACCTCACTTATACAGCGCGGTCTTTGGGGCGCAGAGTTAAAAAAAGCTATCCCCACCGTATTGGACCTCGCAACAAAAACAGGGTCGCTGTCTAGCGCCACCGAATTAGTAGGAAAAGCCTTCCAAGGCACTACCAAAGGCCTTAATACCGTCGGCGTGATGATTGCTGCCAATACACCCAAGACACAGGTATATGCCGAAACTATGCGCCAGTTGAACGATATGTTCGGCGGCGCCGCGCAGGCGGAAATGCAGAATACAGCCGGAAAAATGGAGTTGCTTAGCAAGCGCTTCGAAGACCTAACCAAACGAGCTGGAGAACTTCTCTCCGGACCCGCCACTGGGGTTATAGGTTGGTTTGAAAAACTTGCCACGGTTCTAGAGGCGTTCACAGAAGACGGGAAAGCAACAAAGATAGATTTAATGCACGAGAGCCTCGGACGGTTGGACAAGAAACTATCCGACATGTACGCCAAAAACGCTAGTGGATCCTGGTTTAAATATACGGACGTTGAAATTCAGGCCACTATCGATAAAATTAAAAGTCTTACTGCCGAGATAAATTCCCTGACCGGAAGCACCAAGTCCACGGGCAGTTCCGTAGCCACCCGCAAGCCGGTTGTTGCAGATAACGATACCGAGCGATTAAAGGCGCAGAAGCTGGCGCAATCCGAGGCTATAAAAAAAGACAAGGAATACCTGAAGGAAAGCGAAAAGATAACCGAGCAAATTACGGAAATAGAAAGTTTTGCGCTCACTGAGCGCGGCCAGATGTACACCCGGTATTTCGGGGATTTGGAAATGCAGCGGCGTAAGAATCTGGCGCTGGAAGGCTCCACTTCGAGACAGTTGGAGACAAATAATAAAAAAATGTTAGTGGACCTTGAGCACGACTACACAGAGGCCGGGCATACATTCGCGGGAGGCTTTAAGCAAGGCCTCGATGCTATGGAACAGAGTTCCCAGGATTGGAAAGGCGCCTGGGGAGAATGTATGAACAGCGCCATCGGTCCGGCTAAAACGGCATTTACCGATTTTTTCGCTTCCACCAGCAGCGACTTCTTAAATATTGAGGCGCTAGCGAAGAAGATGTTCCAAAACATTTTAAACTCTTTCCTGGACATGGTCGCGCAGATGATGGCTAAAAAGGCAGTTCTGGCGCTATTTACCGGCGGCGGTAGCCTTCTGGGTGGGCTACTAGGCAGTTGGGCCAGTGGCGGCTACACCGGTGACGGAGACCCCAACGAGGTGGCCGGCGTGGTCCACCGCGGGGAGTTTGTTCTGAGTGCTGAGACCACGAAAGCCCTACGCTCGGGATCTTCACTATATAACGTCTCTACCACTTCTTCGGCAGTAAACAATTCCGGAGTTGATTTTACGCAAAACAATACTTTTAACATATCCGGAGATGCTGCCAATATCGGCACGCTGTGCGAGAAGATAGCGGAAGCCACGCGCAACGGACTGCGGCAGGCCGGTGAGATGGCGAATGTCATCACCAAGGTCGGCACCAAAAAAGCGGGGAATACCGCGCTATGAAAAACACCCACCTACACCCCGGAGCAAGGCTAGAGGAGCGGCTGGGCATTGGCTGGACTGGTCCAGACGAAGAGCTATTCGAACGGGCCTATAGTTTTAAAGCATGGGCTGACAGATACCCGTGGGGGGCGTTTCGCTGGCGGGAGAAACTACGCCAAGCAAAATACAGCCCGCTCAGGGGGCAACTATGGGCGGCCATTAAGGATATAATGGAAGGCCGCGAAGAAATCGCGGTGCTGGTCCACCCTGCCGCCCCTGCCCGGCCGTCCACCGCGCGCGCAGTTGCTGGCGCGCCTCCCCGCTTGATACTAAACCAGACTCCGGCCTTAAAACAGTTGCAGGCGAAGGCGTCCGAATTTCCTCGGGAATATGAGGATTGGAAAACAAAGAACATCACGGCCGCGGCGCTCGCTGAGGTGAAAACACTGGCGCCAGTCCTCGCGGATGAAGCGCTTAACCTCGAGGCCCGCGCAAAGCAAAACATCGACCCGAGCGCCGTAGACGCGCTTTTAAAACGCGCTGCCGGCATCTGGGCCGCGCTACTCAATATCAAGGAGCCCGCGCTATGGTGAAAATAGACGATTCCAACTTCATCGAGCGATACACCACCTGGGCGGATAGCTTCACTGACGCTCCGGTACAGTTCCACCGCTTTGTGGGCTATTGGGCGTTGTCTACGCTACTCGGCCGCCGCGTTTATATGCACCTCGGGGATGAGTGGCTGTTCCCAAACCTTTGGCTTGTGGTCCTCGCCCCTTCCAGCTTCTTTCGGAAGAGCACAGCGCTGGGCATTGGGGCCCGCCTGGTAGAGTCAATCAATCCGGAGATTCGGCTGCCTGCTGAATGGTCCCAAGAGTGCTTCATCTCTACGATGACCAAAGAGCCGCACGGCTTCATGACCTGCTACGAGTTCAAGAGCCTGCTGGCCCAGCTGCAGAAGGATTACAATTTTGGGGCGCAAAGCCTACTGACGGAACTTTACGATTGCCCGCGCGAGTACACCCGCAAGAAAGGCACGACTGAAATAAAAGAGTTCCGCATCGAGAAGCCGTACTTGACAATCCTGGGCGCGTCGACCATCGACTGGCTTATAAGTTCTGTTCAGGGTGGAGACATCGCAGGCGGCTTCTTGGCGCGCTTCCTGTTCGTGTCGGCTGATAAGAAGGACAAAATCATGGCGATACAGCCAAAGGCGGACGAATCGGGAAAGCTTCTCGTAAAAAAGGCGCTGGAGGCCGCTCTGAATGTTGAGGGCGAGATGGAATATAGCTCGGAAGCCAGGCAGCATTATGAGGTATGGTATCACCGCTTTGTTACCGAGGCCGAGACAGCTCCGGAAGGTGTACGAGCGTTCTTCCCGCGCCTGACCGCCTACGCGCACAAGTTCGCCATGTTGGAAGCCGTCTTAAATGGCCACCACCCGGAGGTTACGCTGGATGACTGCAGGCGGGCCTGTATGATGGCGGATAACTTTGCGGCCGAGATTCGGAAGCTGGGCAAGGAGAGTCTTGGGAAAAGCAAGTTTGATCACTACAGGCTCAAGATAATAAGGGCTATCACTAAGAAGCCTGGCATTGAGCACAGCCGCCTGTTGCGGAATCTCGGCCTGCCGGCAAAGGTCTTTAAGGACGTGGTCGAAACGCTTAAACAGTCCGAGGAAATTGATATTCGGGATGGCGCTTATTACCCGGTTGAGACTGGCTCGGATTGATTCGGTCGTTCGGGCCGAACTTTGGCTGGGTTTCCCTAAATTCGGCCCTAATTCGGTAGTCGTTTCCGAACGCATGTTTCCCTATGAGAAATGCTTTAAATTCGGTAATTAGTTATATCTCTATAGAAAAAGCCCATTTTAGGGGCTTTTCCGTATACCAGGGGAGGGTACCGAATCACCGAATCGGGAGCTTAAAAGTGCAGCTCAGCCTTGCCGGGTTGGAGTTGGCGAAAGTGCGGCCCACATAAAGCTATGCTCCCCCCCGGGAGGGGTACCTCCAATCCCTGGGACCTATACGAATGGAAACCGCGCCCCGCCTTCGCGCGCGTGAGGGCGATATAGCAAAAAGGGGCGTCTTACATCATGACATCATATCGGAAAAAGTATTGCGAACAATATTGAGGTCTTGGTATTTTTTTGTAATATGTTTGGGATGACCACGCAAGAGCCCACAGATTTCACCTCAGTAGATGTAGAGACCGCCAATGCCGATTTGTCGAGTATTTGCCAGGTCGGCATTGTGACGTTTGAGAACGGCTGCCTTAAAGAGAAATGGGAGACGTTAATAAACCCAGAAGATGAATTTGACGGAATAAATATTTCAATTCACGGTATCACTGAAGAGAAAGTTAAGGATGCCCCGACTTTCCCGGCAATATACGCGGAAATTAATGCACGTCTCTCCGGCCGGGTTGTAGTAACCCACACGCATTTTGATGTCAGCGCCCTTGCCATGGCGGGGGAAAAACATGGTCTGTCTCGGCTTGAGTGCACCTGGCTGGATACGGCGAAAGTTGTCCGCCGTGCATGGCCGGAGTTCGCGCAGAGCGGCTATGGGTTAAAGCCTGTGGCGAAGAAGCTGGGGATAGTTTTCGGCCATCATAACGCGGCGGAGGACGCTAGGGCGGCCGGGGAGATACTTCTGCGGGCCATAGCGGAGACTTCTGTTCCCCTTGGCGGCTGGCTCGAACGGATCAAGCGGCCCATCAGCCCCGCGAACATCTCCCTGGAGGGAAACCCGGAGGGACCGTTACATGGTGAAGTAATCGTTTTCACCGGCGCCCTCGCAATAACGCGGGTAGAGGTGGCCAGGCTTGCGGCCGACGCCGGCTGTACGGTCGCCCCGGGGGTAAACAACAAGACCACCCTCCTTGTGGTAGGCGACCAGGATATCCGCGCCTTAGCCGGACATGAGAAGAGTTCTAAGCACAGGAAGGCTGAGGACCTGATTTCGAAAGGGCAGCCTATCCGGATACTGCGGGAGACCGATTTTAAGTTCCTTATTAAAAATCCATAAAGGAAACCTTGCGCCGCTCCGTGCGCCATGCTAAAATAAAAGTGCGCTCAGTTGCTTTCCCGGAGGGCTTTCTATTTAAGGGCCTTGTGCAGGAACCCTCGGGTAACTGAGCGCCACAGGGCCCTTAGCTATTTGAAGCGGAACCGCAAAAGTGCCTTTTACGATGACAGGAGCCTGTGAAAAGTTGTCGCTGATTTTAAAGGCATGGTTTTTGTGGTTTCTCGACGTAAAAGTGCGCGCCCGTGGTGAAATGGATATCACAGGAGCCTCCGAAGCTTCTAGTGCAGGTTCGATTCCTGCCGGGCGCACCAAATTCTGGAAACCCGGAGC
>CAISZM010000050.1 GCA_903889965.1 uncultured Elusimicrobia bacterium
AATCTCCACCCGACTGCGCGATAAGCTTCCCTCGCTCCAAACTACCCCCGCCCCTAGCCCGGTGGAGCAGTTGACCGAGCGGCAGCGCGAAATCCTCCAGCTTATCGCCGAAGGCCAGACCACCCCTGTCACAAAACACCTTCTCTTCTCCGGGAGGCCCGGGACAGTCATAAACGCACTGGGGGCAATTGGCCTTGGCGTAGTAGACCTCGATCTTATCCCTCAGGCTCTCCAGGTCTGCGTCCTTGTTAAAAAGCCTGTAACAGCCGAAAGGGCAGCCGAATTCGGTGGAGATCACGCAATCCGACGCGGTTTTGCAGTACGCCGCGTCCGCCATCATTTTCTTTATCTCGTTCGCGAAGTCGTCGCATTTAAGCGCGCGCGCCTCGCCGATACCACCCCTGGCCGTTTTAGCCGGGGGAGGAACGAACTGGCTGCCGTCCGCCTCGCCGGGCCGCGGCCCGGAGGCTTCCGGAACGCCGGGCCCGCCGGTTCCCGCTTCCGCCTCACCGGTATTTTGCTTTTCGGTCTCCGTACCCACGAAAGCCGAAGCGCTTTGCGCCTCGACTACCGAAGGAGCGCTGTTTATCGTATTTACCGAGCGGCACACAAGATAATAACCCGCTAAACAGAACAAGGCCGCCGCCGACAACCAATACACCGTTTTTACGCTTTTCATGAATATGTTCCCCCCCGGCCATTTATGGCCCGGCCGCCGGCCCTTCCGCAAGCACGCCTACTTAGGGCGCTTCAGCATGAACTCCCACTTAAATACCTCGTCTTTGGCCGCCGGGGCGTCCGGGGCTTCCGGCGCAAGGAACAGGTAAGAGTTCATCATGTCCGCGGCTTTTTGATATTCCTTAAGTTCCCCCAGGACCTCCGCGGCGTTGTAATACAGCCTGGCCGAATAAGGCGCCTCGTTTATGGCGCCGATAAATTCCCCAAGCGCCCCGGTAAAATTCCCTTCCTTCACGTACACGCCCCCGCCTACCACATGGCGGCGGGCGGCGTCGCTTTGCCGGGGCGGAGAGGGCATCGCCGAAATTACCACGGCCATTTTGGCGAGGACTCCCCTCGCCTCATCCGCGCCCGGGGAAAGCGCCCAGGCCTTGGCCAGGGAATCAAGGGCCTGCTGGTGTTCCCCGGCGGCTGACTGCGCGGCGGCGCTGCTTTCAAACCCGGCCTTAGCCGCTCCGCGCTCCGCGGCGGATCCGGCGGCGCCGGTCTCCTCCCACGCCAATTTAGCCGGCGGCACTGCGGGCGCGGGGGCGGGAGCGTTCCCCGCCTTGCCCCTGACATTCTGGTCCCAGTCCGAGTAACTGTAAACCTTGTCGTTTGGCCCTACCACCGGGCGCAGGTGATACTCCGGCTTGGGGCCGTCGTTCTGAAAAGCCATGCACCCGGCCAAAAAAATAGCCGTAAAAGCGCCGGAAAATAAAAAAATGTTTTTCCTCATTTAATACCTCTTATAAACGCCCGACATGTTAAATATTGCGACTTAACCGTTCCCGCTGTCAACCGGGGAAGCCCGCCGGAAGCCGCCGGCCCGCTTTTTTACTATACTTTAGAGATGAAGAAGATTATTTTTCCGTTTATCATTTTAATCCCTTTCGCGGCTGCGGCGGCGGTAAAAAAGCCGGAGGCTAACATAGAAAAAAGGACGGCCCCCGCGGCCGCGCCGGCGCCGATAGTCCTGACCACCTCCGCGCCCAATTTCTGCCTGATGGGGGCGCAGTCCGGCAAGGCTTTCAACGGCGAGGCCGCCTTCGAATCCATCGTGTGGAAGAGCGACGTGGTCTATGTGGGCGAGACGCACGACCAGGCCCTCGACCACCTGGCCCAGCTGGAGGCGCTGAAAGCCATGAGGATAGCCCGCGGTTCAAAAATAGCCGTCGGTTTCGAGATGCTGGACCAGACCCTGCAGCCCGTGCTGGACGATTACGCGGCGGGAAATATCTCCGAAAACGACTTCTTAGCCAAAACCGGCTGGGAAAAGGAATGGGGCTTCGACTTCAAGCTTTATAAGCCGCTTTTCGACTTCATCGCGGCGAACCATCTGCGCGCCCTGGCCCTGAACGTGCCCCGGGAAGTTGTGGCCAAAATAGCCCGCCAGGGCCTGGGGAGCCTGGACGCGGATGAAAAGCGGTACCTACCTGAAAACGTGACGGTGACGCAGCACAAAAAATACAACGAATATCTTAAGGCCTCTTTCGCCGGCCACGGGGACTCGCCTATGGCGAAGATGTTCACCATGGAGAACTACCTGGCCTCGATGGCGGCCTGGAACGAGGGCATGGGCGCCCGCGTGGCGGATTTCGTCAACGCCAACCCCGGCTACGAGGTGCTGGTGATAGCCGGCAACGGCCACCTGATGTACAACGCCGCCATGCCGGCCTCGGTAAAAGCCCGCGCCAAAACCGCGCGCCAGGTCTCCTTCTACACCGAAAACGCGTCCGCTTGCCCGGCCATAATGCCCGCGGCCAACAAGGACATGGCTAACTATATCTGGTACCTAAAGCACCCGAAGGCCGCTACCGCGCCGCTGAAACCCTGAACTTCCGGGGATATTTCCGGATTTGCGAGCCCGATGAAGAACAAAAAAAATGGAGAATAACATGACCGATAAGATATTGCCTCTTGCGTCGATAATAGCGTTCGGCGGCGCGGTGTCGCTGGCGTTCGGATACGCCGCGCACCGCCGCGAGGTCGCGATGAAAGGCTGGCCGACGGTACAGGGAATGGTCGTCTCCAGCAAGATCGTCCAGACGCTCGACGCGAGACTGCGCACCCCAGCGTACTCAAGGCTTGCCCCGTCGAAGCCCAGCTACAATATTTCCGACGTCTGGGCGGTGGACGTAGAGTATAAATATACCGTCAACGGGACCGAGTACGGCGGGTACCGCGCGACCTCAAGCCGGGTAGTCCAGAAAATAGATAAAAAAGACGGCTCCCAGCCCGGGGCGGAACTGTGCGCGCTGCAATCCAGGTTCCACGCCGGGTCCGCGGCGCAGGTGCATTATGATCCCGCGAATCCCGGAGAGAGTTATTTAGACTACAGGGAAAGCCCGGAAAACGGGTCTCTTTTCAAAACCGGTTTCGGGCTGCTGCTGGCTGGAGCGCTTATCTTTATAGCGGGCAAACTGGCCTTTCGCTAAGACTGGCGGCGGAGATCCCGGCGGCCCGGCCGTTATTCCCCTCATTTATCGCCTTCCAGGCGTATCAGGGCTGCATTTTATAGATCCGCAGCAGTGACCGGTTATTTGCCTTAGGATCTTCACGCTCGCCGATATTGGCGGGAACCACCCACACCAGTCCGCCCGCATCGATGGTCGCTGCGGGCAGTACCGTGGGAGAAACAGCAAAACCTGTCGCCGGCACGTATCCATCGATCCGGTCCTCCATCACCACGCTAAGCGATCCGCCCCCGTCGCGGATAGCCTGGACGGACGTCAAAGGCTCGTCCGCGAGCATGTCCGAAGCGGCAGTTTCGCCCAGGTGATGTTCAAGGTAGCTGCGCTGCATATCCGCGACGTTATTATCATACTCCATACGCTGCGCCGCATCGCGTTTAAGGGTCCCATATGCGCTTTGCCAATCCGCATCCGCGATCTCCCTGACCTTTTTTTTAGCCTCCGGCGTGGCGAGTTTCTCGAACACGGCGGCCACTTTGATGTGCGGGTCGGGGTCCGGCGAGGAGGCCAGCAGGACCGCTACCGTTTCCGGCCCGGTCTCGACCGCCTGAAGCGAATAGCATCTTGACGATCGCGGCAGATTTAGCTGCAACGATGATAGCGTCGCGCCCTTCGCGTCAAGCGAGATCAGCCGATTGGCCGCGTCGTCGAAGGCATACAGCCGCTCGCCCGCGCCGGCAAGGCCGGTCAATCGCTGCGCGCCGGGAATTATTACGCTTGTCGCCGCGCCGCTGGCCGCGTCGATGCGGGTGAGCGTGTCGGTGCCGTTGCTGATAAAGATCGCCTTAGCGCCAGGCAGCATCGCCATCTGGCGCGTGCCGGCGATCACGTCCGGCGCGTCCGGCCCCGCGGGAAAGCCGGGGGGGCGGCTGCCGCCCGCAAGCTGAAAAGCCTCTACTTGTCCGTTCTCGAGCAATATAAAGGCCCGCCCCGCGGCCGGATCGATGATCGGCTGGCGTTGTTCCGCCGCGGAGGGCAGTTCGACGGGGAAGCCCGGATAGGACTTGCCGTTAGCGGCTATCAGGTCCACCGCGTCTTTCGAAGAGGAGATCGTCTCGGCATCGCGGCTGACAAGAAGGAGCGCGGAAGCGCCGCCGACGCTGGCGCGCATTGGCTGCCATACCAGGAATGAATGGACAGGGTTGCCATGGCCGGTCCATCCCGCGCTTCGGCCATTGGACTTGAAAGCGCGCAGCCCGCCGTCCGAATCTATCACCGACAGTTCCGCCGAGCCGCCTCCATCCAGGTCCGCCGCGGCGATATTATTGGCCGGAGGAACCTTTGGCGGATACTTGCGCAGCACCGGAAAACCGAACAGGATACCCGACTTGCGCCGCCCGTCCGGATACAGCGCGTCGATGAAGGTGGTCACGCCCCGCCTATGTGCGGCTTCGCCGCCGACCAGGGCGATCAGCCAGGGCTCACGCGGCGAGGGGCGCCAAACTACGGGGTTAGAGCATATCCGGTAGGAAAGCGGGATTTCTGCTGTGCGCGTCATTTTCATTGTTCCTCCCTGGGCATACGCGGGTCTTGATACTATTCCGAAGAGAAATGGGGCCGCCAGCGCCAGGGCGCCGAGCAGGCGGGTGATCGCCGCGCGCTGCGGGCAGGCGTGCCGCAGAGCGTACTGTTCATTGAAAGATACGGTCGCCATCGCAATAGATCTCCTGTAACTTACGGGGCAGCGGCCAGCCGGGAAACGCTTCACGCAAAGTTATCGCATGGAACATAACAGCGAATTATCGGGCTGTCATAGTCTGATCGACGGTTTCAAGGAATGTTTTCGGGCCGTTTTGGTGTCCGAATAGCGCCGGATTATCGGCGGGTGGGCGCCGTACCTGCGCGAACCTGTCAGCAGGCGATAAGCTGCACGTCGAAGGCTGACTCGTTGAGCACCAGGTTCAGCGAATGCCCCGACGCCTCGCCGAACACGTGGCTGGACTCGCGGAGCGCCGCCGTCCACCGTGAGAATTCCTCTTTGGGCCAGGCCAGCACCTCTATAAATTCCCCGTTCCTGACCTCTTTTTTAATAACTTCCCGCAGCCGCCGGCCGCCGGCCTCGTTCTCTTTAAGAATTACCAGCCGGCCTTCCTTTATGCGCCGGGCCACTTTGGCCAGCTTATTGTTGGCCACGTTGCCGCACTCTACCCACACCCCTATCCCCCCCACTCCGTCAGGCGCCATCAGGTCCGGCACAAAGCCCACATCGGCGAGCAGCGGGTCGCCCGCGCCCACGTCCAGGGCCGGCTCCAGGTCGAAAAAAAGTATGGCCGCGGCCAGGCGCAGCGCCACGTGGTCGGTTGTTTCCTCTTCCTTGGCCACCAGCAGTATACGGCGGCTTTTGCCGTTAATATTGAGCTCGCACCTTAAGGTCATAGTTCAATAGTATAAAGTATGCGGGCGCCCGGTAAACAAAGGGCGCGGAAAACCGGCGGAGGAATTATTTAAGGGACTGCGTCCAGACCGCGTAACGGTCGCCGCTGGCGGCCAGGGTCCAGCCGGGGCCGGGGTTCCAGGCGCAATTGCGGCCTAGCTTCAGCACCACGCGCTGGTTCATCCCGTCCACCACGGCCGCGTAAAGCTCGCTGGTGGCCGCGATTATCGCTATATTGCTGGTGGAGGTTATACCGGCGTTCTTCCTTATGTTTATCAGCGCCTGCAGCCGGCCCTTGTATTCCTGGCCCCAGTCGAAGAAATGCGGCCAGAAAACGCAGGGGATGCCGGGGTGCGTGAGTATGTAGGCGTAGCCCAGCAGGCGCTGGGCGCGGTACTCGGCCGGGGCATTTGGCAGGAAATTGGGGTCGCGGGGCGAGGTGTCGTGGCTTTCCACGTACGTGACCGCCTTGGCGGGCCACCAGCCTATCAGGCCGGAGGGACGGCCATTGTCGCTGAGCAGCTCGTAGCGCTCGCTCTCCACCGCGCCTATGAGGGCGTAGCGGGTGGTGAAATCGAAGGCCGTGGAAGCGTTGACCTTACCGGCGGAATTGTCGGTGCCGTCTATCCAGTTGACGATAAGCTGCCGGTTGCCGTCGTAATATTCCCCTACGGAGAAAATGGGGCTCGAGGCCTCGTTGTAAAGCTGCACGTAGCGCGGCGGGAAGCCCTTAACCATGTCGTACCGCCAGCCGTCCACGCCCACGGTGTTCTTCAGCCAGCGCATGAAGATCTTGGTCTCGCTCTGCACCAGCGGGCTGCGGTGGTCCAGGTCGCGGCAGCCCAGCTCGCCCTGTCCCTCGTCGTAATTCTCGCTCTTCGGGCCGCCCAGCCATTCGTCGTCCTTCACAATGACGGTGGTCGGCCAGTCGGGGTTGGTGAAGTCGGCCCAGCCGGTGGTGCCGTTGCGGTGGTTGAGCACGATGTCGGCCACCACATTTACTCCCGCGGAATGCATGGCGCCTACGGCCTTCAGAAGCGCCTCTTTGGTGCCCCACTGGGAATTGAGGTTATACCACTGGTTGGGATAATAGCTGCCGTTGGAAACCGGCGGGAACCAGACCAGGTCGAAGCCGGCGCGCCCCACTTCGGCGGCCTTGTCGGCCAGGACGCCCCACCAGCCGTTGGGCGGGTGGAACCAGTAACTGTCGGCGTACCAGTGAAAGCCCTGCAGCATCACCAGGCGGCTGCCCGAAGTGTCAACGCGGCGCTGCTGCTGCGGCCGGAAGACGGAATCCGAATAAAGCTTTGAGGCCTGGAACCAGTCTGCCCTGGCGGTGTTCAGCGGCGAATTTTCTAGCCTGGAGGCCGACGGTTCCTGCGTGTAGAATTCCAGCCCGCCAGCCTGCGAGCGGAGCGCGTCCTGCGCCGGTCCGGCGCTGAGGCATGAAACGCACAGAAGCGCTAAAGACTGGCCTAGTAAAATTTTCTTTATGGATCCGCGCATGCGCTCTCCGGACTGGAACATAAACCCCGTAATATTTTACCTTTTACCCGCGGGCGGGCAAGGACCGAAAGGGCAGTTTCCCGGCTCCCTTTAGGCCCACACCGCCCCGCGGCTTATTCCTCGCCGTCCGCCTTTTTGACGGGGTTCACCACGCGCAGGTCTTCCGCGAAAAGCTTCATCACGCAGCGCGCGCAGTCGAACTCCAGGCGGAAGCGGCGGCCCTCCGCGTCCTCCAGGAAAAGCGGCTCCACCTCTTTGCCCTTCCTGCACAGGCCGAGCTGGCGCCGCAGGCAGAACTTGGTGGTCATCAGCGGCTTGCCTGAAATATCCGCGCCGCCTTCGGCCGCCATCACTATTCCTTTCACGCCGTGGCGCCTGTAGAAGCGCGCGGCCCGGGAATTGAATACGTTGGCGGTGAAATCCAGGTCCTGCTCCGGGTAGGGGACGTCGTTGGGGACCACCGGTATCTCCTCGCGGGCCGGCGGCACGGCCGCGGCGGCCGCCTCCAGGGCGGCCAGGGCTTCGCGCCGCAGGTCGTTCAGGGCCGAGACCGGGATGAAGTAGGGCTTGGAGAGGTCCAGGCGCAGCGATTCAAGGTAAAAATCGGTCTCGCCCAGTTTAGAAAGCTGCTTGCGTATCGTTTCCACCGCCTGTTCCGGCTTCTCCGCGGCGGCCTTCACTCCGCGCAGCTTAGCCTCGGCGGAGACCCCGCGCTCGTCCGAAGCCTTAAGGATAAAACCGCCGTCGTACTCCGAGAATTCCAGCTTGACCCCGAACTTCCGCGCGGCGCCTTCGCGCTCCACCGCGCGCAGGAAATCCTTGTCCAGGTTGCGGTATATGTCGGTGCCGTTCTCCATGCCTTTCAGGTTGTCGGCGCGCACGCGGCCGTCCTTTACGCCGTTTATCAGCGAGCCGGACAGGACCCCGGCCTTGTCGAAGAAAGTTATGCCGTCCCCGGGGTGCAGTTTTTCGGCCCCGTGCATTTTAAAGGAGCCGTTCTTAATGTCGAAGACGCGGCCCAGGGGCTCGCCCAGGAACTTGGGCGTGTCGGGGGAAGCTATACCGGCGGGATTGCCGTCCAGGAAATATTCGGTGTAGCCGCGGTTGAAGGTTTTAGCCGGGTCCGGCTCGAAGCCGATAAAACTCCTGCCTGCCGAGGCCCGGGCGAAACCTTTTTTAAGTATAACCTTATCCAGTTCGCGGCGGTAGAACGAGACCACGTTGCGCACATAGGACCTGTCCTTCAGGCGGCCCTCTATCTTGAAAGAGGTCACGCCGGCGTCGGCGAGCTGGCCCAGGCGGCGGGAGAGGTTAAGGTCCTTCAGCGAAAGCAGGTGCTTGCCGGAGGACAGCACTTCCCCGGCGGCGTCCTTAAGAGTGTAGGGTTTGCGGCAGGGCTGCGCGCATTCCCCGCGGTTGCCGCTGCGGCCGCCCAGGGCCCAGCTGAGGTAGCATTGGCCGCTGAAAGAAACGCACAGCGAACCGTGCACGAAGAATTCCAGCTCCACGGTGGTGACGGCCCTTATGGCCTTTATCTCCGCTATGGTCAGCTCGCGCGCCAGTATAACGCGCTTGAAGCCGGCCTTTTCAAGGAACAGCACCTTTTCGGGCGTGGCATTGTGCGCCTGCGTGCTGGCTATCAGCGGTATGGGCGGCAGGCCCGTCTCCAGCAGGCCCATGTCCTGTATTATAACGGCGTCGGCGCCGGCTTCCCAGAGGCTGTGTATCATCCTCTGCGCGCGCGGCAGTTCTTCTTCGCTCAATATGGTGTTGACGGCGGCGTAGACCCGGGCGCGGTAGCGGTGCGCGTAGGCGGCCAGCTTGCCTATGTCGGCCACGGTGTTGGCGGCGGCCAGGCGCGCGCCGAAGTGCTCGGCGCCTATGTAGACGGCGTCGGCGCCGCAGTTCACCGCGTCTATCCCGGTGGCGAGGTCCCTGGCCGGGGCCAGTAATTCAAGAGTTTTGTTCATAAAATTTAACTATCCTCGGCTGGTTAGCCTGGTTGCCGGCGGTAACACCCTTGGTCGGGCGGGGGATTACCCTGCTCGCCCGGAAAGAGGAAACACTACAGTGTCCCGGGTCCACGCTTGGGTTCGCGGGTCCTGACTGGAGGTCAGGGTTCTTCAGGCACCCGCTCCATTTTAATTTATCCCTGCGGGGTAAGGCCGCGGGCCTCGGCGTAATCGGCTTCTATCCTGTAGTACCGGTAAGTGAGCTTGGCCACCTTTGAAATAAAATTCTTGGCGCTTTTATAATTAGGCACGTCCGAGGTGAGCACGGCTATCACGTAGTCGCCGCGCGGCGAGAAGACTATGCCCACGTCGTGGCAGGCGTGGCGCAGCAGGCCGGTCTTGTGGCCTATCTCCCAGCCCATCGGCAGGCCCTTGCGCAGGCGGCTGCGGCTCTTATTGTGCTTAAGGGCCTCCAGCATTAACCCGCTGGACTCCTTGTCCACCAGCTCGCCCGCGTATATCCGCTCTATAAGCGAGCCCATCTCGCGGGCGGTGGTATAGTTCTCGCGCTGCACCTTGCCGGACGCCAGGCTCATGCCCTCGGGCGTTATATTGGTCTGCACCAGGCCCAGCTTGCCGAAGGCGCCTTTGAGGTAATCCATGCCCACATAATCTATCAGCATGCGCGTGGCGGTATTGTCGCTCTCGGTTATCATCTTGTAGATGATCTCCATCACGCTCAGGGAGGTTCCCTCCCGCACCCATTTCAGCGACCCGGAGCCGCCCACGCGGTCGCGGCGGGTAAGCTTCAGCTGGGTCTCCAGGGTTATGGCGCCGAGTTTTATCTTTTCAAAGACCGCGGCCATTATCGGAACTTTTATCAAGCTCGCCGATGGAAAAAGCCTGTCCGCGTTGTACTCCCAGGTCCTGCCCGTTTCCATGTCCTTCAGGTATATCCCTACGCGGCCTTCGTAAGACCGGGACAGGCTTTGCAGACCGCCAACCATCTCCGCCCATTCCTCGTCCTTCAGGGGCGATTCTATTACCCTTTTGGGCTCGGGCTGCGGGGCCAGCCATATCTTCACGCGGACCGAGGCGAAGTAAAGCGAAAGCCCGGCCGCAGTTACGATCAGCGCGGGGAGCAGCATTCCGGACAGGAAGCGGATAAAGCCCCGGCCCGGGCGGGCCGGCGCGGGAGATCTGTGCCGCGGGTGTTCAGCGTGTTGCGTATACAAGTCCGGCTCCCGGTTTTATTTGCGGACGCTCAGGTCCAGGGCGTCGCCTTCGCCCTTATAATCCACCGTCAGCACGCTGCCCTTCACCATGCCGCTGTTGAGCAGGAGTTCCGCCATCGGGTCTTCCAGGTATTTCTGCACGGTGCGCAGCAGCGGGCGGGCGCCGTAGTTGGGGTCGAAACCCTTCTTCACCAGGAAGGTTTTGGCCGCCTTGGTCACGGCCATCGTGGCGCCCTTCACGGCCAGCTTCTTTTCCACCTTGGTCAGGCTGAGCTCGAGGATCTTCTCGGTATCCGCCTCGGTCAGCGGGCGGAATACGATAACCTCGTCTATGCGGTTGATGAATTCGGGGTTGAAGACGCGCTTCACCTCGTCCATCACCGTGTCTTTCATGTTGTGGTAATCCTTCTCTTTGTCCTCGGTGGGCATGAAGCCCAGGGTCTTGCCCTTGGAGATAAGGCGGGCCCCCACGTTGGAGGTCATTATCAGGATGCTGTTCTTGAAGCTGACCTTATGCCCCAGGCTGTCGGTCAGCGTACCCTCGTCCATTATCTGCAGAAGAATATTGAACACGTCGGGATGGGCTTTTTCTATCTCGTCCAGCACCACCACGGAATAGGGCTTGCGGCGCACCAGCTCGGTGAGCTTGCCGCCTTCCTCGTAGCCCACGTAGCCGGGAGGCGCCCCTATCAGGCGCGACACGGAGAACTTCTCCATGTACTCCGACATATCTATGCGCACCATGGCTTCCTCGTTGCCGAACAGGAAGTCGGCCAGCACGCGGGCCAGCTCCGTCTTGCCCACGCCGGTGGGGCCCAGGAAGATAAAGTTGCCTATCGGGCGCTTGGGGTCCTTCATGCCGGTGCGGCTGCGTTTGATGGCCTGCGAGACTATGGTGACGGCCTCGTCCTGGCCTATCAGGCGCTTGTGTATCTCGCCCTCCATCTGCTTCAGCTTGTCGGCCTCCGTCTCGGTCATGCGCGTTACGGGGATGCCGGTCCATTTTGAGGCGATGGACGCTATATCCTCTTCGGTCACTTCCGGGAAAACCTTGTCGCGCGAGTCGCGCCATTTCTTGCGCGAGTCCTCCATGGCCTTCTTCAGTTCCTTCTCGCGGTCGCGCAGTTTGGCCGCCTTTTCGTATTCCTGGCCGTAGATGGCGGCGTTCTTTTCCTTGGAGGCCTCTTCTATCTCGTTCTCTTTTTCCTTGAATTCGGCGGGCGCCACCGAAAGCTTAAGGCGGGCGCGGCTGCCGGCTTCGTCCAGCAGGTCTATGGCCTTGTCGGGCAGGGCGCGGTCGGTGATGTACTTATCGGAAAGCTGAGCCGCGGCGAAGATGGCCGGGTCGGTGTACTTGCACTTGTGGTGGGTCTCGTACTTCTCCTGCAGGCCCTTCAGTATCTCGATGGTCTCCTCCACCGAGGGCGGCTCCACCACCACCGGCTGGAAGCGGCGCTCCAGCGCGGGGTCGTGCTCGATATGCTTGCGGTACTCGTCGAAGGTGGTGGCGCCTATGCACTGCAGCTCGCCCCGGGCCAGGGCCGGCTTAAGCATGTTGGAGGCGTCTATGGCGCCCTCGGCCGCGCCCGCGCCTATCACGGTGTGCAGCTCGTCGATGAACATGATGATGGAATTCTTGG
>CAISZM010000051.1 GCA_903889965.1 uncultured Elusimicrobia bacterium
GCCGGTTTTAACCGGCCCGCCCTTATTTTCACCACTGAACTTTTAACGCGCCGTTTCCTCTCCGGCAATTTTCTTTTTTCCGAAGAAGCCGTGCAACACGAAGTAAACTACCATTCCCACCAGTATAATCTGGGTTGCGTAGAAATACCGGGCGCCCGAGAAGGAGTACAGATCGTCAAAGCGGCCGTAAAGGAGCGAGAAGCGCGCCATTACGGTGTTGCCGAAGGCAGCCCCGAAATAGACCATCAGGAAATAAATGCCGATATTGGAGACTTTCTTGTAATGGCCCTTGTGCTCCACCGAAAAGAAGAAGTAGAACAGCACGCAGATCACTCCGAAGGCCACCAGCAGGGCGTTGAAGATGGCGAAGGGGCTCATGGAAGCCATCATCGACAGCGGCTTTATGGTGCCGGCCACCTGGCTCATGAAGTCCGTGGACAGTCCGGCGGGAACGGCGAGTCCCGCGCCGTAGCCCATAAGGAAAGTGAAGCCGTACCGCGAGATCCAGGAGATCTTCGGCATGAACTGCGTCACCAGCGAAAGCCCCAGAACGGCCGGTATCAGCACGCCCCAATGATGCGGGGTGCCGGTCAGCGGCTCCCACACCTTCGGCTTCCAGATGCTGTACAGGTAGACCTGGAACCACCAGCCCATGCCGGCGCCCAGGTACAAGTGTTCGGCTATCTTGAAGAACGGATTGTCCTTGTAAAGGAAGCTGAAGAGAAATATCGTGAGGCCGGCGGCCAGCCACGCGCCCGCAATCATCCATGTTTCTGACATAATCACCTCTATAATCCCGGACTTACAGGTACCGAATAACGAGCAATAATATATTTGAAGTCAATATCAGCACCAGCACGAGCAGATGCGCAAGGTTCAGCGAGTCTATGCCGGAAGTCCCTTTGCCAGGCTCCTGGATAAGCGACTCGTATTCGGCCGCGCCCTTCATGCCGCCTATGAGGCCTTTAAGCTGGCCCGTCTGCAGGTAAGGGCCGTAGCCCGGCTGGCTGATGGCCGTAACACCTCCGAAAACAGGCACATTGTATTTATCACCGACAAAAGCCACCCAGGAATCCAGCATGGCGGTCCCGGTAATATTGACCACCAGGGCCATGTCCTTGTAGTTCCGTATCCCCTTCATCACCGGCAGGGATTTAGCGTCCTTGCCGTCCTGGTCCCTGTCGTAGATGCCATAGATGTCCGAAGCCATCTGCGTCATAGCGGCGGTGGGATTAGCCATGTACGGGAATATAACATAGTCCGTGCCGTTCTTCTTCCCGTACTCAGCCGGGACTTTCTCGAATATCTGCTGTATCAGGCCGGTGGAGCCTGCGATATAGGTCACCACGCCAACGCGCAGGTTCTTCTTGAAAGCGTGGCGTATGGCGGCCACGGCCTGTGGCTGCAGTTCCGGGCGCGTGGAGGGATCGTAGTCCAGGGAGAACAGCACGAACTGGCCCGGCTTAAGGGAGTCCATGAAATTGAACGCGTTCTGCGCGTCCCTGGAGATGGTCTTGTTGGGCAGGCCTATGGGCTTAAGTATCGGGATAAATATCACCACGGCCAGCAGCAGGAATATCCAGCGCCGGTCTATCTTGAAGAATTTTTGAAGTTTTTCCTTTAACATGTCTTAGTCCTTGCCCATGTACTGTTTTTCTATGCCGAAGATTATCTTGAGCGAAGTCACTACGGCGCCTATGGCGATGCCGATCATTATGCCGCGTTTTCCGGCCACCGCGGGCACGCTCATTATCCACTCTATGACCTGGTCGACACCCTGCCCGGTCCAGCCGAGCGCGGAATGCCAGATTATCTGGCCGAGCGGCACCTTCCCGAGTATCAGTATGAAAGCCGCGAGGAACAGCACGAAGGCCTGCGGGGATTTTATCCTGAAGGAGCGGTACGCCGTGGAAACGATATAGAACGCGAGGACAGCGAACATCGTCGCGCTGAGGGGGTTATAGATGAAGCCGAAGGCCCAGCCCAGCGCCGTCTGCCCCGTATCCGACATCTGCTTACCGTGGCAGACTATGGCGGGAATGACCATGGCGAAAAAGCCTATGTAGACGAAAATGCTGTAACCCCAGCCGTCCACCTTGCGGCTTATTTTGCTGTAATGCGTGTAGAACAGGCTGATGAGGCCCAGCAGGAAAGCGAAGGCGGAAACTATGTTCTCCCACTTGTTCATCAGCTCCAGGTAATCCACGGAATACTTATGCGGCACGTAGTACGAAGCCAGCGTAAGTACGCCCACCACCAGGACTATCAGCAAAGGTATCGTTTTTTTTATGAATTTCATGTCAGTATGCCTTGAACAGGTTTAGTATTACCTGCACGAAAGAATCCCAGTGCATTTTGGCGCCGATCGCCACGGCGATGATGCCGAAGAAGACAGACACCATCACGACCAGCTTGCCGAAGTCCTGCACCTTCAGCGCGCTCAAGAGCATGGGCTCCTTGGAGAGGTAGGCTCCGGCGGCGTAAAGTTCCTCGCCTATAAGCGTGTAGTCGCAGGCCGTGAAGAAGAAAGGCAGTTGGGACTCGCTGTCCGTGCCGGCTATCTGTATGGCCCCGTTGGTCGCGCCGACTTCGGCCATCAGCAGGGATTCGGCCATGAAGTAACCCATGAAGAAAACGGCCGCGGGCTGCTCCCTGGAGATCATGCCGTCCACCGAGGCGGCATAGGAGAACTGGTCCTGGCTTACGAAGAAGTTGAGGTCGTCGCGGTAGGAGTCGGGGCGCCCCGCTTCCAGGTAGGACTGTTTGACGACCTCCTTGCAGACGGTCATCACTATGGGGTCGTAATGCGGGATCTTTATGTAGCTGTCGTACTGGGCCACTTTCTTAGAAACCTCTCCCAGTATGAAGGCCGAGGCTATGGTGGAAATGGAGCTCATGCCGCCAATGCCTGGCACGTAGTATATAGGCTTGCCCATCTCGGTGGCGCGGCCGATGGCCTCGTCTATCGCGTCGAGGCCGGCTATGCGGCGTATGAACAGCCCCTTGCGCTTGGCGTGTGAAACCGCCCAGAAGAATATGACGACGATGACGATAAGAAGAACAAGGTTGTTAAGGCGGTCCAGCCTGAACCAATTGCCTCTTGGCGCTACCGGGAGGGCCGCGGATTGCGCCAGAAGCTTTCCGTCCCTCAGCGCGTCCACCCTCACCTGGAACTTGGTGCCGGGAGGTATATCCCCGTAAGTGTTGTTAAACTCCACCTTGACCGCGTGCTCCGCCTTGTGGCCGTCCCAGGCCCAGAACGGCAGGTCCATATCCTTGCCGGTTTTAGCCGAGGAGGGGAACTCGTCCGCTTTGATCCAGCCGCCGGCGGCTAGCGTGGAAACGAATACCTGATAAACCGTGTCCGCGGAGTCTGACGGACTCGCCAGCCACCTGAGGAGGGCCGCGCCGCCGACATCATAAGGCATATCCGCGGCGGTAAAACCGTTTATGGAATAAGCCGCCGGGACCATGCCGGCCTTCCCTCCGGACGGAGACGGCGCCGCGGCGGCGGTCCCCGCCGTCAGCAAAGATACAAATATCAGGTGAAGGGCTTTATTTTTGATCATAACTGTCAGTAATAATACACTTTATGGATTTTACAGGCAAGCGCGGGAAAGCCGCGGGCTCCCGGCGGGGGACAAGGCCCAAGCCGCAAGTTTCCGCGCCTCCGGGCGCCATTTTCTACTTCTCCAGGACCTCTATGTTCGCGCGGGGAACCACTATAACTTCTCCTCCCGCGAGGGTGACTTCCAGAACGCGCGCGTGCGATTCGCTGCCTATCACCGTAAGCTCCGGCGGAAGTGACTTCACGGTGCCGATGACGCCGAAATGCGGCTCGCGTATTATGCGTATGGGGTCGCCCGGCTCTATCCAGCCCCGGCCCTGGTCTTTCCTGCACTCTTTTACGTTATTGGGCAGGCCGGGAACGATGATCTCGGGCCTCATGACGCCCGCGCGTATCTGCGTGGCCCCGGAAACCGAGGCTTTCTCGCCGTTCCTGGACGAGAGCAGTTTAAATGTGTAATCGGCCATAGGTATCAGGCCGAAGCCTTCCGTTATTATGAGGGTGAGGCCGATCTGCTCGCTGCCCGTAACGGCAACCCCTATGTCGTAGCCCAGCAGCTGGCGCAGGTCGCGGTCATGGATGCCGCCCACGACTATCGCGTTAACCCCCAGTTCGATGGCCCGTTTTATCGTGGCGAGGCTCGCATGCTTGCCTCCTATCACTATTTTACCCTTGTGGTTCTCCTTTATGGCCTCGGGGGACAGGTCTTCGTCGGGGCTGGCTACGGCCACGGCTATCTCGCCGTTGGTTTCGCCGCCGATGCCGAAAATACCCTGTATAAAAGTTCCCTCGGCTTCAATGGTGACGCCGAAATCCGGAGTAACCTCCACCACCCTGCCTTTCACGTAGGCTTTTATCGGCAGCACTTTCGGGGGTTCGCGCAGCAGGACCTGTCCCGTGACGAGGGACACGGCTTCCACGGTCCCGTTCACCGGGGATTCTATGGAGGTCTTGAACCACTTGAGGAGGGGTTTGTTCTCGGCGATAAGTTCGCCTTTCTTCACCGGGTCGCCCTCCTTTTTAAGCATGAAATCCTTGATCTCCTGCGGCCCCACGGCCAGGCGGTTCGCCACGTTCACCGAGAAAACCTTTCCGGGCAGTTCGGTCTGCGCCACTATGTCCATGGCGTCCACCTGCCGCCCTTCCTGCGCCAGCACCTTGCC
>CAISZM010000052.1 GCA_903889965.1 uncultured Elusimicrobia bacterium
AACGATATTATCGAGATCGTCCCAGCTCACGAACCCGTTCTTAAGCGCCGGCATGAAGACAAGAAAAGTCAGTACGGCCGCGGCCGCAGGTATCGACCAGTGAAGCCCGATGTTCTGGGGCAGCTCAGTCGTTTTTGAAGGCGTATCAGGTTTTCGCTTGGCCATATGCTGGTTCGTAGCGGTTTTTCAGGTGCTGATACTTCTACTTGCCCGCGATCTTTATCGGGGTTTGCGGGTGTCGGGAAATCAGGCGGGGGAGCTGTACGCCGGCAGGGTTATTCTTACCAGCGCGCCGCCCGAAGGCGCGTTGGCTATGGATAATTCTCCGCCGTGCTTCGCCGCTATCTGCATGCTAACGTACAGACCTATGCCTGTGCCGCCGGTTTCCTTTCTGGTGGTAGTGAAAGCTTTGATCCCGCCGCTTAGCAGCTGCGCGGGGAAGCCTGGGCCGTTATCGGATATTTCAACTTTTATCTTCCCGTCCGCGGCCGAGGCATTTACCGCGATAGAGCCGTTTTGCGGGACGACCGACAAGGAATTTGAGAGTATGTTCACGAACATGCGCTCCAGATGGACCTTGCTCATCTTTATCAGAGGGAGGTCCGCCGGGACCGACATTTTTATGGCGGCGCCTCTTTCCCTGGACATATAATCCAGCAGCTGTACGGCTTTCCCCAGCGGTTCGTGCAGGTCGCCCGGCACGAAGTCGTATTCCTGGCCCCGCGCCATATTGAGAGCGTTGGAGATAACGCCTTTAGAGAACCTTGCCGCTTTGATTATGCGCTCGATATCGTCCTTGTTGGTTACCTCGTCCTCTCCGGCTATCTGCGCGCTCAAGAGGATGACGGAGATAGAGTTGCCGAGGTCGTGCATTACGCCGCCGAGGATCTGGCCTGTCGCGCCCGCGGAGGCCGTCCGCTCCAGTTCGCTGTCCTTGTTCAGAAGCTCGCGGGTCATCGTTTCGACTTCCTTGCGTTTGGTTACCAGGCCGAGCTCCGCCCGTTTTTTCGCTTCAGCCGTATGGTAGACCACCACGGCGGAGAGGATAAAGACAGACAGCTTGACCAGCAGACTCATGACGGCCGCGACGTCGATGATATGGACGGGCAGGGAGAGCACGCTTACGGTGAGCGCGGCCAGAAAGACCACGCCGGCGACGTCTTTTACATTGACCAGCAGCGCGGCGGCGAAGATCGGCAGCAGGTAAAGCACCCAGAAATACGACTGCCCGCCGCCTGAATAATAAAGGACGCCGGTTATGACCCAGAGATTGAAAAGCAGCGTCAGGTCCACCACCCAAAGGCTGAGGGAAACCCGGTTGCGGAGCAGGTTGTTGAAAATGATGTTGGAGATCATCAGCAGCAGGAAAAAATAGAGGATCCTGGGGTAGGCTATCCGGGGATTGTACCTGTAAAAATAGACGATCGCGGCCATGAAGACCGGAAAAATGATCTCATAGGCGCTGCCGGGGAAACTGTTGACGCGTCCCCTGTCGAAAGCCCGAAAAAAGTTCCCCATAGGATGAGCATAGCATAAAACCCGTCGTGGACAAAATAGCGAAAAACCCCAAATCCTCCGATAAAGG
>CAISZM010000053.1 GCA_903889965.1 uncultured Elusimicrobia bacterium
CGACAGTTTCATCTCGGCGGTGCGGCGCAGTTCCAGCACCCCGGAAAGGACTTCTTTAAGTTCGCCCAGCGTAATATTGGAGGTATCTATCACCTTGTTGGCGCGCCCCTTGAGCTCGCAGAGTATGCGGCGCTCCTCTTTGATGGCGGCCGCGATGTTCTTGCCGAGCGGGTGGCGGTGGCGCGTCTCCGAAAAGCGCTGCATCAGCACCGCGTCGGAGGCGTCCATGAAAATGACCTTGTAGTTGAGCCCCAGCCTGCCGAGATTTTCCATCGTGCGCACGAAATCCTTGAAGAACCGCCCCTCGCGTATGTCTATACCGAGAGCCACGTTCTTCAAATAGTGCCTGTCCACGACCAGCGCGGCGAAGGCCGGTATCAGCGCTATGGGGAGGTTGTCCACGCAGTAAAAGCCGAGGTCCTCGAACGACTTCAGCGCCTGGCTTTTGCCGGCGCCGGACATGCCGGTGATGATGAAGATCCTGCAATTGTCCGGTTTTTTCACTTTTTACCCATCTCCCGTATAAGGCTTTCGTTGAATTTCTTGGCCACGAAGTAGCCCTGGTTCTTCAGGCGCTGGTTCAGCGAAGCCACCTCTATCAGCACGGCCAGGTTGCGGCCCGGGGTCACCGGCAGGCGCAGGGAGGGCACGGGCACGTCCAGTATCGGCACCTCGCTCGTGACCAGCCCGGTGCGGTCGTAATTGCCGAGCGTGCCGGTGGGTACGCTTTCCAAATTCACGTGCATCTCTATCAGCGACTGGTCCATTATGGAGCCCACGCCGAACAGCAGTTCCACGTCTATGATGCCCAGCCCGCGGACTTCCATGTAGTGCTTGATGTTCTTGGGGGAATTGCCCACCAGCATATATCCGATACGCCGCTTCACCTCCACCACGTCGTCGGCTATAAGGATGTGCCCGCGCTTTAAAAGTTCCAGCGCGCATTCGGACTTGCCCACCCCGGAGTCGCCCTGTATCAGCACGCCCAGGCCGTAGACGTTGACCAGCACACCGTGCACGTAGGTGATGGCGGCCAGCTGGTCGTCCAGGTATATGGTGAGCTCGCGTATGAAGGTAGAGGTATCCGCCGTGGTACCCAGGAGCGGTATGCCGGCCTTGGCGCAGGCCTGCTTTATGGAGGGCAGCGGCTTTACGCCGCCGGTCACTATCACGCAGGGGATGTCCGGAGCAGAGAACATCTTCTGCAGGTTAGCCATCACCTTGCGCTGGTCCTCTTTCTGGCAGTAGGCGTACTCGCCCTGGCCTATTATCTGTATGCGCTCGGCCCGGAACTGCTCCATGTGCCCGGCTATGGCCAGGCCGGGCCGGTTTATTTCGCTGACCGTGATGCGCCTGTTCAGGTAGCCCTTGCCGGAAACGGCCTTAAGCCCGAGGATCTTTCCACGGGACTTGAGCAGCTCCCTGACGGACAGGGATTTACCTTCCTTTTTGGGCGGCTGGGTCATGGCGCTTTAAAAACCCTTATTTTTTTACGGGCTGCAGCAGGCCGTAGGTGCTGTCGAGGCGCTTGAAGACGACCTGGAGCTGCTTGGAGCCCCGCTCCTGGAAGAACCAGAAGTTGTAGCCTATCTTCTCCATCTCCATCACGGCCTCTTCCCTGTTCATCGGCTTAAGCGGCACGTCTTTTATAACGGAGAAGCGTATTTCGGGCCCGACGAGGGTCGTGAACTCGCCCAGGTCGACGCTCTCGGTGGCGTGATGGTCGGTGAAGCGCTCCTTGTACTTCTTTATCTGCACTTCCATCTTGTCCATCGCCTTGTCTATGGCAGGGTACATTTCGTCGGAGCTGGCCGCGGCCTTCATGGTCTGATGGCCGGCGTGCACTATGACCTCGGCCGAGTGGATCTTCTTTTCCACGGAAATTATCACCTGGGCCCAGACTATGTTGTCCAGGTATTCGTGTAATTTGGAAAGTTTGGCTTCGATAAACTCTTTTATGGGCTTGGTCATCTTTATCTTGCGTGCCACTATGTGTATTCTCATTGTATCCTCCGGATCGCGCTGAAGACTAAAACACGGCCTTCCCCGCTGCTGCAGCGGGGAAGCGTTCTTAATTATAATTTATAAAATTCGGAGGACTTTATCAATGAAAAAGGCGGGGCCGCAGCAAGCCGGGGCGTAGCAAACCGCCCATAACCCCGGCCTGTGCCGTAAAGGCGTTACTGCCAGGGCACGGCGCTGGGCGGCTGCTCCTCCCAGGAATCTCTTTGCAGCACCACATTCAGCGTGGGCACCTTAAGTTTTGAGTTATAGAAGACCATGGTATTGTCCCCACCCGTGACATCGCCTTCGATCCACTCGGCGCCATATATATCGGAAGCGCCCGCGGCGGTAAGATTGCCGCTCACGTAGAGGAATCCGTAAATACCCAGGTCGCCGCCCGACGCCGAACTCTCCGTGGTACTGGAACCAAGCCAGTAAGTAGACACATTCTGGTGGTACCCCGTATCGCCCGGGTACTGATCTGAACTGCCAGTGTCGAATTTTTGGTATTCCCGCCAGGCCTGCGGCGGCACGTTCAGGACACATCCCGGACTGGCGGGAAGGGAACTGGTGGTATCGTTACTCCTGCAGTACCGGTCATCCTTGTCTCCCAGCAGCGAGAAATCTCCCCTGACGATAACTGTCCCTTTTATGCCGGTATAACCGCCCCAGGTGACATTATGCCTCCAATACCAGGTATAGTCTTTGTCCCTCATGGTGGTTTGATGAAAAATATCGGTAACGGTACAGTTCATACAGCCACCGTTGCCCCCGGGGTAATCGCAGGCGATAGCGCCGTACGCATCGTAATGGCAGCACTTCATGGTGGCAACGGTATCGGTGATAGTCGTGTAGGTCGGAGTACAACTGCCGGAACAGCTGCTGCAGTTGCCGAAATTCCCGCTGCTGTCGCAGGTGCAGGTTTTTTTATTTTTTCCGCTGCCGCATGTGCCCGGCGATGGGGTGTATGAGGTGGAAATATGAGTGGCATACACATCCTGGCAGTCGAGCGTACCGGTGGCGGCGGCGGAGGCCTGCATGGTGGTGAAATCGAATATCGGCAGGTCCGGCACATTGTAGTTGGACCACCATTCAAGACTGTCGGTATTGGGCGGATTAGTATTCTTGTCAAAAGGATGAACCGTGCCCATGGCGAGCTTGCGCGGGAAATGAGTGTTTGCTACGGAGCTGGTCGTTACCGTTATATCCCCCCTGGCCATAATAGGGCCCCAGTGCACCACGCTTTGCGCGGAAGTGGATTTCATGTCGCCGCGCGCAAGCAAGGCCCCGGGCACGCTGGTATTCGTAAAAACAGCCTTAATGGCGCGCGTTTCCTTGTCACCCGTGTCCCGGCCCTCGCCTAAAATAGTTACCTGGTCGACGCCCGGGCCGGCTACTATACTAATGCGGTAACTGCCTCCGGTGATATCCCTGTAGGTTGCGTCAAAATCATATCCGTTGAGGGTACCGCCGCCCGACACCTGGGCGAAAGTAGCGGTGGAACTTTTAACCTTCCAGAAACCGCGGTCCACAGCCGCCTCGGCCAGGCCGAAAGCCAGACTTGATTTCTGGTCCTTCACCGACATCTTCGTATCGTGCTGCACCCACTTCACCATCACCGGCACTATTATCATCAAAAAAAGAAAAACCAGCAGCACCGTCATCAGCATGAACCCATCTCTCTTCTTCATAACGCCCCCGTTCAGCCCGTCAGTTCATCAACATTACCTTTTCCGAAGCCATGTGGAGGGCCTTTTTTTTACCCTCATAAATATTTTTCTGAAGCGTCAGCGAAACCGAAATAATACCCATATCGTCAGAACGCGGAAAAGTAAAAGCAAGGTACGCTAAATTTCTGCTGATCACACGCTTGTTGCCGCCCCTGAGCTGGTACAGAACCGTTCCCTCCTGTTGGAACGTGATGGTGTTTGAAACATATGTGGTGGTGCTTTGTTCCGTGGTGAAAGTGATCATTGAATAAAAAGGCTGGGTGGAATTTGCCCGGCTTATGGAAACAGTGTCTCTCTGGGCCTGGCGCAGATTGCGCGTCAGGACGTACATTATACCGCGCGCCTCCTGCTGCAGCTCGATCCTGGTGCGCACCTGTATGAACTGCCGGTTGGCCTGCAAAAGCAGGGGCGCGCCCACCACAAACAGGGTGGACACAATACCCACAACTACCATCAACTCCATCAGCGTAACACCCCTTCTGGGTGTCGGAAGCCCTACCATGAAAAATTCACCCCCGAAGTGGTTTGTCCCGCCGTAACAGAAACGCCGGTCGCTACTCTCGCCGCGGTACCCGTACTGCCCACCACCGGGTAAAAAGCGTAAACATTGTACCCTGATCCGTCCCGGACATCGGTAATGTAGGATCCGTTCTCCAAGCTGGAAACCATATAATAGGGCGCCCCGGTAAGCGTGCCAGAGCTTAAATCCGGAGGTTGGGGATTTATAGCGTTAAGCGTGGTGGTGGTCACGACTATGAGAACCCCGGTCTGTATGGGCGCGCCATTAGAGTTTACCGTTCCGGATATATACCCCAAGGCGCCTGAAATAGTAAAGGTGGATGAAAACATTGAGTCGCCCATTCCAAGAATAGTAACCGTAGAAGAGATGGGGCTGGAGGCTTCAAGCGCTCCTATGGCCGGTTGCACTGTATAGTAACCGGTTGACAGGACCACTGAAGTGAAGCGGCCATCCGTCCCGCTCACCTGCTGATCCCGGGCGATACTGTTCGCGTCCAGTATAGCCACCGCGACTCCGGGCAGGGCGCTGGTGCCGTCCCTGGTTACGAACCCCCGCACCTTGCCGCCTTGGTAGAGCACAAAATCAACTCCGCCGTGCAACTCCCCGGCTTCTATGGGTATTGTGGTGGAGGAGGCCGTCACATAAGAGGCGCTGCCGCCGGAAGGGTTCGCCACTATATTCACCACGCCCGGGGGCACCTTCAATCCGTAGCGGCCGTCCGTGCCGGTAGTGGTGGAATTTGCGCCGCCCGAGGTAACGGTTATTCCGCTGAGCGCCCCCCCGACGGAGTTGGTGACGCGCCCTGAGATCGTACCTTTAAGGTTGTCCTGCGCGAGAAAAGTGGAGGTACTGGCGAAAGTGTAAGACGAACCGGGGTTGGGAATAGGGACGGAAGACCGCTCAAGGCTGTACGCTCCGCTTGCGATTGAAACCGTCCAGGAACCGGTGGCGACATTAACAAGGGAAAAATAGGCGTAGGGCTGCGGCCCCGGATTAGCGTAAAGAACCGCCGTGGTGGAAGCGGAAAAACCGTCTGTGCAGGAAACTATGGCTCCCGCGGCCGGAGTACCCGAGATGGTATTCTTCAGGCCGGAATTAAAACCGTGCGGAGGGGCGATTATAGAAGCCGAATAGTCGTAGAAATCGACATTGTTATTGTTTGAATCGTAAGCCGGTCCATAGTTCCAGTTCACTCCGCCGGCGTCTCCCGTACTTGTTAAACGGGCATATAGCTCGTTGCGGGAAAGTCCTACTGTCTGGCTGATGGCCGCGCCCTCAGAAAACGGCGCCGGGTGACCGGTTTTATTCCAACCCACAGCGTCGAGCGCCGTTCCGTCCGAAACCTGATAAAGTTTAACGGCGCCGCCGCCCTCCCCGCCGCCATCCTCGTCAACCGGAATTATGTTGCCCTGCGCCCCGAAATAGGGAAAATAATAAGTTGAATTGCTGTTCGACCAGACCGCGTCCGCGACCACCTCATCCCCCCCAGCGACAATAATGCTTCTATTGGCGAAAAGATAGTAACCGCCGCTGGCGATCGTGGGATTAACGTAATCTATCTGTATAGCATTTTCGGATGTGTCGTCAGAACGCCGGAATTTAAGACCGACCCCCCCGGTTCCATTCATGGTCCAGGAATGTGTGCTCGGATTGAACACCTCGACATACTCCTGGTCAAAGTTGGGGGTAACGGCAATATCGACGGTGCTGCCGACCACCTGGCTGATAACAAGGTGATCGGTTCGCCATGGATAACCGTCGATCCTGCCGGTGGCTATTTTACTTAGCTGGAAATCTTTTTGGAGCGTGCCGCCTGCCGCCACAACAACGCTGTTCATAACCGGGTAATAGCCGGTGGCGGAAGCCATAAGGGTATAAAATCCCGGCGTGCAGTTTATGTTATATTGCCCCGAAGAATTGGTGGCGTCGCTCCACCCGGACGCCTCCACCACCTGGACCAGCGCCCCGCTGATAGCTACCGTGCCAGTGGTTTTCACCGTGCCAAAAAAT
Organism: uncultured Elusimicrobia bacterium; assembly: GCA_903889965.1. GTDB lineage: Bacteria > Elusimicrobiota > Elusimicrobia > Elusimicrobiales > UBA9959 > UBA9959. Next base: position 6,265 of record CAISZM010000053.1, read on the forward strand.
ACGGAGTTGGCCATAACCGTGTCCGGGTTGGCCAGAATACTGCGTATTGTCAGTTTGCGCTTGCGGTCACCGTATCCCCACACCACGGTTACGGTGATGCGCTTCATGCCCGTATCCTGACTGGTCGGCCCTAGTGCCGAAAGCGCCCCCGCATCATCCCGCACCCCCTGTATGTAGGTGTAGCGCGTATAAGCGACTCCCGCTTCCTTAATATCTTCGGGAGGGAAATAGCCAATGTCGTAATCCAGGGACTCAGGGGAGAAGTCGGTAGTGTTATGTTTCGGATCGGTAGTTATAATGACCTGATAATATGTCTTCTGCTTCAGTATCTGCATTTTTTCCTGCGCCAGATTGGAAGCGATAGTTCTATTTTTGGCGCCCTGCACCGCTTTTTGTATAAAGGAGAAAGACTGCATTAGGCCGGTGATGCCGATGACAAGAATCGCCAGCGCGATCATAAGCTCGACCAGGCTTACCCCGGCACGCCGGCCTATACCCGCGTGGGATAACCGACCCGGTTTAAAATATTTTTTAAATAGCCGCATGCCCAGCCCTTCCTTAAATTCCGTGCGATTCCTTCTTGCACCAATTGAGCGAATATACGCACCGCAACCGCATAACGCCTTTTTTCCGAAAATCGCTTAAACTACCGATTTAAGGGCCATTGCGATCTGGATCGTAACATCCCGCTTGGGTTGTTTTGCATTAATGTCCAAAAGCACGCCATTTCCCCTATAATACGACAATAGGGGCTCAGTCTGATCCCCGTAAACCATAATTCTTTTTTTTAAGATCTCCGGCTGGTCATCTTCCCTGCGGGCCAACGCTCCGCTGCATGTGCCGCATTGAAACACCTGCCCAGAAACGTCAATGCCCGTATCATAGGTCATACCACAACGGGTACAGACACTGCGGCCCTTAACGCGCGCGGCCGCTTCCGCGTCCGGCATGTTCATAAAGATCACGCCGTTCAGAAATCCGGAGCGTGACGCAAGCCAGGCATCCAAAGCCTCGACCTGCTCGTGCGTGCGCGGGAAGCCGTCAAAGACTATGCCGCGCTTTTCGTTTACCATTTTTTCTTTGAGCAGCCTCAGCATAAGCCAATCCGGCACTAACCGGCCTGTGGAGATATAGTCGTAAAACTCCTGCCCCAGCGGAGTTTTTGCCATCACCTCACTGCGAAAAATATCCCCGGGTGAAAATCGCGCCATCCCCAGTTTATCTGAAATAATCCGAGCCTGGGTGCTCTTCCCGGAACCCGGACAACCTAAAAAAGAAATATTCATTTAATCCCCCCGTATTTGACAAAATACGAAAAAAACATCTCCAAAACAATCCCACCCACAACCCGCTCTATACATGCATAATTCCCGAAACCACCCTGTTGCAGTTCTAGCGGTCAGGCAAATACTTTAGCCCCGCGTCATAACATGTTTCCCACGCCCCCCACAAAAGACACTCGCGCCGTGGTTTAAGCGTGAACCCGTGACCGCGGTCTAAAACCTAGGGATAAGACCCGGCGTCTTCCTCCTGCGCGGGGGCGGCCTTGGACCTGGCGGCCGGTTCTTTATCCACCATCACCTGCCCGGCCTCGTCGTCGGCGGGAACCGCCGCTGCGGGTGCCGCGGGGGCGGGAGCCTGGACCTGCGCCTTTTTGCGGCGCAATACGCGCTTCATTTTGCGCGGCTTAGACGCTCTGACGGCCGGCGCCGGTGTTTCCGCAGCCGGGCTGACCGCCGCGGCGGGCTTATTGTCGGCCGTAACCATGGAATCGTATTTTTCGCGCTGCTCATCATCCAGGAATTCGCGTATGGTGTCCGGTATCCCCCGGTTCAGTTTTACCATTTCATAGCGGCTGGCGTTCATCTTGTAGCGCCAGTTCTTTTCCTCTTCGGAGTTCCTGTCGAATTCCTTCATCAGCTTATCGAATTGAGCGGTTTTCCTGTTCACCGCGTCGGAGATCCTCTGCTCCTGCCCGGAGCTGAGCCGCAGCGCGGCGGACAACTCGGCTATTATCTTCTGCGAATCCGGGCGCTGCACCGGCGCGGCGCTTTCCAGCGCCTCCGTCCTCATGTCGTTCACTCCCGGCAAAGCCTCGGGTGCGGCCGGACCCTGAGCCGAAACGGCCGCGGGCAGCGCGGCGAGAAAAACCAGCATGATAAATCCTTTCATAAAGCGTCCCTCCGTTATTTCCATGATTTTACCCGCAAAACCCCCGCGCCAAGCCCTCCGGAACACCCGGCACCGCCGGTAAAACACCTTAGGATCCCGGACGTGCGCGGACGGGCCGTTCAACAGCCCGTTGGTATCGTAATTATAACACAAAAAAAGCCGGATTTTAACGAGGAAGGGGCCGCGCGGACAGGCGCCGTGATAAACCCGTCCGGAACGCGGGTCCCAGGGTCCGGAAAAGGCGTTTTTCACCTTCCGGCACCCCCGGCCCCCGCTGGCCGATTGACTTGCGCGCTTTCCTGGTGTATATTATTGATGGCCGCGGCCTATTTATGGAAACAAGGAACAAGAGATCCGCCTGGAAGATCTGGCTCGCTTTTACGCCTCTCTATATACTGGTGGCCATACCGCTTGTCCGGTGGACCATGCAGATAAATTCAGGCGATGTGCCGCTTTCGAAAGAGGACTCCAGGGCCTTCAGCGCGCAGGACGGGGAGATAAAAAGGTCCGCCGCGCAGCAGAACGCCCCGGAGCTGTATGACAACGGCCTGTCGGTGCGCTACCATAAGAAAGCCCCCGGCGGTCAGGACGGCGGCACAGGGACAGAGGGTGGGGACAAAGCCCCCGCGAGATCTACAGGAACTGCCTCCGCACAGACCGCGCCGGGATCCGATGAGGCCAAGGCAAAAGAGCAGCTGGGCATGGGCCAGGAGAAGGGCTTCCTCACCTACGCGGTCGGGGTAGCGATGAACAACCCCAGGGCGGTCAGCGCCATTTTCAACAGCTCGCTGGTAATAAAGGGGTTCATGGGACGGGACGCCGTTAAGTCCGCTCTCGGCAGCCGGCAGGGCCTTGCTAACTACTGCAAGGGCAGCGGGCCCAGGAATTTCGTGAACAATTCGGTGGTACAGTCGGCTTTAAAAAACCCGGCCATCGTAAGCGCCGTAATGTCGAGCGGCCTGGTGCAGTCCCTTATGACGACCCCGGCGGTGAAAGACCTTATGAACAACCCGCAGGCCGCCGCCGACCTGTTCAGCTCCAACCCGGAACTGGTAAGCCTGCTGCTGTCCAACCCCGCTCTCATGAGCAACCCGGACTTCGCCGCCATCGCCTCGAAATTCGACATCGGCGCCTTAAAACAGGCCCGGTACTGAACATATTGTCCCGGTCGAAGAGCCCTGGCCGGGCGGCAGAGCATTGAAAAAAACGCCCCGCGGGTCAGCCCGCGGGGCGTTTTTATACCGCCTTCCCTGGCGGCCATGAAGCCTACCACCCGTAAGTTTCGCCGGTCAGCTGCCCGACGCGCTGCTCCACTATTTTGGCCTTGTTGGCCCTGCGGCTGGCGAGGTCTTTCTTCACATCCCCTATCTTCCTCTCCATTTGCTTTATGCGCAGTTCCTGGCCCTTGTTCCTCAGGTCGAAGAGCTCCGATGTTTTGGCGGTCAGGGTCTCCTTGATGACCTTCTTATCCGCGTCGGAGGCCTTGCCGTATTTAAGCGCGAGCTCCCTGGTATCGAACTCGAGCGACATGGCGCGCACGGCGTCCTTTTCAACGGATTCGTCATTTTCCATCTTGGCCATACCGAACACCTTGCCGGCCATCTGCATCAGCCCCTTGTATTTCGCGGGCGCGACGCCGCGCAGGTCTTCCACTTTTTTGCCGAAGGCCGCGTCGTATTTTTTTATCAGCGCCAGGCACTCGTCCTCTTCAAGGAACACCGGCCCTATCTCGTCGGGTCCGCCGCGTCCTTTTTCGAAGGATCTGTCCATGCCGGGGCGGCGGTCTTTGCCCTTCATTCCGGGTTCCCGCTGCTCCTTCCCGCCCGAATCCCTCTGGTCCTTTTCCCCGAAGCCCCGCTGGTCCCTCTCGCCGGGACCCCGCGGGTCCCTCATGCCCGGCTCCATATCGGGCCGCCCGGGGCCGCCTATCTCCATCTCTTCGTTGTCGGGCCCGGGGCCGTCCTGCGCCACCGCGCCGAGAGCCGGCAAAGAGATAAGGGCCGCGCTCGCTATCCACATGATAATTTTCCTGTTCATAATATCCTCCCTAGCCAAGAGTTTGCCCGCAGTTTGCGACCTCGTCTTCGAGGGCGCTGTAACCGTAGTCCCAATCCGCGGATTGCTGGGACGCTCCGGACTGCGCCTGATACAGCGAGTATTCTACCGAGTCCAGGCCCTGGTCCAGGCCGCTGTTCCAGGCAAGGTCCGCCCGGGGCTGGAGGCCGGAAAAAGCGAATATCCCGGCCATTACTCCGGCCATAGCCCCGGCCAGCAGGGCGTCGCCCCACCGGAAGAAGAACCCGGACCTGCCCGCGGCGGGGGCCCCCGCCCCCGTGAGGACGGCGTCCAGAACCGCGCCCGAAGGCTCACCGGAGACGGAATCAAGCCACCTGCCGGCGCTTTCAAGCGCCGCTATCTCTCCCCGGCAGGACGCGCAGGAAAGCAGGTGGCTCTCAAAGTCCGCCCGCATCCCGGCGTCCGCTTCGCCGTAGAAATAGAGCACAAGTTTCTCTCCGTAACCGCAGTTCATAACCGCCTCCTGTAATGGTAACGCGCCGCGCCCGCTTTTTATTGCTTGTCCCCGGACAGGTCCTTCCTCAGGCAGGCCGCCGCGCGGCTCATGCGCGCCAGCGCGGTGCCTATCGGCACACCCAGCATATCCGCCACCTCACGGAAAGAGAGGCCGGAGTAATGGCGCAGGTAAAAGACATCCCGCTGTTCAGGGGACAGGCGGTCCAGCGCGGCGGCTATGCGCCCCCCCAGTTCGCCGCCGGCGGCGGCGGCCTCCGGGCCGGGCTCCGGGGAAGCGACGCAATCTATCACGCCGGGGCGGCCGTCCTCCCCTTCGAGCGGGGTCGAGCCGCGTACCCGCTCGCGCCTGAAATGGTCCATGGCGGCGTTCCTGGCCACGGTAAAAAGCCAGGCCCGGAATTTATCCCTCTCCCCGTAGGACCCGGAACCGCGCGCGAACTTAAGGAACACATCCTGCAGTATGTCCTCGGCCGCCTCGCGCCTGCCGGTCAGGCGCAGCAGGTAGCCGAAAACGGACGCCTGGTGCCGTTTGACGAGGGCGCCGAGGGCTTCCATGTCCCCGTTCCTGAAATCCGAAACAAGTTCGGAATCGCTTTTTGAGCCGGATTCGTCGACCATCAGAGCGGCCTTTTTGTGCAGCTGAACGATAATTTCATACGATAGTGTATCGTGCGCAGGCTAAATCTTATTCTTTTATTCGCTGTTTTTCAATCGGCCGCGTATGCGGCCGCGCCCGCGCCCTATGATCTGTACCTCAAAGGAGACCTCCTCGCGGCCGCCTCGGCCTACATGTCCGAAGCCGCTTCCAACCAGGACGGAGGACGGGCGTTCCTGAACGCTGCCATGTGCCTGCGCCAGGCCGGGCGCTACCACGACGCCGCCGGCGCCATGCTGAAAGCCCTGGCCTTTTCCCCGCACGACGCCGATATATACACTGAACTCGGGTGGCTGAAATTCCACCAGGCGGATTACGACGGCGCGCGCATGGCTTTTGAAACCGCCATAACCATACAGGAACTGCACCCCCGCGCGGAACTTGGCCTGGCCAGCGTTTACTCGAACCTGGGCGATAAGGAAAAAACGCTTGCGCACCTGGAGAAATACAGGCGGCTGCGCCCGGATTTCGCCGGCGTGGATTACATCCTCGCCTGGAACTACATGAACTTCAATATGCAAAAGGAGGCTGAGGACGCGCTCATAGAGGCCCTGCGCAAAGACCCCTCTTTCACCGAGGCCCGCCTGCCCCTGGCCGGCATCTACGCCCGGCAGGGGAAATTCAACGAAGCCTGGAACCAGTATTACCGGGTTCTGGACTACGCTCCCGGCCACCCCGTGGCGTCCAAGATGATGAAAGTCCTGGAGGGCAAGCTGACCAAGCAGCCGGAGGAAATAAGGCCGCCGTTCAGGATCACCCGCCCGCTGGTTATGGCCCCACTGGACGCGCTGGCCTCGCTTTCGGACTCGGTCCGCATACGCGTAGGCATAGGCTCCACCAATACGGGCAAGCAGGGCAGGAACAATTTCCTCAAATTCAAATCGTTCGAGGGGCTGGCCGTTACGGGGAAGGCCAGCGGCAAGGTGTTCGCGCAGATCCCTCCGGACGAGGCCTGGACGGCGGCCTATGAGGACGGCAAGGTCGCGCTGAAAGGCCGCGACGGGACGGTTTACGGGCGTTTCCAGGGGAAAATACTCCTTAAACCGGCGAAAAAGGGCGGCTCGGTCGTATTTGAGGCCTCCTCAAAGTGCAGCAACCCCTGGTTCCGCGGTTCCGACCGGCAATACCGCGGCTACATAGAGCTTTACCCGATACCGGGGCGCGGCATCGGCGTGGTTAACGTCGTGGAGAACGAGCTTTACCTGCTCGGCGTAGTGCCGAGCGAAGTGGCGCCGCAGTGGCCTTACGAGTCCCTCAAGGCGCAGGCGGTGATAGCCCGGACGCAGGTCCTTATACGCCGGGCGCGGGGAGGCGTGCACAAAAAGGACGGCTACCACCTGTGCGACGGCGAGCACTGCCAGGCGTACAACGGCATGTCCGCGGAGGCCAACACCACCAGCCGCGCCGTGGTGGAGACGGAGGGCGAGATACTGACCTATCACGGCCGCCCGGCATATTCGTTTTATCACGCCAACTGCGGAGGCTGGACGCAGGCCTCCAAAGAGGTGACGGGCTGGGGAGATTCCCCCTACCTCGTCACCAAGCCGGACATAGCCCCCTCGAAGAGCGAGTCCCCCCTGGACCCCTGGGCTTTCCAGCTGTGGATCACCGGCAACCCGCAGGCCAACTGCAACTACCCCGGCCGCGTCCGCTCATCGGAATTCCGCTGGATGAAGATCATCCGCCAGAAAGACATGACCTTCCGCGTGAACAGGGATTACGACGTGGGAGAACTGCTGGATGTAATCCCGCTGCGGCGCAGCCCTTCGGGCAACGTCAACTCCATCAAGCTGGTGGGCAGGAAAAGATCGGTGACGGTGACGAAAGAGCACCTGATACGGAATATCCTGGGCTTTACCTCGTTGAAAAGCACTCTGTTCGAAATAGAGATAAATCGTTTTAAGAACGGGCGCGTGCGGAACTACTGGATATACGGCGGGGGCTGGGGCCACGCCATAGGCATGTGCCAGAGCGGCGCGGCGGGCCTGGCCGGCAAGTTCGGCAGGAACTACAGGGAAATACTGGATTTTTATTTTCCAGGCACCGATATCCGCCGCATCAAATACGTAAAAATGCCGGCGAAACCTCCGGCGCCCTAGATCAGCCGCCAGGCGATCACGCCGGCTCCCAGGAGGAGGCAGTAATAGGCGTAATACTTGAACCTTTCTTTGTTCAGCGTATTCGCAAGCACGTACAAAGCGCAATATCCCACGATAGCCGAGATCAGAAAGCCGATAAACATCGGAAGCATGAGGTCGCCCGTAAAATATCCGTGCTTCACCGCCGAGATGCAGCGCACGAACTCGGCTCCGGCCATCGCCGGTATCGCCAGCAGGAACGAGAAGGCGGCCGCATCCCCGCCCATAATATCCAGTTTCAAAGCCATAGATATCGTCATCCCGGACCGCGAGATCCCCGGCAGTTCCGAGGCGCCCTGCATTAACGCGATAGCCAGCACGTCCGTCCAGCTCATCTGCGCCATTTCTTTCGCTTCCTCGTGCGTCCGCAGGCAGTACAGGATAAAGATGCCCGTAACAAGGAACCCCGCTCCCGAGATGGGCAGCGTGGAGATCTTCTCGTCAAGATCCGCTAACTTGAAGAAGGCGCCCACGATCGCCACCGGGATCGTTCCCGCCAGGACCATGAGCAGCAGCCGCCGGTTGTGGCGTCTGAAAAGCCTGCGCAGCGGCTTGAAGTAGAAGGCGATGATGGCGGCGAGAGTGCCCGCGTGGAGCGCGATCTCCACGGCAAGGGGGTTTTCCGTGGCTAGCAGCTTTTCAAAAACAAGAAGATGCCCCTGGTAGCTTACGGGCAGGATCTCGGTCACCCCGTGGATAAGTGCGAGAAGGACCGTGATGAGGGTATCTTGTCCCATAGTTCTCCCTTTTTAGGATCGGCCGGTCAGGGCTTTTCGTACTCTATATAACCCGAGCCGACATCCAGCTGCGTGGACGTACCGGAAACGCAATAACTGGCGTAATAGTAGTGGTAGTCGTCCTTATAGATCGTCAGGCTCACGGTTTTCCCGTCGGTGTCCGCAGCCGCGTTGCCCGCCGTTATGTGTTTGCGCGCCACCTCCCTGCCGTTAAGCGCCACATCCACGTCGTAATCGAAAATTATCTTTTCCCGGTCGGCCGGGTCCCGCTTCGCCTGTATCACAAAATGAATGCGGGCCTCGGCGTCTTTTTTACTTTTTCCCTTTTCGTATATCAGGTATTTGCCGGTTTCAGAGGCTTCGCTGCGGTTGGCGGCGCCTTTTTCGAACATCAGCGACCGGCTCAATTCCGGAAGCTCGTTGTAATTGAACACGGGCTCGATGATGTTCCTGCCCCTCTTTACGTCCATCGCGGCGTAATAGCGCACCATGTAGCTGACGTCGTAGTATATGATGTGCCGGCCCGGGGTTATTTGGGTCAGGGAGGCCCTGAGGTCGTCGTCCGGTTTGCCGTCCAGGACAATTTCCACCTTATCGTCCAGGAAGAGCTTTGTATTCAGGTGCACGTTCCGGAAAGATACCGAGGTGCTCCTGTACTGGAGGACGGAGATCGCGGCCGCGGCGCCCAGCACCACGAGGCCTATGCCCGAAACCAAAACGGGCATATTACGCTTCTTTCTGCCTTTCAGGGGGGGCTGCGGACGTACATGCCCGCTGTCGAACACCTCGTAGACGGCGAGCGGCTCTTCTACGCCTTTCACGAAGTACTGCCCGTGCAGCTTCCACGAGTAAGGATGCCCCGGCCCGTTCAGTATCCACCCCCTCGCGCTGTCGAAAACGGTGTAGGAAATGTAGACATGGCCGCCGCCAGCCATTTCCTTGATTCGGGACGCGCGGTTGACCACGCCGCCGAAGATATCCATCCCTATGCTGCCCTCCACGGTTATCTGCCCCATGTGCAGACCTATGCGCACAAGGATCTTGTCGGGATTGGCCGGGTCGGCGTTGAAAGAACGGAGCCGTTCCTGGATCAGCAGGGCCCTCTCCACGGCCGCCGACGGCTCGGCGAAGACAGCCATGATGGAGTCGCCGATGCGCTTCAGCACCTTCCCCGCGCCTCCCTCTTCCACCGCCCGCACCAGGATGTCGTCGTGCGTTTTCCGTATCTCAGAGGAGTACTCGTCGCCCTTCGTCTCGGTAAGGCGGGTAAAATCCTTGATATCGGTGAACATGACGGTGAGGACCGAAGTTTTTTTCTGCTTCCTGAAATTTTCTATGGCCTGCATGTCCTGCGCGTCCAGGTTCACCGGCGTATTTATTTTTTGCTCCTCATCCATATTGTTCCCTTCCGCTGCCGCCTCCCCCAGCCCGGGCTCCGGAAAACCGCGCGGCTTTCAGGCTCGAGGTCCCGCCACGGCTATTGTAGCAAAAGGCCCGGAAACCGCCGAAATCCCCGCGGTCCCGCCCGCGATTAAAATGTTAAAATTTACCGGGGCCGCGCGCTGACTGACGCGCCGCCGGGGAGAGGAGACGAAAATGAGGAATATAACTTTAGCCGGTATACTGGTTTTAACGGCCCTGTCGCTGCCCGGCTGCGGGAAGCGCGGAAATGGAAACCCTGCGGAGCCGCAAAAGGCCGCCGCGGCTTCCGGCCCCGGCGCCGCGCTGAACCTTAAATGCTCCGATATAGTTTCAAAAGAATTCATGGCCGACAACTTCGGACCGGATATCCAGTACACGGAATCCGGCGCCGGTCCCGCGGGCGCGGAAGCCGTAGGCTGCTCCATAAACCGGCGCGGGGCGACTTTTGCGATCAATATAAACAGGAACCCCATGCCGGACGCGGAGTTCGACACGGCCATGGCCCGGGATTTTGCGGAATACAAGATGACTAAAATGGGCCCGAACTACTACGAATCCCAGGTAAAGAACATCGCCGGGGGGATGCAGATGGCCATGTCCGTATTTATGGCCGGCGGGCAGTACTTCGTGACCTTGACCTACGGCGGACAGGAAACGCCGGAATTCATTACCGACGCCATGAGGAAAATAGTGCCCGAAATAACCGCTAACCTGGGGAAGCCCCCCTCCGCTCCTGGAAATACGGCCGGCGGCTCCGATTTCTCCGGCACCGGGGCCATTAAGGCCACCTGCGCCGGGATCGCGCCGGTGAGTTTCGTAGAGTCCACGTTCAGCCAGAAAGATGTTACGCTTGCCGAGGCCTTCCTGACCCTGAGGAATATCCCCTTCCTCAACTGCTCATACGTCGCCGAAGATTTTATAACCCTGCGGGTCGGGCAGGGCGACAATGCCGCTGAATATTATGAAAAACAGCTGAAAGCGCTCGGTTACAAGGAAACCAATACCCTCGGGATCAGGTCCGCCGAAAGCGACAGCGTCCCCCAAAAAGTGATGATAACCACCTACGGTCACAACCGGCTGGTCCTGCTGAACCCTAAAACCGTTCTCGAGATCAACGTCCTTAACGCTAAAAGGAACGAATCGGCGGAAACGGACATTTTGACCAGGAAGGCTATCTCCGGCCTGCAATAAGAACCGGCTTCTCCCGGTTTTTGACCCGGCGGTGAGACCGGGCTAGTTGCTCTCCTTCCCGCCGATCGCGGAGATCCAGTAAATATTGCCGTAATCCGGGACTCCGACCTCTATAACCTGCCCCCCCTCTACCGCAAAACTGGCGACATGCTCTTTTCCCGCCGCTATCTTCTGCTCCGTGCCTGCGGCGCTTTTCACCTTTATGCCGCCCTCTGTGCCGTTCACCCCGCGGGCCGATACCCTGAGGAGGAATTTCCCCGGCTGCAGCCTGAACCGGAAGGTGTTCCCGGGGTTTACCTTGCAGGAATCGCGTTCCAGCGGATCGCGCGTCCAGCGGCGTTCCTCGCAATTCATCGCCGGTCCCGAAAAGCCATAGCCTCTGCCCTCATCCCACACGGTGTCGCCGCTTACAGGGGTGTATATCCTCGGCAGCCCGTATCCCTTCAGCATTCCCAGCTGGCCGGAAGGCGGGCCGAATTCGAAAAGCAAGGCCGGGACCGCGGAAAGCGCCCCGCGCTCATCTAGGCGGGCCTTCGCCGCTTTTACTGCGTCCCTGACGAGCTTTTCGTAAGCTGCGCCCGGCGCGGTTACATTAATATAAATCGGGAACTCGCCGAGGGTTAGGCCCGCGGTGCCGTCCGATTTAAGGGGATGCCCGAACGCGTCTACCGTTTCAGCCCCGCCAAGATCTATGCCAAGCCGCGATGTCCCTTCATATCTCCAGGCCGTTATCACTTTCCGCCGGCCATCCTCCCATAAATACATCCAGACCTTCGGATCGGAGGATGGGAGCCTGAGGGCGCGTCCGCTGAACCCCTGGAGCTGCCTTATCATGGCCGCGACGGTCAGCCACACCGGGCGCACGCTGCCGTCGTCCCTCAGCAGCCCCGACCCCGCGTGCATCGCCGGGCGGGAGCCCTTCTCCCGGTAGATAAAGACCTTCTCCACTCCAAGGGCAAGCGCGATCATCACCGCGCGGGGAACCTTCGCCGCCTGGTAGCGCTCGGTCCTGCCTATCGGGCCGCCGACATCGTCCCCGGTTTCGGTCAGCCATATCTCAGCCCCGGGCTTGAGCCGGTCGCGCCACGCGACGAGATCCTCTATCTGCTCGGGGTAAGTTCCGCCCGTACCGGCCTTATCTCCCCGCTCCGCGTTCGGGTCCCGGCCGCAGATCTCCGGCTCCTCCCGCCCGCTGTAGAAATGCACGTTTATGACATCTACAAAATCAAGCGGCCGCCTGCCGTCCGCGTATTTGTATTCATAAAGCTGCCCGACCGTCTCGAGCCCTATGCCGGCCCAGCCGCACGATGTGACCGGCAGCGTCGGGTCGGCCCGGCGCGCGCCTTCCGCTCCGGCGCGCATAACCTCGAAATAACGCGAGATCGGGCCCACGAACACCCCCTGCCGGGGGTCGTCGAGGTTCGGTTCGCTCCACAGCTCCACCGCGTTTATACCATTCATGCCGGATTTTTTGTCGGAGGTAAGGAGTTTCGCGGGGTCGGCCTTCGCGCCGCCCTCCCTTGCCACGAGCTGGTAAACGGCCTCGCCGTAGTCGGCGGGATCTTTGGGCGGGTAGCCTGACCGGTTCTCAGTGACGTCGACCGGGGCCGAACTGGCCCAGTCCGGGGGCATAAAAACGTAAGGCAGGACCTTCATCCCGAGTTTCTGGTATGCGGAAAATATCAGGTCCTGGTCCACATGCCAGGGCGCCACCGAACCGTCAAAGGCGTATTTATCCTTCGCGGCGGAGTACATCTTCCATTTCGCGTTATCAAAGCGCACCCAGCCGAAACCGCAGCGGCGCATCTCGGCGGCCGCGGAGATATCCGCCGAGTTTATCCCGAACCGCCGCGTGCGTTCGGTATCTACCTGGCCGGCCGGCCTCACCAGGTACTGCAGCCATTGCACTTCTTTTTTTTCACCCGAAACCGCTTCAAGCCCTAGCAGGTAGGAGCCGGGCTGGAGGGGTTCGGCGCCTTTCAGGGCGACCTCGGCAAAGCCTTTAGCCGGCACCACGGCGCTGACCCTGCCCGACGCCACGATCTCGCCCGTCTTCGGAACGGCGATCGTGTCGTTAGAGCTCCCGTCAAAAAGCATGAGCGACGCGGGAAGTCGGATAAAGCTGCTGCCATTGCCGTTGTTATGGAACCTCATTTTAAGGAATTTAGCCCTGACCGGCCGGCCGGGCCATGGCAGGCTCCGCCGCCCCCATTTCTTATGCAGGTCGTAGTTCTGAAGTCCGTCCACGGGCACGAATTCTTTCCCGTCCTCGGAGACGGAGACGTCCATCTTCCATATCCAGTTCGCGTCACCCGCCGCCAGCGTCATAGCCGTCAGGCCGCGGATCCGCCCGAGGTCGGCCGTGACCACCGCCTCCTTATAATCCTTGCCCCACGGGGTAGCGGCCGCGGACATATCGTCCCCGTCGCACATCCCGGCGTCGCCCATCTCCCTGCCGTCAACGGCCCAGGTGTTCCTGCAACCCAGGGCGTGGTCAAGCCCGGTCACGATATCGGGAGGGACAGAATCGTTCAGGCCGGAATTCGTCTGCAGCGTATAATAGATCTCCTCCTCTTGCGCCATATCGCCGAAATTATTCACTATCACCCGGTAATCAAGCGGCGCCCCGGGTTCATAAACCCCGCCCTGAACCGGGGCCAGGCGGACCCCCGACTCCCCGGGCCGCGATCCGCTCAGGGCGGAGAGTTCGTCGAATATTAGAGATGTAGGACCGCCGCTTTTTGCGAACCACACCATGTGGACGGCGTTTACCGGCTGGTCGACTTTGCCGTTTTGCCCGCTCTGTACGTACGCCTGTTCGAACCCTGCCGCCGAAGGATCGGCCTCTATCAGTTTCCACCCGGTCCAGTCGGCGTCCACCAGGTACGTCAGCCATTCGCCTTTGGAATCCCTGACCTGGAATCCGACCTTGGAAACGTTGCTTTCCGGCTTCACATGAACCCAGGCGGATATAGACCTGCAACCGGGAAGCTCTCCGTCGAACAGGGGGACGTCGACCTTCGAACCCGGACCAAGGGCCGTGCCGCGGATCTCCACCGCACTGGTTCCAAGCTTCGGCTCCATGCCAGCCGCAGGGGCGGCCTCGCAGTTATCCACCCGCCAGGACCCTACCGGCCCCCCCGAGTCCAGGATATTGAGAAGGCGGCGCTGCAGCGGCCCGGGCGCGGCGGCGGAAAAGCCCGGTGAAACAATTCCCGGCGCCAGTATAACCGCTGTAAGGAAAAGTTTCCCTATGCGGTAAATTTGATGTTTCATATCTTCCTGCACCGGATCTTATTTAACCGTCCCCGGTGCGCGGCGGCCGGAGCGGCGAGCCCCGGGTAATAGCGTTTAAGGCGCTTTCCTCCGGGCCGCCCTTCCCCGGGCCGGAAGGCCGCCAAAACCCGTACCAACCGTTATGATACAAAAGTGCGCGCTTTCTTATCCGGCGCGGGCGGCCGCACAAACCCATAATACCCATACCCGGGTGGGCCCTAATACGCTGGGAAGCGGGCCCAATGCCTCAGGACGAACCCGCCGGAACCGGCTAGAATATAATGACCGATGCGGCAAAGCGCCGCGTACGGTTCAGGAGGACTACTCTAATGATAAAAACGCTCAATCTGGCATGCTCGCTGATGTTCGCGGCGGGAATGGTTTCAGCGCAGGCCGTAAAGGCGGGCACCCCGGCCTCGCAGTACCAGCACCGGCAGTTCAGCGTTGACGCGACCCTCTATTCCCAGGTGCGCGACGCTTCCCAGCCCGCGGTACTTAAAGTCTCATTCGACCTCGAGGTCCCCGCCGTGGATGTGGGGGAACGCTCCATTCGCAACCTGGACTTCACCCTTGAGGCGCTGCCCGCAGGCAGCCCCGCGCTGCCCGGCTACACCATGGCTTCCCTCGGGTCCGGCTCCAAGCTTGATTTTTACCCCTCCGACACAGATTGGGGAAAGAACAACCTGACCTACGTTAAGACGCGCCGCGATTACACGGATTTCATCATCGAGGCCAAGACCAATATCGACACCCGCGCCGCCAAGACCGTGCTCGACGCGGCCCTGACACGGATGAAGGACGGCACCGTCTACGGCGCCAAAGCCCTGCTGAAGATAAATCTGGATTGCTCGAAGGACCTCACCTCCTGCTCGGTGCGGCCTTGGGGCGGCGTCTGGTACGACCACTGGAACGGCGGGTTCATAGACACGGTGGAGCCGGACTTCCTCCTGCTCTCCAACCAGAGCTTCTCGCTGGCCGATTAACCGGTTCAGGTTTTTAAAAAATGCCGGGCTGCTGTAAAAAGCAGCCCGGTTTTTTGTTCCGATACGGCCTTCCACCGGCCCCTGACAATTCGCCGGCGGCCCTCCGCTGAATTTTAAGTCCACGCGCGCAAAAGCCGCCCGCCGCCATTGCTTCAATGCGCCCAAATTGTTACTTTATCAGCATGAGATCCTTATACTGTTTCGCACTGCTCCTGCCCTGCGCGCTGCTCTTATCCGGATGCAAGGCCAAAGCACCTCCTCCCGATACGGGCGGAGCATCGACCGACACTGCCCGGACCGAACCCGTTTCCGGCGCACCCGCGGCGGGCGGGCCGGTTTTCTGCCAGATGCCGCGGGTATTCAAACTGGCTTACGACGAGAATTATTACGCTAAAGACGGGTCGGCCGGCGTTACCATGAAACGCTTCATAAAGCAGACCCTTTCTGCGCATTATTACCGCGAAAGGTTAAGCACTTTGCCGGAAGACGTAGGGACCTGGTCGGTATCGACGAAGGACAGCTTCATAGTTTACTCCACCGTCGAAGGCGGGTGCACCGCGGTGAGGCATGACCCGTCAAGATACAACCCGTTCCTTATGGACAGCCCGGTCTATTACACCGGTCAGTTTACCGGAGAAACGAAGATAATAGGAAATTCCGCCACCGGCTATAAATTAAACCAGGCCAAAGACCTGGGTAAAAAGGTGGATGCGGAAATAATCACGCTGGCGGATTATATCGACAAGGATTACTGCGTTCCCCTGACCCAGGACGTTAATTCAAGCGATTACGCTTCGCACTCTGAAAAGGTCAACTTAACGAGCGATTTTCCCGATACCGTTTTCCGGCTTCCTTTAGAATGCAAATACGCCCCGATAATCGGTTCGGACAATCCCTGACACCCTTAAGCGAAAGGATCAATAATAGCGCGGCGAACGGACAGGGACCTGTCGGTTCGTGGGATACGGTTATTTTTGAATTGCCAAAGCCGCGGGGACCCGCGGTCAGGGGATACTCCCCCTTAACAGATCCCGCCCGGCAACTATGGAGCGGATATTATGCCGCAGGATGCGGCAGCCGGGTCATTACGGTTTGGCGGCGCGGAGAACTACCGACGAGGGATAACCGAAAAGCTGGTTGTTCCTTTTTGCGAGCGCGCCGGCCACGAGTTCTTTTACGTCCTTGTTGCCGCTTCCGACAACAGTTATCTCTATTCCCTTTCCCGAATCCACCGCCGCCGCGGCTATGGGCGCTTTGCCGGTCAGGGCTGATACGCCAGCCAGGCAGGGTTTAAGCATGTTAAGGGCATCCTTCATCGCAGGCTGCATGAAGAACTGGGCATTCAACAGGGAGCAGGCGTCAACTTCCAGGAACACGTCCCTTGTCAGACCGTATTCGATCCGCTCGGGCGCGGAAACGGTTATATCTTTAGCGGGAAAAACCGGATAGACAGAACCAAAAGCTCCCTGCCCCGCGGACAGGCCGTCGGCTCCGGCCGACGCTGACATGCCGGCAGCCGCCAGCAAAACCGACGCGATAAATGTTTTCCCTATAAATTTCATATTCTATCTCCTTGTTATACGCACCCGGGACGCTTCTTATATGGTAGTAAAACCACACTAGGCCGGTATGCGGCGGAATACCCAGGCTGGCAAAATATTTAGACCTATGTCTCCGTGGGCACTTAGGTATTTTTTGTCGGCGGCGGCGGAGCCCGGCGGGGAATGCCGGGGGCCGAAGTATCTTTATGGAACAGGACAGCCTTAAGGCCCCGCCACGGATCGACCGGGGGATCGCGCAGGCAATTCCGTGACCGCTATATTACCGGGCTTTGAAACTGGAAAGCACCGTGTAAAAATACGGCCAATACCGGTCGAAATCCAGGCTATGGGAGCTGAACGTCACCCAGTACGGCCGCCCCCCCGCTTTAAAGAAGACATTGACGGATTTCATGCCCAGGTTCGCGGGCTCGACCCTTACTATCTCGTAAAAAGACATGGCGGTACCGTTTACGGTCCTGCCCTGGAGCGGCCGGATGCAGTCGGCCGTATCGCGGCCCGTACAAGGCTGGAAGCTAAGGGCGTATCTCCACAGGTCGCCTGTCGGCGCCGAGGCGGGGATATTGTTATATATATTGTACATGTCCCCCACGCTTATCTCGGCCCAGTTCCTGGCGATCCTGCCGTTAACGGTATGGTTAATATCCAGGTCCGGGTTTGAAAAGAACTGCTCGTTCACCATTTTCCGCCCGCGCCCGAAATTTTCATCGAGAGGGTACCAGGACGCGGGGTAACAAGCCGTGGCGCTTCTGTATTCGCGGCAGGTCAAATGGATATTTTTGTCCGTCTTCTTTTTAGCCCCGGCCCAAGCCCCCGGCGCCGCCATCAGGAAAACCAGAGCGTAAGTTATTGTTTTCATAATATTTTCCGACTCCACCTCCGCCGCCTAATCTTAAAATCGCACTTCTCTCAGATTTTAACTTATTACCACGTTCGGCCGCCGCAAGCGTAATGGAGCGGGTGGCTGGAGGTCAGGGTTCTGAAGGCCCGTTAGCGTGAGGGCGGGGTGTTACCCTGAGCGCCCGTTGCGGAAAGGCGTGGACTTGACCGCAGTCCTGCGCCGCCACGGACACTGTAGCGCACCCGCCGTCAAAGTCTGGCGGGGGGAAACCGACGCAAGCGTGGACCCCGCGGGACACTGTAGTGTTTCCTCTTCCCGGGCGAGTGGACTTTGCTTCCCGCCTTTACTACGGACACCGTGGCGGTTTCGCGCAGCGAAATCCGACAGAGCAGGGTAATATCCCGCACGACCCCTGGTGTAGCCGACGCGGTGCCTGAAGAACCTTGACCTTCAGCCAGGACCCGCGACCCCCCGTTCCGTATCATAAGCCCCCCCTTATTTCCTAAAATATAGGCGGACGCTTTTCATTCCGACTTACCAAGGATAAAAATATGGATAAGAAAAAAATTCTTCTCATCGTGCGCGACGGCTGGGGTATGGCCAAGCCCGACAAGTTCAACGCGGTGGACAACGCGAAGACCCCTAATATGCGCCGCTACCTCAAAACCTATCCCAACTCCGTCCTCGAACCCGCCGGCGAAGCCGTGGGACTGCCCAAAGGCTACCAGGGCTCCTCCGAAGTAGGCCACCTCAATATGGGCGCCGGCCGCATAGTCATACAGGAACTAAAGCGCATAATGGACATGATAGAAGAAGGCACCTTTTTCAAATGCCCCGCCCTCGCCGCGGCCATAAATAACGCCGTAAAGAACAATTCCGCCCTGCACCTGATGGGCCTGGTACAGGACGAGGGCGTGCATGCCCACCAGGACCACCTCTACGCCCTGATGCGGCACGCCAAAAAAGCCGGTATAAAGCAAGTCTACGTGCACTTCTTCTCCGACGGCCGCGACACCCCCCCGCGCAGCGCCCTCTCCTTCCTTAAAATGCTGGAGGAAGTTATCCAGGAGGTGGGCGTGGCCAGCATAGGCACACTGATGGGCCGCTACTACGCCATGGACCGCGGCGAAAAATGGAAGCTCACCGACCAGGCCTACAACGCCATCACAAAAGCCGAGGGCGCAAAGGCCAGAACCGCGGAAGCGGCGATCAGCGGCGCTTACTCGACCCTCAAGAACCCCAACGGCCTGCCCATAGTGGACGAATACATCCCCCCGACCATAATCGGGGACTACCCCGGCATGAAGGACGGCGATTCCGCAGTGCACTTCAATTTCCGCCAGGACCGCGCCATACAGCTCACCAAAGCGTTCGTGGAAGACTCTTACCCGGGCAGCCGCTGGAAAAAGATGGACGTCGTATACTGCGGCCTCACCCGCTACTACGACGAATTCAAGTTCAGCGCCCTGCCCCCGATGGACGAAGGCGGCGGCATGGAGAACCTTTTGGGCCAGGTGATCTCCGAAAGCGGCCTGAAACAGCTGCGCCTGGCCGAGACGCAGAAATTCAAGCACGTCACCTCTTTTTTCAACGGGAAGCGCACCGAGCCCTACGCCAACGAGGACCAGGTGGAGATCAAGGGAACATGGGACCCCTCCAGCTTCGGCGAACACCCGGAGATGAACGCCCCCGAGGTCTGTGAACGCGCGCTTAAAGAAATAGCCTCGGAAAAATACGAATTTATCCTCGTCAATTTCGCGAACGGCGACATGGTCGGCCACACCGGTATATACGAAGCCGCGGTGCGGGCCGTGGAAACAGTGGACCTCTCCGTGGGAAAACTTGTGGACGAGGCCCTTAAGCACGACTACACCGTCATGGTCACCTCCGACCACGGCAACGCCGAGGAGATGTGGGACTATAAGCTAGGCATGCCGAAGACCGCCCACACCACCAACCCCGTGGAGTTCATCTACATCTCAAAAGAGGCCGCGGCTGTAAATCTGCGCCCGCACGGCATCCTTTCCGATATAGCCCCCACGGTGCTCGCGGTAATGGGCCTCCCGCAGCCGGCGGACATG
Organism: uncultured Elusimicrobia bacterium; assembly: GCA_903889965.1. Taxonomy (GTDB): domain Bacteria; phylum Elusimicrobiota; class Elusimicrobia; order Elusimicrobiales; family UBA9959; genus UBA9959. Next base: position 25,852 of record CAISZM010000053.1, read on the forward strand.
ACCTCAAAGTCGCTGATAGCATAAGGATTATCAGATCGTAAGATTCAAGATTTAAGATTCGGCGCTCAGTATGCGATCTGCGATCTTATAATCTTCAATCACTATCCCCCTATGTTCATAAAACTTAAAGTCCACCCCGGGGAACGGCGGGACAAGCTGGTAAAAAAGGCCCCCGACGCCTACGAGATCTGGACCAAATCGCCCCCGGAGCGGGGGCTCGCCAACGCATCGGCCGTACGCCAGCTCTCGCTGGAGCTGGGCATAGAGGCCAAAAGGATCCTCCTTATAAAAGGCGCCCACTCGCCCGCGAAGATAGTTAAGATCATTTGAACCCTTACCGCCCGCCCGAAGCATGTAGATTTACCGGCGGGAGTTACTGTATAATCCTATTATGATCAGTCAGAAGAACGCGCGGCTGGCGACATTGGCTTTCTTTTTAATATTCGTCTCCACCATAGCCGTGCTTATGGCGCGCCAGCTTAACCTGGGCCCCACGCGTCCCTCGCCCGCCTTCCGCGCTTTCGGGCCCGAAAAAGCCCCCGTGCAGATCTATGAATACACCGATTTCTCCTGCCCGGCCTGCCGGCATGCCGCCGGCGACATGGATGGGCTGCTCCGCATATACGGCCAGTCGGTACACTTCAGCTTCAAGCATTATCCCCTGCTCAATATCCACCCCTGGTCGCTGCACGCCGCCGCCTACGCGGACTGCGCGGGCGAGCAGGGAAAATTCAGGGAATACGCCGCGCTCCTCTTCGAGAACCAGGAAAAATGGGCGCTGGCCAAGACAGAGCCAGTGGAATTCAAGCAATACGCCCTGAGCCTGAAACTTGACTGGCCCAAAATGACGGCCTGTTCCGGAGCTCCCGAAACGCTGAAGCGGATCGAACTGGACATAGCGGAGGCGGATATCAAGGGCGTCAACGCCACCCCTACCTTTTTTATAAACGGGAAGCGGGCGGTAGGCTCGGGCCAGCTGCTGGAACAGGCCGCCAAATTCGACAATCTGCCGGGGATACGCAAATGAACGGACGAACCGGAATAAAAGGAACAGCGGGCCTGCTGGCCCGCCTCGCCGTGGCGGGCGTGTTCATCTACGCCGGCGTCACCAAGGCGCTGGCCCCGGCCGAGGAATTCGGCTACGCCATAGAGGGCTACAGGGTGCTGTCCCCCCATCTTTCGCTCGTTGCCGCGCACCTGGTTCCCTGGCTGGAGCTTTACACAGGGCTCCTTCTCGCGGCCGGAATCTTCACGCGCCTGTCCGCCGCGTTCGCGGCGGCCATGCTGATCCTCTTCGAAGCCCTGCTGGGCCAGGCCTGGCTCAGGCACCTCCCCATAACCTCCTGCGGCTGCTTCGGCAGCTCCGGCAGCAACTCCATAACCCGCGAATTCCTCCAGAACCTGGTTTTACTGGCGCTGGCCGCCGCCGCCTTCCGGCGGGGCGGCGCCTTCTCGGCCGACCACGCGGCGGATAAAAAATGAAAAACCTGGCTATAATTGCGGCCCTTGCGGTTTCGGCCGCGGCTTTTGCCGCCTTCAAGCCTTACGACCAGGGCGCGAGCGTCAAAGCCGCATGGATGACCGTTTCATCGCTCACTACCGGCCAGGAATACAGCCTCGAAGTGGCCCAGGACGGCAAGACGATGATGCGCGAGGAAAGCACGGAGAAACTGGTGACCCGCCGCGGCACGATCCCCCAGCAGCTGGCCCGCGATTTCTTCCGCGAAATAAACAGTTCCGAAATAATCAACTCGCAGAATACCAGGCAGAGCAAGCTCGTGTTCTATCGCGGCGAACTGCTGCGGATCTCGGCCTACCTGAACGGGGAGCTAACGCTCACAGAGGCGCCGCTGAACAATTTCGGGGAGGCGTTCGCCCACGCTTTCGGAGAGGTTAAAAAAGCCGCGGCCGCCCTGCCGCGGGAAACCGCCCTGAGCGGTTTTCTGAGGGCTGAACCCCTGGAAGGCGAAGAACTGGACGCCTTCCGCTCAAAGAACGCCGAGGACGGAGAAGTCCGGAACATCGAGACGAGGGACATTCAAAGGGTCAAGCCTCTCCTGGCCGCCATAAAAGAACCCCGCCGCCTGATACCGCTGGAGAACGAAACCGCCCTGAAGGAACTTCAGGATTTTATATCGGCCCACCAGCTTTCCGGGCTTCGCACCATCTTCTACGTGCCCAGCACCAGGGGAACTTTCAGGTGCCAGATACTGGACGCCGCCAGGCGCGCGCCGGCCACGGAAAAACTTAAATAGGAAAAAACGGCGGTTTGCAGGCAGGCCCCTTATATATAATAATATGAGCGGCGAGCCGGAGAGTACGGGAGATTTATGATAAAAACACTGAAGACCGTCTTCACGCAGAAAACCGGCGACGGGACCACCGAAAGGCTGCTCCAACTGGCCTTAGGCTACTTCATCACCTACATCGCTACCGGAATAGCGCCGAAATACTTCCTGAACAACGCCCCTGGCTACCCCGCCATGAGCGACGTGTCTTACATGGTTTACTCCACGGCCTTATCCAGCGTTTTCTGCGTGTTCCTGGTGATAATCTGGAAGTGGTACAGGTTCCAGTCCCAGGAAAAGATCACTATCCTGGGCTTAACCTTCCCCAAAGAATTCCTCTACATAATACCCTCCGGCGTCTGCACCGCCGTGGTCATCCCCACCACCACGCTGATGTACCTGCTGCCGATCTCGGTTATGGTGGCCATGATAATCATGCGGGCCAGCATCATCATAGTAAGCCGCGTGGTGGACTCGATACAGATATACCAGGGCGTGCTCAAAAAGAAGGTCTACTGGGAAGAGAACGTGGCGGTAGGCTTCGCTCTTCTGGCCGTGGCCCTGCAGATGCTCAACTTCAAGGGCGCCGCCTCCATGGCGCAGGAAACCGGCAATTACGCCGCCTTCTTCGGCCAGCTGTTCGTGTTCGACGCCAACAACTTCGCCTTCTTCACGAACGCGGCGGCCATGACCATACTGGGCAGCTACATCCTGGCCTACGCCATCCGTATCTACATAATGAACTACTTCAAGAACACCCGGACGAAGGGCGTCCCCTACGACAATAAAGGCTACTTCGCGGTGGAACAGATCTCGGCCAGCACCACCATGCTTCTGGCCACGCTGGCGGTGCTCTTCGTCATGAAGCCCGACCCGAATAACGCCAAGGACTTCGTGGCCAACTTCCAGGGCGCTTTTATAACCCCGCACGCGCAGTGGTGGAAAGCGGCCATCGCGGGCGTGCCTTACGGTATAGGAGCCTTCTTCTCCGTGTTCTTGTTCATGTTCAAGGGCAGGACGGCGACCTTCTCCGGCCTGGTGAACCGCCTGACCTCGCTGATAGCCGGAACTATCGCCACCCTCCTGGTATTCCTGCTCATGGCCCAGAAGCCTCCGAAAGCGGAGGACTGGGCTGGCCTCGTTATCATATTCATAGCGCTGTATTTCCTGGGCAAATCCGAAAAGAAACGGGCTCGCGAGCTTTCTGCGGCGCACGAGGTTGAGCTGGAAAAAGACAGCGAAATAAAATAACCGGAGTTAAAATGAAAAACAACAAGAACAGCAAGGTTGACATTTGCGTGGTCGGCGCCGGTTACGTAGGCCTTGTCAGCGGCGCGTGCCTGGCAGAGCTCGGCCACCGCGTGGTATGCGTGGATAGCGATCCCGCCAAGATCAAAATGCTGGAAAAAGGCGTGATGCCTATTTACGAGGACGGCTTGGAGAGCGTGGTAAAGAAGAACGTAAAGGCCGGGCGCCTGCACTTCGCCAATTCCGTAAAGGCCGGCATGCACCACGGAGGCCGCCGGGCCGAGGCCGTATTCATAGCCGTAGGCACCCCCCCCCGCGAGGACGGTTCGGCCGACCTCTCCGCGATAGAGAAAGTTTCCGAGGACGTGGCGACGAACATGACCGACTACACGGTCATAGTGGAAAAATCCACCGTTCCGGTGGCCACCTGCGACTGGATAAACAAGACCATAAACCGCAACAACAGCCGCCACCTTCCCTTCGACGTGACCTCCAACCCCGAGTTCCTGCGCGAAGGCACCGCTGTCCGGGACTTCCTCAAGCCGGACCGCGTTGTTCTTGGCGTCTCTTCGCCGCAGGCCGAGGCGCTGATGCGCCGCATATACAAGCCCATGAAAGGCGCGGAGCTGGTGGTAACCAGCGTGAAAAGCGCGGAATTGATCAAGCACGCTTCCAACTCTTTTTTATCCACCAAGATCTCCTTCATCAACGCGGTCGCTACCATCTGCGAAAAGACCGGGGCCAACGTGGAGGACGTGGCCCGGGGCATGGGCCTGGACAGGCGCATAGGCCCGGCCTTCCTCAAGGCCGGCATCGGCTTCGGCGGTTTCTGCTTCCCGAAGGACCTGGAGGCTTTCTACTGGCTGAGCAGCCAGGTGGGCTACGACTTTGAGATGCTGAAAACAGTGAAGAACGTTAACGAAAGACAGAAAATGTGGCTGGTAAAAAAACTTGAGGAAGAACTTTGGAACCTGGAAGGGAAAACGATAGCGCTGCTGGGATTGGCCTTCAAGCCGGAAACCGACGACATGCGTTTCGCGCCGTCTATAGACATAGCGCGCGAGCTGCTCAAGCGCGGCGCTAAATTACGCGGGTACGACCCGGTCTCCCAGGAGAACGCAAAAAAAATCATAAAAGGCATCTATTTCGCCGCCGATGCCTATGACTGCGCCAAGGGCGCCGACTGCGTCTGCCTCGTGACCGAATGGCACGAATTCGCCAAGCTGGACCAGAAGAAGCTGCTGTCACTGGTCAAACATCCGATAATGCTGGACGGCCGCAATCTATACGACCCCGCCAAGATGAGGTCTCTGGGCTGGACGTACATGTCGGTAGGCAGGCCGTAAATATAAATTGCAGATTCAAGATTATAAGATTGGCTACCAAGAAATTCAAGATTCAAGATTATCAGATTGAAGATTGGGAATCGGGAAGTCAGCAGCAATTGAAGATTGAAGATTACATATTGAGCACGGGATCTTAAACCTTGAATCTTCAATCTTATAATCTGACAATCTGATAATCTTGAATCTGATAACCCTGATACCAATATTGGAATAACCTTATGAGAATATTAGTCACCGGAGCGGCAGGTTTTCTCGGCAGCCATCTTTCCCGCCACCTTCTTTCGAAAGGCCACAAGGTCATAGGCCTGGACAACTTTATCACGGGCAGCATAGACAATATACAGGACCTGTTCAAAAATCCCGGGTTCGAGTTCACCAAATACGACGTCACCAACTATCTGCACGTGCACGGGAAACTCGACGCGGTACTTCACTTCGCCAGCCCGGCGAGCCCCATAGATTATCTGAAATTTCCCATCCCGACGCTGAAAGTGGGAGCGCTTGGCACGCACAAAGCCCTGGGCCTCGCCAAGAGCAAGAAAGCCATCTTCATGATAGCCTCCACCTCCGAAGTTTACGGCGACCCCCTGATAAACCCCCAGGACGAGTCCTACTGGGGCAACGTGAACCCGATAGGCCCGCGCGGGGTTTACGACGAGGCCAAGCGGTACGCCGAGGCCCTGACCATGGCCTACCACCGCTACCACGGGATACCGGTACGCCTCCTGCGCATTTTCAACACCTACGGGCCCAATATGCGGCTGAAAGACGGGCGGGCGGTGCCGAACTTCATGACTCAGGCTCTCAAGGGGAAGCCCATAACTGTTTACGGCGATGGCTCGCAGACGCGCAGCCTCTGCTACGTGTCGGACCTGATAGACGGGATATACCGCCTGCTGATCAGCAAAGAGAACGGCCCTGTAAACATAGGGAACCCGCAGGAGATATCCCTGCTTGAACTGGCCGAAGCGATAAAGCGCCTTTCAGGCAGCCGTTCTAAAATAGTTTTCAGGCCCCTGCCGCAGGACGACCCGAAGGTGCGCCGCCCCGATATAACCAGGGCGAAAAAGATACTGAAGTGGACGCCGAAAGTGGGCCTCGAAGAGGGGCTTAAAAAAACCATAGCCCATTTCAGAACCCGCATTTAAAACCCGGAGGGCTATGCGCGTACTAATAGCCGAAGACGAAAAAAAGATAGCCGAATTTATAAAGCGCGGCCTCAGGGAAGAAGGCTACGCGGCCGATACCGCCCACACCGGCCCGGATGCGCTGCGCCTGGCCGGGGAGAACCTCTACGACCTGCTGCTCCTGGACGTGATGATGCCGGGCATGGACGGCCTGCAAGTATGCGCGAGCCTGCGCGCTTCCGGCTTTTCCGCCCCGATACTGATGCTTACGGCCAAGGACCGCGTCGAGGACAAGGTCAAGGGGCTGGATTCCGGAGCCAACGACTACCTGACAAAACCTTTCGCCTTCGAAGAGCTCCTGGCCCGCGTAAGGGCCCTGCTGCGTTCAAGGCCCTCGGAAGCCTCGGCGCTGCTGATGGCCGGCGGCCTGGAGCTGGACCTGCCCGCGCACAAGGCGAAGCTTTCCGGCAGGGAACTGGACCTGAGCGCGAAAGAGTTTTCGCTGCTGGAATACCTGGTGCGCAACAAGGACAAGGTCGTTACGCGCACCATGATAGCCGAACACGTGTGGGACATAAATTTCGACACCGGCACCAACGTTATCGACGTCCACATCAATCACCTCCGGCGCAAGCTGGGCGGAACCCCCTCCCGGACGATAATACATACCGTGCGCGGCAAAGGCTACGTTATCAAAAGCTGAAACCGCCGGGACCGCATAAACAATGTTCAACTCCGTACGCTTCAAAATAACGCTCTGGTACGCGGCGGCCCTGGCCGTGACGCTCACGCTTTTCAGCATCCTTGTCTACCACAGCCTGCAGAAAAGCCTGGAAGAGAATATGGACCAGCTGCTGGCCTACCGCGCGGAAGGCGTGTCCGACGCGCTGGAAACATATCTGGAGACGGAGCGCATAGAAGTGGGCAGGCGTTCAGCCGCCGCCGCCAAAGGCGGGGCTTTTTACAAGATAGCCCCGGAACTGGTACACCTGAACACCGAGGACCCGAGGCAGGCTTCGGTGGAGGTGCGCATACTGGACGCCTCGGGCGCGGAGCTTGAAAGCTCCCGGGGCCGGCGGGTCGCCCCCGAATTGCCGGAAAGCACGCTCAAGGAAGTCCTTAAGGGCACCGCCGCCTATGACACCATAACCCTGGACTACGGGAACTCGCCGGAAAATATTTTCCGTTCTTACGCCACTCCCGCTTCAGGCACCGGCGGCGCCGTGTATATAGTGCAGGCGTACCGTTCCGCCTACACGGCTCAATTAGCGCTAGGGAACCTGCGCACCATGATGGCCGCGCTGGTGCCCATCATCGTCCTCCTGACCGGGGCTTTCGGCATGTTCTTCGCGCGCATAGCCCTGCTCCCCGTGGCCAGCATGTCCCGCACCATACGCCAGATAACCGCCGAGAACCTGAGCCTGCGCCTGAAGCCGCCGGACACCCGCGACGAAACGCGGGAACTGGCCGATCTTTTCAACGCGATGCTGACCCGGCTTGAGGACTCGTTCATGTCCGAGCGGCGCTTCATACAGGACGTTTCGCATGAGCTGAAGACCCCGCTGACCATAATGAGAGGCGAACTGGAAGTCGCCCTGAAAAAGGCCCGCACAGCGGGGGAATACGCGGCCATATTGCAGAGCAACCTTGAAGAGACACAAAAGATATCGAAGATAGTAGGGAACCTGCTCACCCTGGCGCGTTACGATAACCGGGAAGTGCGGCTTGAACATTCACGGGTGAACCTTATAGAACTGCTGCGGGAATCCGCGGCCAGCCTCTCCGGGATCGCCCAACAGTCCGGGGTGGCGCTGGAGTTCGAGGAAGAAGAAGGGGCGCACCCGGTAGAAGGGGACCCGTTACAGCTCAAATCCCTGTTCCTCAACCTGCTCGACAACGCGATCAAGTACAGTCCGGCCGGGGGCAAGGTAAGGGTAAGGATATTCCTTGAAGGTTCCGGTCCGGCCGTCCGCATTTCCGACGAAGGCGCCGGCATCCCGGCGGCGGACCTGCCCCACATATTCAAGCGCTTCTATCGCGCGGACTCCTCGCGCAGCTCGGCCGGTTTCGGGCTGGGACTGGCCATAGCCAAATCTATCGCCGAGGCGCACAGCGCGCTGATAAAAGCTGAAAACATCGACGGAGGCGGCTCCGCGTTCACCGTGATCTTCCCCCCGCAACATTAAAATAATTTAATCTTGTTTTAAGAGTGGTTTAATGCCACGACTGCTAGACTATAGTCAAAGAAGTAAAACTTTACCAAGGAGAATCACAATGAAAAAGTACATACTCGCAGCAGTAACTCTCGCAGCTTTCACCGGCATGAGCTTCGCTCAGACCCCGGCTGCGGCCCCGGCCCCGGTTCCCGCCGCCGCCAAAACGGCCGCCCCCGTCAAAGCCGCCAAACCGGCCGCGATGAAAAAGGCTGAGGTCACCATTGGTGAAATTTCAGCCATGGACGCCGCCAAGAACGAAATAACCGTGAAGGATTCCAAAGGCGTGGAAAAGACTTTCACCCTTGAAGCCGGCAAGATGACCGGACTCACACAGGGCGCGAAAGTGAAAGTAATGGTAAAGGACGGCAAAACCACCGTGAAGGCCATAAAGCAGCACGAGGGCAGGCACGAGGGCAAGAAAGCCGCTGAGAAGAAAGCGGAAGCCCCCAAAACCGAAGCCGGCAAATAATCCGCAGACGCCGACAAACAGAACCGGCCGGGGAAACCCGGCCGGTTCTATTTTTATACGGTTTTAAGCGGTTATTTCTGGGCGGACCAGGCTATGAACTCGTCCCACCTTGAGGCCGAGGACCACGCCAGTTCGCTGTAGCCCTCCGCCGCGGCGGAGCCGGGCAGGTAGATGGATATGCCGTGCGAGCCGGAATAATCCGCCTTGTCGTCGGGGGAAGTCTCGCCGCCGTTGTCGGGGCTGGTATTGTTGCTGTAGCGGTTGTGCAGCACAAGTTCCCCGGTGATATACCCCATCAGCGCCGAAGAGGCTCCCTTCACGGCTGCGTTCTCCGTCTTTTCGGAGACCAGCCTGACGAGATCGTAAAGGTCCTTATTGTCGGAGATGGCGTACGACACCGCGCCGGTGCGGGCGGCTTCCACCTCGGTTTTAAGCCCGGCCGACATGACTGCGTCTACCCAGGCGTTGACCCTGGACACAAGCCCGGGAAGGGCGGAAGTCTTTATGAAGCTCTGGGTGGCGCCTTCGCCTGACTGCTGGTAGTGGTTGGCATAAGAGTCCACCGCCACCAGGGCCAGCTGGGCCGGGGACATGGAAGGGTTCGCGGCCAGGGGGCCGAGGAAGGTGTTATAGGTATAGCCGTCTCCGGGCTCCGTCTCTTCCGAGCCAACTATGTAATCCGCGGAATTCCTCAATTCATAATCCACCTCGGGCATTTGCATCAGGCAGGCGTCCGAGCCGTACACGTCGACCTTGCCTATCGCCTTGAGCGCCATACCGAGCTGCGGAGTGGTTATGTGGTTATCGGTCTCTTCGTCGTAGGAGATGCCTTTGCTGACCACGTCTTTCAGGCCTTTCTCCCAGCCGGAACCATGGTTCCAGACTATCAGCATGTATTTCCTGGCGGGATAAGCGGCCTTGGCCCACTGCCCGAAGGCGGCCAGGGTCCTGTAGTCGCCCATGTCCGCCTTGGCGATCTTCTCCAACGGCTTGGAGGAGATCTTATTTACGTCGTTGTCCTTGGTTATGAGGTAGCGGCGCATACCTTTCCAGTCGCCGTCCTCTTCGGAATAGCCGGCCATGCGGCCGGCTTCCACCACGATATTCATTTTGGGATTTGAACCGACCATCTCCATTTCGTTCATGTCCTTAAGCGCGTAGGGCTCAAGGTCGTTCTTCCCGTTTATATAGACCATTATGGTCCACTCGGCCGGGGCTTTCTGCGCGGCCTGGTGGCTGTTGCCGAACAGCCAGTCCGTTATTATGCCCTTATCCTGTGCGGGGGAGGCCTCCGGGACCTCGGCTGACGAGAGCCCGGCTTTCAAGCCCTCACCGGGGCCGTCAAAATTAATTCCGGCCGCGGAAGACGCGGATGCTAGGAAGAATACCGAAAAGGCGGACAGCCAAAGTTTATTTAACATTGATCCTCCTGTGAATCGTTATGACTATTGTAACAGCGCCGCGCCCCGCTCACAAGGGCCTAAAAACCTACCCGGTTCCGGCAAAGGGCCTATAAGGGCCGCTACCTGTACCACTTTACGAATTCGTCCCACTGCGTATCCCTGGCCCAGGCCAGCTCCTTGTAGGTACTGTCAAAATAGACCGGGGGCAGGAATACGGCCAGGCCCTTTGAATTCGCGTATTTTTCGCCGCTCACCCTGTTCCGCATTATGAGGGCGCCGGATAGGTAATCCTCAAGAGCCTTTGCCGTGATCTTCACCTCGGGGCTCTTCGAGGCCTCGGCATAGAGGCTGAGGAAATGCCAGAGGTCTTTATTGTCATTGTAATAGAAGGCCTGCGTCTTCGCGATGACCGCCTTTATCACGCGCCGCTCCCTGGCGGCCATGGCCGCGCGCACGAAATCGTTGACCACGGGCACAAGCCCTTTTACCGCGGATGTCGCGACCACGCTCAGCGTGGTATTTCCCCAATGCTGCTTGTAGTATTCATTATAAGCGTCCACCACGGCCTGTCCCAGTTCCGCGCCGCCCATCTCCGGCCTGTCCGCCAGCCGGCCCAGGACCATATCGTAGGGGTAGCCTGTTTCCGGCTCGGCTTCTTCGGAACCGGTTATATAGTCGGCAGAATCCTTCAGCTCGTAAACCACTTCCGCCATCTGCATCATGCAGGCGTCGGAAGCGTATACGTCCACGCCGCCGATCTCTTTTAGCGCCTGGCCCAGTTCCGGGGTGCTTATATGGTGGCCGGTAGCGTCGTCATAGGAAATACCCTTATCATCCACGCCCTCCGCGCTCTTCAGCCAACCCGAACCATGGTTCCAAACTATCAGCATGTATTTTTTTGCCGGATAATTGGCTTTGGCCCAGCGCCCGAATTCCGCCAGGTGCTTATAGTCGCCCATGTCCGCCTTAGCCAGGGTCTGCACCGCCGGCGAATCTATCAGGTATTCGCTGTCGCCGTTCTGTATGTTGTCTTTCTTTATCAGGTAGCGGCGGGCATTCACCAGGGTGCCGGTCGCGGGGTCGTAAGACTTGGTAAGGCCCAGTTCCACCACGATATTATATTTGGCTCCGGAGCCGACCTTCTCCATCGCGTCCACGTTGGAGAGCGCGGCCAGATCCAGGTTGTTTTTACCGTTAAGGTAGACCATGATGGTCCACTCTTTCTGCCGGTCCGCGGGGGCCGAAGGTGAAACGGAGGGCGCTTCCGCAGCGGGAATATCAAGGACCCGGCCCGCGCCTCGGCCGTCGAAATCGAAGCCGGAGGCTGAAGCCAGCGAAGCTAAAAATATTACCTGTATGGCGGAAAAGCGCAGTTTTTTCAGCATTATTATCCTCAGCGGCGTCCCTGTAATTCTAGCAGCGCCGCGCCCCCCGGACAAGGGCCCAAAAGCCCAGCCGTGAGCGGTAAAGGGCCTACGCTATAAGGGGGAGGAAAACCGCAGCGGCCTTAAAAAGCGGAAGGGCCGGCTTGAGGCCGGCCCTTCGCGCTTTTACTGAACCGCGTCCTTTACGGAGTGGTGTACCACTTTATGAACTCGTCCCACTGTGAGACTTTGGCCCAAGCCAGTTCATTATAGCTCGCGTTTACGGAGTCGGGCATATATATCGACAGGCCGTGCGAGTTCGCGTAAGTGGCGTTCGCGCGGTTATGCATCACCAGGGTGCCGGTGACGTAATCCTCGAGGGCCTTCGCCGCGGCTTTCACTCCCGCGTTCTTGGAAGAGGCGGAGTAGAGCTCAAGGAAATGGCACAGGTCCTTATTTTCCGCGTAGGCGTAACTCTGGGCGCCTGAGAGGGCGGTTTTAACGAGATCCTTCTCATTGGCGGTCATGGCGGCCTTCACGAAGGCGTTCGTCGCCGTGACGAGGCCGTTAAGCGCGGAGACCCGCACCAGGCTCTGGGTGTAATCCTGCGTGCCGTAATGGTCGCCGTAGGCGTCCACAGCCAGGGTGGCCAGGGTGGCGGCGTCCATGGCGGGGTTAGCCACCAGGGGGCCGAGCAGGGTATTGTAGGTGTAGCCGTCGCCGGGTTCTGTTTCCTCGGAACCCACTATATAGTCGACGTTGGTTTTTATCTCGTAGTCCACCTCGGGCATCTGCATCAGGCAGGCATCCGAGCCATACACGTCTATCTTGCCCATGGCGTTGAGGGCCATGCCAAGCTGGGGGGTGGTTATGTGATGGCCGGTCTCGTCGTCATAGGAAATTCCTTTGACTTCGGGGCTGCGGGATTTTATCCAGCCGGCGCCGTGATTCCATACGACAAGCATATATTTCTTCGCGGGGTAGGCATTTTTAGCCCAGGCCACGAAGTCTATAAGGTGCTTATAGTCGCCCATGTCCACCTTGCCCAGGTCGGCCAGGACAGGTGAGGTTACTTTATTGATATTGGTATCTTTCTTAACCAGGTAGCGGCGCGCCGTCTTCCAGTCGCCGTCCGAAGCGTCGTAACCGCCCATGCGGCCGATCTCGGTCACAACATTAACCCTGTCGGAAGAACCGATCATTTCCATCTCGTTCATGTCTTTAAGGGCGAAGGACTCCAGGTTGTTCTTGCCGTTGACAAAAACCATTATGGTCCATTCCTTATCGACTCTCCTGGGGAGAACGCCCGCCTCTTCGGCCGGGGCAACTGCGGGAACATTCAGCTCAAGGCTGGATATTTCCTGCTGAAGGCTGGTTTTGTTGGTGGTGTCAAAAGAGATCTCTGCTGACACCAGGGTAGAGACTGCTGCGATTATCGCGAACGCTGCGGCCGATTTCCTTAACATTACTCCTCCGTAGCTGCGGTTTGGTCTGGAAGCGCTTGGTCTGGAAGCGCCATGCTCACCTTTACATTTTAAGCACTACATTGATTATAATCAAGGACAAAGGGCCTAGTCAAGTACCAGCCCATCGACCTATTGCATTTTAGGCCCAAAGACCCATAGACTTGTCAATACCCCATTGGGAGAGGCCTCCCGCGCAGGAGAATATCCAATTTATTCCTTTTGCCGGGGATGGCGGCCCGCAGACTGAAAGGCCTATGGCATAGGTCTAATGGACATGGCGCAGCCTTTTTACACCGGACCCCCCCGTCCTGCGGTCGGGACGCAAGCCTGGAGACGCTTGAAATGAGGGGTTTCGCGGTGTATAATAGGCGTAGGGTAAAGCCCGGTCCACGGGCACGGTTTAAGTGGCTGTACGGGGGGGTTATGCGCCAGACACGGCACAAGGAATTGTGCGAGGCGTCTCTTAACAGGCATGGCGAGCTGGAACTTCTGCTCGACAACATCAGCGTGCATCTCTGGTGCCTTACGGCCCCGGACACCTACGGCGCGGCCAATAAGGCGCATGCCGCGTTCCTCGGCGTGTCCCCGAACCTGCTTCGACGCAAAAAGATAGATCGGCTGCTGGCCCCGGAAGAGGCGTCCGTGTGCGTAAAGAACGCGGAACTGGCCTTCGCCCAGAAAACCCCTTTGCGCACCGAGGAGCAGATGACCGGCGCGGCTGGGAAAAAGCGTTTCTTTTCCGTGGAAAGGGTCTACAGTCCCGGAGCGGGCGGCGCCGGACGCGTTATTTGCTCCGCCACGGACATAACGGAACGGCGCCTTGCCGAAGAACTGCTTGAGCGCCGCCGCCGGCTTGAAAGGCTGATAGCCGGAATTTCCCCCCTGTTCATCTCCCTCCCCCCTGAAGAAATAGACGCGTGGATAAACTCCATACTCAGCCTCATAGGCTGCTTCGAGGGCGTGGACCGCAGCTACGTATTCCAGTTCGACCCCGCCGAAAATGTCATGCGCAACACGCACGAATGGTGCGCCGCCGGTATTGCGCCGAAGCTGCGCAGCAAAAAGAGCCTGCCCCTCGCCGCCCTCCCCTGGTGGGTCGCCAACATCAAGGCGGGCCGGGAGATAAACATAAGCAGGACAGCGGACCTGCCCAAAGAGGCCGGGGCCGAGAAAAAACTGCTCAGGGCGCAGTCCGTATTATCCTCGCTGGCGGTGCCGCTGGCCATAAACGGACATATCGAAGGTTTCCTTGGATTCGACTGCGTAAAGCGGGAGACGCTCTGGCGGCAGGAAAACATGGACCTGATCCGCATAACGACGCCCACCATTGTTAACGCCATAGACAGGAAAAGGGCGGATGAGCGCCGGCGGCAGCATGGAGCCGCGCTGGACGATATACTCCGGATGCTGTCTTCGCGCGGCGCCGATTACGGCAGGAACGTCGACGAGATAGTACGGCTGGCCGGGAAACTTTTAAAATGCGCCCTGGCCGTCTATGGCCGCCTGGACGGGAGCCAGGTCCGCACCGTCAGCAGGTGGCAGCCTCCGGAGGCGGGCGATATAAGCGAGCCGGAAGGCGGCCTTTGCCGGCGTATTATCTGCTCCAACGGCCCTGACCTGTTTTGCGCGATGGAGCTCGAGCCGCGCATGGGCGAAGCCGGTCCTTGCGCGGCCCCGTGTTCCCTGAAAAATTATGCCGGCCGCAAGGTAAAGTCCCAGTCCGGGGCCGTGATAGGCGCCCTGTGCGTGGCCCATACCGGGCCGCACGAGCTTTCCGATATAGAGCGGCGCACGCTCTCCCTGCTCACCCACGCTTTGGAAACGGAGGAGGCCCACCGCGCAGCGGGGGAACTGCTGCAGGAGAGCGAGTCGCGCTGGCAGTTCGCCCTTGAAGGGGCCGAGGACGGGGTGTGGGACTGGAACCCCCAGACCGGTAAAGTTTTTTATTCCAAGCGCTGGAAATCCATGCTGGGCTACGGAGGCGCGGAGGTAGGCGACTCCATAGAGGAATGGCGCTCCCGCATACACCCTGAAGATAAAGAAAAGTCCGGCGCCTGCATACAGGCCCACCTGGACGGCGCCACGGCCATTTTTACGAACGAGCACAGGCTGCTCTGCAAGGACGGTTCCTACAAATGGATCCTGGAACGCGGGAAGGTGATAAGCCGCTCTCCCGAGGGCAAGCCGCTGCGCGTGATAGGCACGCAGACCGATATTTCCGGCAGGAAGGCCATGGAAACGGAACTGGAGGAGGCCGTGGCCAGGCTGACCGCGCTTATAAAGAACCTCAGGTCCGGTCTGATGCTGGAAACTCCCGGGCGCAAAGTGCAGTTCGTAAACCAGAGATACTGCGATATTTTCTCCATCTCGTCCTCGCCCGAAGCCCTTGCGGGGGCCGACTGCGCGGCTATAGCCGTACAGACCAAGGCTATAACGGCTAATCCCGATGCTTTTCTCGAAGGCATCTCGTCAAAGATAAAAGGGGGCAAGGCCGCGCTCAGGGAGGAGCTGTGTTTCAAGGACGGAAGGGTATTCTCGCAGGATTATATCCCGGTATATCTGAACGACGGATCTTTCCTGGGGCATATGTGGAAATACAGCGACATAACTCCGCAGAAATCCCTGGAAAAGATACGCACGGAGCTCACGCACCACATAAACCACGAACTTCGCCGGCCCATAACGAACCAGCTCATGGCCTTAAGCTACCTTCAGGCGGAGCTTGATAAAATGATGAACGCGGACCAGAAGCAGATACTGGACGGCACGCTGGAATCGGCCAAAGAAATGACGCACATGGTGGAAGACCTGTTGGAGGTTACGCGCTCTGAAACCGGTAAACTTTCCATAAATACGGAGCCTACCGACCTGGCCGCCCTGGCAAAGTCGATGATCTCTTTTATGAAGCCCGCGGCTAAAAAGAGCCGTATTTCACTGTCGCTGGAGGCATCCGCCCCCGTAAAGGCCAAGGCCGACCCCTCGCGCGTGCGCCAGGTGCTGGGGAACCTTTTGGACAACGCCTTCAAATTCACCCCGGCCGGCGGCGCCATAAAGATCCGGATACGCAGGGCGCCGGGCGCCGGGAAGATGGCCGAGATCTGCGTGTCCGACAACGGCCCCGGCATCGGCGCCGCGGACCTGGACAAGATCTTCGACCGCGCCTACCACGCCAGGAACATATCGCGCAAGGGCATGAAAGGACTGGGACTCGGGCTCTATATCTGCAAAATGCTGGTGGAAAGGCAGGGCGGGCGGATCTGGGCGGAGAGCACGGAAGGCAGCGGCAGCGCTTTCTATTTCACGCTGCCGGCGCTGCGCTAGGCCGGCGGGGATTTCGAAAGGAAGACATGGCCGCTTTAACGGTGTTCGCGTGTATGCGGACCGTGTCCGAAAATTTCACGGCGTAGCCGCCGCTGAGCGTCAGGGCCACGGGGATCCCCCGCAGGCGGCATTCGCCGAAAACAAAAGCGTCCCTTTTTTTGATCCCGCCCATGGTGAGCTTAAGGCCGCCCAGCGCGTCGCCCCTGTAGATATCCGCCCCGGCCACGTATACGGCGAAATCCGGCCTGAACCTGTCCATTGCCCGGTGCAGTTCGCTCCTTAAAGCCGCCAGGTAGGCCGCGTCGCCAGTGCCGGGGCGCAGCCCTATGTCCAGCGAGCTTTTTTCCTTTTCCGGCGGATAAATTTCGGAGCCATGCATGGAGAAAGTGAAGACGCGACGGTCGCCGCGGAGTATGGAGGCCGTACCGTTCCCCTGGTGCGCGTCGAGATCTATTACCATGGCGCGTTTCACACGCTTTTCCTTGAGCAGCTTTTTTACGGCAACGGCGATATCGTTCAGGAGGCAGAAACCGCCCCCGTGTCCCCTGAAGGCGTGGTGGGAGCCCCCGCCGCAATTGACGCCTGCCCCGTCCCGCAGCGCCGCGCCCGCCGCGGCCAAGGTCCCCCCCGCGTTCATCAGGTGGGCCAGCGCCACGGCTCGCGTGATCTTAATTTCGGCCAGGGCGGAGTCTTTCGGGGTGAACCTGAATTCCAGGTTTTTCCTGACCCAGGCCTGGCTGTGCGCCAGCTTCAGGTCCGCCGCTGACGGCGCGGCCGGGGCGGTTATATCTTTTTTGTTTATCACCCCCTCGCGCAGGAGGAGGTCTATCACCGCCCGGAATTTATCCGCGCGGAAAACATGCCCAGGCGTCTTCACCGTGTAATATTTAGAAAAAAATATTTTCATTACTGCCTATACCCCTGGTTCGGGTTAGGCATGGGATTGCCCTTGTTCCACGCGGCTTGCAGCACCGGCTAACGCAGGGATGGTGTTCAAAACCAGGGTCTCGCACATCGTGCTCGCCCTTCCCCGCCTCGCCCTCCGCGCTACGCAAGCGTCGGGTTCCGGCAGGGTTTTGCCCCCCATCCCTGCGTCAGCCTCTATTAATAAAGGCAACCCCATGCCTGCCCCTACATTCAAATATCAATACCACAAATATTACACGGTTCATTATTTTAATGCGCGGGGGAGTAGACCGGGACATCCGCTTCCAGCACCGTGCGTTCGTTCAGCCGCGTCTTCGCCAGCACGCGGCCCCACGGGTCTATCACTCCGGAAATGCCGTTATTGGCCGCGCGCGCCACCGAACGCCTGTTCTCCACCGCCCTGAAAATATTGACTATAAAATGCTGGTACGGAGCGGCGGTGTCCAGGTACCAGCCGTCATTCGTGATATTCACGAACAGGTCGGCGCCAGCCCGCGTAGAAGGATAAAAAAGGTACGGAAAAACCGACTCGTAGCAGATAGCCGCCCCTATTTTAAAACCTTTGAACTCCATAAGCTTCTGGTCACGGGCGCCGGGCAGGAATTCTCCCAGCGTTGCCACGGGCTTTATGTAACGGCCGAGGAATCCCCGCATGGGCACATACTCGCCGAAAGGAACCAACTGCCGTTTTTCGTAGGAAGCTGAGATCTCCCCCTTTTTGTCCAGCAGGAAGGCGGCCACGTGACTTCCGTCGCCCCTCGAAACCGAGCCCACAAGACTGCCCCCGGAAGGGCGGGCGGCCGCAGCCTTAAGCCAGCTATAGCAGGCATTTGAATCTATCCAGCAGGGCAGGGCGTTCTCCGGCCAGACCGCCAGTTCCGCTCCAGCGGACCGGGCCGCCAGGTTTTCCATGCTGGATTTTATGTTCCCCGCCTCCGCGGCGTCCCATTTGGCGTACTGGTCTATGGAGGGTTGCAGAAGCGCCACCTTAAGAGTTCTTGCCGGCGCGGGAATATTCCTAAGTTCCAGGCCGCCGAAGGTCCACAAGCCGGCTAAAAGCAGGATCGCCGGTGCGAACCCGGCAAGTTTCCCCGCGGCCTTGCCGCCGCTCGCGAAAAGGGTTCCGGCCAGAGCCCCGGTGAAACAGACCGCCGCGCTCAAGCCGTAAACCCCGGTCAGCG
The DNA here is from genome assembly GCA_903889965.1 of uncultured Elusimicrobia bacterium. GTDB lineage: Bacteria > Elusimicrobiota > Elusimicrobia > Elusimicrobiales > UBA9959 > UBA9959. The sequence continues at coordinate 44,208 of CAISZM010000053.1, forward strand.
AAGCTATCTGTATGAGCCGTACATGTTCCCACTGCGTATACCCCAGCATGAACCAGGGGAACCAGATCGCTTTCATGGCGAGGTAAACCTTGCCCCTTTCCAGCAGGAACCAGCCCAGGGCGAAAAGATAGGGCCAGGCCTTCAGCCCGGCCTTTTTGACATAGAAACCATAGACAGAAACCAGCGCGAATTCAAGCGAGAGCGCGAGGCTGAGCGCGCATAGTCCCAGCGCGGAAACGGCCGGTCCCACCCCGCCAGCCCGCATGGTGGGGTATATCCAGTAAAGTATGCCGAGGTAGAAAAGAAAACCGCAGACGAGCCCACCCAAGGCGGCCGACTTGGGAGTTTTGGACTTTATCAGGAAGTATGAAAGCGGCGCGAGGGCGAACCAGGCCAGCCAGCCCTGGCTGAACCTGGGATAACTTAATATAAGGAGCAGGGAAGTAAGAAAGGGAAGAAGAATACCGAATTGAAGATTATAAGATTCAAGATTATCAGCTTTGGGTTTGGGCATTGGGAATAAGAATTGAAGATTATCAGATCGGGAATATGGGGAATTGAAGATTTTAGATTATCAGATTGAAGATTGGGAATAGGGACTATTGAAGATTAAAGATTATAAGATTGCAGATTACATATTGAGTACCGAATCTCAAATCTTGACTCTTCAATCTTATAATCTGGAATCTGATAATCTGATAATC